>NZ_JBQQAM010000020.1:0-36189 GCF_052246815.1 Brucella sp. RRSP16
AACACCCAGCATCTCTGCCAGACACCTTCAACCAACTCCAAGGACGCATCAGCCTGCCGCTTGCGGCGCCGCCGCCCTCGTTGTGGCGCCATATAGACCCCACCAAACAAAACTGTCAACGCAGTTTCTCAAAAAAACAGGAATTTTCTTTCCACAGCCAATATGGTCCTTTTTAACCAAATTTCAACCGTGAAAAACTGGCGATTCGAACAGTTGCGACGATTCCGTGACGGCTGACATGACAATCGGGTGAATGAACATGAAGCCAATGCCTTATATTCTGGCGGTCGATGGCGGCGGCACCGGGTGCCGGGCGCTTCTCGCCGACCGCGATGGCGCGACCATGGGCCGGGGGACCAGCGGCCCCGCCAATATCGGCGCGGAGCCGGTCGCCGCGTTGGATAATATAAAGCGCGCGGCGAAGCAGGCCGTGCAGGACGCGGGGCTCGATGTCGCCATACTAAGAGAGACCTGCGCGGTGCTCGGGCTCGCGGGCGCAAATTCGCTTGCCGACAAGGACAGCATGGAACGCCAGTTCCCCTTTGGCCGTGTGAAGATCGTTTCCGACGCGGTCAGCGCCCTGCAAGGCGCGCTCGGGCAGGACGATGGCGCTATCGTCATTCTCGGCACCGGTTCGGTCTTCGTCAAAAGGGAACGGGGCGCCTTCGAGATTGTCGGCGGACGCGGCTTCATGCTGAGCGACCACGCGGGTGGCGCGCGGCTTGGGCGGGAACTTCTCGAAGAAACGCTGCTCGCACTGGATGGAATGGCGGAGCGTACGGCACTTGTCGACGCCGTGCTGGCGCGGTTCAACGGCGAGCTTCGCCAGATCATCGCCTTCTCGCGCAAGGCAACAGCCGCCGACTACGCCGCCTTCGCTCCCTTCGTTTTCAACCACGCCCGTGAGGGCGATCCGCTCGGCAATTCGATCCTGCAACGCGCCTGCTCTTATATTGCACGCGGTCTGGAGCGGCTCGACACGGAAGCGCTTGGCCGGTTCAGCCTGACCGGTGGCCTTGCCTCTTCCTATGCAGCACTGCCCTTCCTGCCGTATCGGGGGCACTATCGGCCCGCACTTGGCGACGCATTGCAAGGCGCATTATCGCTCGCTTTGCTGGAGAACGGGCCGGATCCACACCGTTGAATCCACGCATAGCGCGTTCAGGAAATCGATTCCGGTTTCGCCCCGAAGCTGCGGCGGCAAAAAGACTTGTCGCAGCCGGGTTTAGCGCCTAACTTCCAGGGAGCAGGCTTTGGCCTGATGTTGCGAACGGCGCCGGTTTTGGCTGGCGGCGTGTGTTGCGTATTCTTTTCGTGCATTTCCGGACAAAGCCGGTTTCGGTACTTCGAGGAAATGCCCCACAGGGGTGGCATGCTGACCAAAAAGGGCAAATATGGCCTGAAAGCCATGGTACATCTGGCGGGCGTTACCGATGGACAACTGGTTTCCGCCAGCGAGATCGCCGAAAAGCACCATATACCGCGCAAGTTTCTCGACAATATTTTCACCGAGCTTCGCAATGCCGGTTTCGTTCTGAGCCGCAAAGGCAAGGGCGGCGGCTTCTGCCTCGCCCGCCCGGCCAACGAGATCGCCATCGGCAACATCATCCGTGCGCTCGATGGCGCGCTTGCGCCTATCGCCTGCGCCAGCAAGACCGACTATCGCCCCTGCGACGATTGCGATGAGGAAGAATGTGAAGTGCGCCAGATGATGCTGGATGTGCGCGAAGCCATCGCCAGCGTTCTGGATCACCGAACGCTGGCCGACAGCAGGGCTCTGGATATGGAGCATGCCTCCAAAAGTGGGAACCTGCTTTGGGATTAGGCTTGCGTAGAAACAAAAGACAGAGCGGTTCCAGACGCCCCGTTTCAATGGAAACCGCCCTGGAATCACTGGCCAAACAGGCTCAGGCCGGCGACCAGTTCGGGAACGGATCGTTCAGGCCGGACCAGCGCTCCGGCACGAAGTCTTCTTCCTCAAGCAGACACTGGTCCAGCTCCTCGATGAGCGCGTCTTCCTGCATCGGATCGACGCCGATGAACACGATTTCCTGACGCCGGTCACCCCATGTCTTATGGAAATATGGTTCCATGGCGCGCTGCCATTCGGGTTCGTCCGGCCAGTATTGCTTGGGCACGGACGACCACCAGCGGCCCCTTTTGGCGGTGCGCACCAATGCGCCAGCCTGACTGATTTCGCCAACGAAATCCGGCCTTGTCGCCAGCCAGAAGAAGCCCTTCGCCCGCACGACGCCCGGCCAGCCCTTGTCGATGAACGACTGGAATCGTCCGGGATCGAAGGGGCGCCGCGCGCGATAGACGAAGGAGCGGACGCCATATTCCTCGGTCTCGGGCGTGTGCGCGGCAAAGCCGTGCAGTTCCTTGTACCAGAGCGGATGCTCATGCGCCTTGTTGAAGTCGAACAGCTTCGTGTCCAGTATGGCGTCGAGCGGCACTTCGCCGAAATCAGCTTCCTCGATGCGGCCATCGGGATTGAGCGAACGGATGACCTTGTGGGCGAGATCCCGCTCCTCTCGCGAAGCAGTCGATATCTTGTTCAGCACGACGACGTCGGCGAACTCGATCTGTTCGACCAGCAGGTCGACAAGCGTGCGCTCGTCCTCCGCGCCGAGGGATTCGCCGCGATCGCGCAGAAAGTCGCTCGACGCATAATCCTTCAGCAGATTGGCGGCATCGACAACCGTCACCATCGTATCGAGCCGGGCGACATCGGAAAGGCTGTTGCCCTTCTCGTCGCGAAATTCGAACGTGGCGGCGACCGGCAAGGGCTCGGCTATACCGGTCGATTCGATCAGCAGATAATCGAAGCGCCCCTGTGCCGCCAGTTGCGAAACCTCCTTCAGGAGATCATCGCGCAAGGTGCAGCAGATGCAGCCATTGGTCATTTCGACCAGTTGCTCATCCGTGCGGGACAGATTGGCGCCGCCCTCCCGAACGAGGGCGGCATCGATGTTCACTTCGCTCATATCATTGACGATCACCGCAACCCGGCGGTTCTCGCGATTGTTGAGCACGTGGTTGAGCAACGTCGTCTTTCCGGCTCCAAGAAAGCCGGACAGGACCGTAACGGGCAGTCTCTTTCGCATGACTCCGTTCCTTGATGACAGGGTGGGATCAATCGTGGTGATGGTGATCGAGATTGAAGGTCAGCGTGGTGAAATAGCTGAGCTTGTCGGCTTCCTTTGAATCGGAAAGCGGGCTGGAATAGGCGGCCCCGACAACATTGAGACCGGCATTGCGAATCCTGATCCGGGCAATGCCCTCCGCGTCGGTCTTCACCGGTGCTGCATGGCTGTCATTGACATAGTCCGCCGCGACCTCCACGCCTTCGACCGGCTTTCCGTCAACCAGAACCTGCACGGGCAGTTCGTTGCCCGCCTCCAAAATCGTCGGGTCCATCAGCGGCACGATTTCAAACGGCACGCCCTGCGGCTCGGGCTTTTTGCGCAGATGGTCGAGAACGGCGACGGCGAACTTCCGGCTCTGGCTGGACTGTTTTGCGCCCGGCACTTCCGATTTCGGCTTGTTGACCCACTTGCCGTCCGGCCCCTCGGCCCAGAAGCCATTATCGAAGACGCTGCTGACCACGACCGCATCCCCGGGCACGCCGAGCAGGGCATGATCTTCCTGCCGCCTGACCTCAACGGCGAGTTCCTTGCCGTCCACATCCCGGGCCGTGACCGTCTTCAGCTTCTGCGGATCATAGGCCTCGTCGCTCGCGCCGTGACCGTAAACGACAGCCTGCGTGCCATGACGCTCGGCAATCCAGATGCCATGCGCACCTGCAACCGCAGGCGCGAGAAAGACCATAACGGCACCGGCGTGAAGCGTCCTCAAAAAGCTGTGCATTCATTTCTCCTTTATGTTATATCGTAACAAGCTTGGCGGTGAAAATGGGCGGTGGAAGCCGCCCTGAAATGTCCCGTAAGACCCGGAGCGCGTTTCGATCGGATTGAATCAGATCGGCGCTCCAGCCCCTTCTGCGTGGAGCAACATCTTGTCGACCCTCGTTTCGCTCCGGTCGGATCGTGCCCAGAGCAGTTCCGTTCAATATGGTATCGCGGAACCGCTACGCACTTTTTGGAAATGCTCCAGACGGTCTGGGCCTGACGCGCTTTCAGGCGAAGGGGCGAAGCCTTTCCGCTTTTGGTTCGTGAGTGCCGGGCTGTCGATAGTTGCAGCCCGGCACATTTGCAGCCGCGTTCGGAACGCGCGTGCATCCAGCAAAGGGAAGCGGCTGCGGCTGTTATTTCGACAGGCAGGTTTTCAACGAACCCGCCAGATTGCGGATAAGCTGCGGGTAGAGATCGGGCCCGTCCTTCAGTTCCGCACCCAGAGGATCGAGAATACCGGTTCTGGCCTCGGTCCCGTCGATAACCGTCTTCACCAGCTTCGGCTCGAACTGCGGTTCGGAGAACACGCAGGTTGCGCCAAGCGACTTGATCTTGTCGTGGATTTCCTTGATGCGCGCTGCGCCCGGCGCCTTTTCCGGGCTGACAGTGATCGACCCGGCGGCTTTCACACCGAAACGATTTTCGAAATATTGATAAGCATCATGGAAGACGATGAAGGGCTTGTCTTTGACCGGCTCCAGTTCGCTCGCGATTTCCCTGGTCAGAGCGTCGATCTTCTCGCCATAGTCCCTGGCGTTCTTTTCATATTGCGCGGCATGTTCCGGGTCGCTTGCGCCCAGCGTCTTCGCAATATCCGTTGCCAGGACCTTTCCGTTCTGCGGGTCGAGCCAGAAATGCAGGTCATATTCGCCATGGCCGTGGTCATGATCATGCCCGGCTTCGGAAGCTTCCGCGGCATGATCGTGCTTCTTGTCATCATGGCCATGGTCGTGACCTTCATGCCCGTGGTCATGCGCTTCAAAAGGACCGCCTTCACGGAACTTCAGCCGGTTGAGGCCGTCCGCATCGCCAAGCGCGACGACCTTCGCGCCCTCGCCCAGCGTATCGATCGGCTTGTCGAGGAAGGTTTCCATCGACGGCCCAGCCCAGAAGATCACCTTGGCATGCTCGATTGCCTCGGCATCGGAAGGCTTGAGGCTGTAGACATGCTCCGAACCCGCCCCCTGCACGATCAGCTTCGGCTCGCCCACGCCCTGCATGACCGCCGACACGATGGAATGGAGCGGCTTGATTGATACCACAACGCCTTCGCGCTCTGCGGCAAGCGAGATATTCGTCGCGCTGGCAAGGAAAGCCGAGGCGAGAAGAAGGGAGCGGAAGTGTTTCATGGTCTCTCTCTTGTGCGGTTGGAAACGGATATCATATTCAAGTGATATGTTATTTTATTACGTCTGTTGCGTTATGCTATAACGTCTGTCATAAGGTGAGGCAACCCCCATTTTGCAAAATCGCAACCGGGGTGGCGCAACGAAAAGACACTGAGAAAAGCCCGGAACAGATGAGCAGGAAGACCGCCCTCCCCGTCCAAAAGGCGCGGGAAACCTTGATCGAACTGAAGGACGCCGGCGTCTATCGCGACGGGCGCTGGCTCGTGCGCAATGTCGGCCTGAGCGTCGAGCGCGGGGAGATCGTGACCCTGATCGGGCCGAATGGCGCGGGCAAGAGCACCGCCGCCAAGATGGCGCTGCGCATCCTGAAGCCCGACGAGGGCAGCGTGATCCACATGGCTGGACTGCGCATCGGCTATGTGCCGCAGAAGATCAATATTGACCGCACGCTGCCGCTTTCGGTGGAGCGCCTGATGACGCTCACAGGGCCTCTCTCACGCAAGGATATTGAGACGGCGCTGGAAGTGGTCGGCATTCCGCATCTTGCAAAGGCCGAGATCGCCAACCTGTCGGGCGGCGAATTCCAGCGGGCGCTGATGGCGCGGGCACTTGCCCGCAAGCCGGACCTCATGGTGCTGGACGAGCCGGTGCAGGGCGTCGATTTTTCCGGCGAGACCGCGCTTTACGAGCTGATCGCGAAACTGCGCGACGATACGGGCTGCGGCGTTCTTTTGATTTCGCACGACCTGCATCTCGTCATGGCGGCGACCGACCGCGTCATCTGCCTCAACGGCCATGTGTGCTGCAGCGGGACGCCGCGCGATGTGACGGCGAGCCCTGAATATATGCGGCTGTTCGGCAGCCGCGCCGTCGGGCCGCTTGCCGTTTATGAGCATCACCACGATCACACGCATCTGCCCGACGGGCGCGTGCTTCACGCCGACGGTTCCGTGACCGATCACTGCCATGCCGATGACGGCCATCATCATGAGCATGACCACGCACACGACCACCATCATCACGAAGGGAGCGCGCCCCGTGCTTGACGATTTCTTCACCCGCGCCATCATCGCCGGTGTCGGGCTGGCGCTCACCACCGGGCCGCTCGGCTGCTTCATCGTGTGGCGGCGCATGGCCTATTTCGGGGATACGATGGCGCATTCGGCCCTGCTCGGCGTGGCGCTGGCACTTGTTTTCGACATCAATCTGATGATCGGCGTGTTTGCTGTCGCGGTGGCGATTTCCGCCATTCTGCTGCTTTTGCAGCGCCGCCATACATTGTCGGCGGATTCGCTCCTCGGCATCCTGTCCCATGCCACCCTGTCGCTTGGCCTCGTCCTCGTCGCCTTCATGACATGGGTGCGCGTCGACCTGCTGTCCTTCCTGTTCGGCGACATTCTGGCCGTCTCGCGCATGGATATCGCCTTCATCTATGGCGGCGGCGTGTTCGTGCTGGCGGTTCTGGCCTGGCTGTGGCGTCCCTTCCTCGCCGCCACCGTCAGCGAGGACATTGCCCGCGCCGAGGGCATGAACCCCGCCCTGTCGCGTATCGTTTTCATGCTGCTTCTGGCCATCGTCATCGCCATTGCGATGAAGATCGTCGGAATTCTATTGATAACCTCGCTGCTCATCATACCGGCAGCGACCGCACGCCGCTTTGCCTCGACGCCCGAACAGATGGCCATCCTCGCCTCGCTGATCGGCGCGGCAGGCGTCATCGGCGGACTTTATGGCTCCATTCATTTCGACACGCCCTCCGGCCCGTCCATCGTGGTCGCGGCGCTTGCCATTTTCATTTTGAGCCTGTTACCCCTACATAAGAGGGAACAAGCATCACCGAAACGGATCGCTGGACAATGAGCACCCATCACCATCATCACGCCCCGCAGGACCTGACCCGCAATCAGACACTGGTTTTCGACGTGCTGTCCAAGGCGGAAGGCCCGCTCAGCGCCTATACGATCCTCGACCAGCTGCGCGACGACGGCTTCCGCGCGCCGCTGCAAGTCTATCGCGCGCTGGAAAAGCTGCTCGACTACGGGCTGATCCATCGGCTCGAAAGCCTCAACGCCTTCGTTGCCTGCGCGCATCCGCAATGCCACCAGCAGGGTCTGGTGGCTTTCGCCATTTGCGAGAAATGCGGTCAGGTGACGGAGTTTTCCGACGCGGCAATCGAAAATCTCGTCAGCGCATGGAGCCTGCAGAACGGCTTCAAGTCGCGCAAGACGACACTGGAGCTGCGCGGCCTCTGCGAAGCCTGCGGGGATCACTGAACAGCTACGAACCTGTTCAAGGTAACCATGTCCGAAGGTTCCCGGTTTAAAAAGTAACGCATCGGCAATCGAAACCTGCTAGATTGCTCTCCTGAAACTGCGCATTGTGCTTTCTGAAAATCGTTTGCGATTTCCAGGCCGATGCCGGAGGGGAAAAGCAGGTAAGATTTCGATATGGCACGGGTTAAGCCATCCCATGAACGTCGCAGGGAAGAGAGGCAGCGAACAAGGCTGCGCTCCGGCAAGATCGTGGGCCTCGACGGGCGGTTTATCATCGAATGCCAGTTCAGCGATATCGCGCCCCATGGCGCCAAGCTCAGAACCGTGGAAGTCCCCACTCTGCCCGAGCGTTTCTGGCTGTTCGACGATTATTACGGCCGCGCGCTTCTGGCCCGCGTCGCCTGGCGCAATGGCCGTGAAATGGGTGTGGAACTCGTATCCGACCCGGCAATCACGCCGCTGGACGAAGAACGCCTCGCCCAGCTTTCAGGAAAATATTATTCGCTGTGACTGACAGGCTGCGCGGCTGCCTGCTTTTCAGGAACCTGTTTCCCCGGCGCGGTCGGCGTTGGCGCGCCGCGCATGTTCATGGCGCGGATTTCCTCGGCTGAAATATAGTTGAACTGCTCGACCAATAGGTCCTTGATGGCGGGCTCTGGAAACCGCGCATTGAGATCGGCGATGATCGAGGCGCGCACATCCTCGAAGCTCACCTTTTCAACCTCTTTCGTATCCGAATAGCTGCCATAGAACTTGCGGAAGATTTCATCGCTGATGAAGAATTCGAGCGGCACGCTGAGCTTCTTGCGAACGTTCGAATCGATCGTATAGACGAGCTGCGTCACCACATAACCGGCGACGCCGCCGTTCGAGAGGATCGGCACGCTCATCACATCCGTCTTCACGTAGTCCACGCCTCCAAACCCGCCGACCGCGGCCTGCGCCCCATCCGGGGATGAGGCGTTCTGGCGAACCGCGAAGAAAAGCGAGCCGAAAGCGACGGCGCAGATCCACAGGCCGATGGCAATGATGCGGATCATCGTGCGTGACCGAGCCTCGCGCTCTGCATGGAATAGGTGCCGTCGGCTTCCTGCGTTTCCAGCGCACCGCGAATGAGGTCGGCCAGCTCGCCGACAGCCCGCAGATGCAGTTGCAGCGCTTCGCAGTTTTTCTCAAGCTTGTGCTTCAGGCTGTCGAGCAGTGGCTGAAGCGGCTTCATCGTCGCCGGCTCGGCAGCGCCGGCCGCCTTCTTGATCGCCTTGTTGAAATCATAGAGCCCGCGGCTCTTGCGTGCGTTGATTTCCGCAAGATCGGGGTTGCCGCCTTCCAGCAGAAGGCGCGTCTCCGTATCGATGACGTCTTCCAGACGCTGGATCGCCCGCACGACCGGCTTCAATGCTGGGTTCTCGGCCGGTTCCTCTGCCAGCGCCTGACCGGGTTCGCTCGTCACGGCGACGATCAGCGAATCCTCTGGCAGGCTGTTTTCAGAGCTTGTCTCGGTCATTTCGGGGGTCCTCAATTATGACGCTTGTCGTTACGGGCCAATCAGCCACGCGCGCTGTCCGTGTCGCTATCTTTGTGTGGAACAGTTCCGGTGAAACGCAGTCCTCGGAACGGTTCTATCTCTCTATTTTCCCGCATGTCTTCATCCCGAAACCGGTTCCCCCTTTCGGGAGACATGCTCCAGCTGCTTTTGAATGAGCTTGCGTTCGAAACCATGCACGATGTCCTTCGAAACGGCGTTTTCGCTCACCTCGCCTCCCAGATTATTGATCACGTCTCCCAACGCTACCGTTGTCGGTGCTTCTGGCCGCGCGTTGCGCGCCGCCTGTTCCTCAAGCAACCTGGCAATGCCGACACCGCCGCCATCCGCCATCTTGTTTGCCATGGCTTCCGCCATCATGGACTTCCAGTATTCACCGGCGATCCCCTTCCCGAAGGTCGCCGTCGTGTCACTGGTAAACATCGACTGCACGAAGGATTGCAGCATGAAGGCCTCGAACTTGCGATAGGCCGGGCTGGCCGCATTCTGCGCATCCGATCGCACGCTGACGCCCGCCGCAAGACTGTCGGAAAAGCGGGCGAAATTGTCCCGCGTCAGCCCACCGGCAGCCGAGGCCACCATGGTTCCCGGTGCCGACGGCGCTTTCAACCGTTCCGCCGCCATGCGATAGGCTTGCGGATCGGCGCGCGCGCCACGTCCATCACCAGATCTGACGGCGGGTTGATCGCCATGCAATACACTCCCTCTTCTGTTGATTGCACCATAACGGGTCAAACTTGACTGAAACTTGTGCGTGCGTTCAGCCTCATTTTTGCGCTCAATCAGGGCCTTGCGACCGGCTTGTCGTTTTCCGGCTAATAAATTCCTCGATAAGGCTGGAAAGTTCGCGCCGTTCGCGCTCGTTTCTGGTGTCCGTCAGGCGATCCTCCAGCAATTCGACACGCCGCTGTTCCTGCAACAGGGCCTTGCGCTGCGCCTGAAGACGCTGCTCAAGCTGCTGCGATTCGGCTGCGTTGTTGCCGAGGCGCCTGATAAGCAGCGACGGATCGATACTGAGCGCATCGCCATCATAGCGGCGATCCTGCATGGCGATCAGCGCCTCGCGCTCCTCATCCAGCGCGCCCTTGCGCGCATTGGCTGCGGCAAGCGCCTGTTCCAGCCGGGCGCTGCCAAGCTTTTGCAGTTCTATGAGCTTCTTGAGATTGCGCGGATTGGTCATCGCGGCCCTCAGAACAATTCACGCAGCTGCGTGGCAGTTTCATTGGTGAAGAAGCGCAGCAGTTCCGGCAGGATGAAATAGACCTCCAGCAGCCCTCCCCCCAGCACGAACGGCATTGATACGAAGTAGACCGGTATGGTTGGCGTCAGCTTGTTCACCAGACCGATGGCGAAATTGACTAGGATGGCAAAGACGATGAAGGGCGCTGCAATGCGCAGCGTCGCCAGAAAAGCCCCCGAAAGCGCATCGGTGAAGTCGATCATCACCGCATCGGGACGAAACTGCCCATCCACCGGAATGGCCACATAGGAATTGAGCAGCGCCCGGAAGATTTCCAGATGCATGTCGGTGATGAAGAACAGGAACAGCGCGCTGAAGGTGACGATCGTCGCCAATGTCGCCTGCGGTTCGCTTTCCGTGATGGCATCGGCGGGAGAGCCGGAATAGCCGATGGACACGGCCATCGTGCTTGCCATGAATTGCAGCGCCCAGAAATAGATATGCGCCAGAATGCCGATGACCGCGCCGATGAATATTTCGCTCGCCATCAGGCGGAACAGGGTCCAGGGCTGCCCGGCATCGACAACGGTGACGATGCGTTGCAGCACGAGCGGCAGAACCGCGAACGAACAGGCAAGCGCGATGAAAAGCCTGACCTGCAAGGGAATGCGCGCGCTCGAAAGTCCCGGCATCAGCATCAGGCATGCGCCGATGCGGCAGAACGCCAGAACGGCGGCCAGGATGATCTCGTTAAGCGGCAATTGCGCGACAGGCACTCAAGGCCCTTTCATCGTACGTAGCAATAATTACTCCCCTCGTCCTTCGAGACGCCAGGCCTCGACAAGCTCGGCATGGCTCCTCAGGATGAGGGCGTGGGCGCTAGAACTCTTTCCTCATCCTGAGGAAGTGCCCTGAGCGCGGGCAGGGCGTCTCCAACCCTCGCTCCCCTCATCCTGAGGAGGTGCCCTGAGCGCAGCGAAGGGGACCGTCTCGAAGGATCGAAGGACCGAGGGTGCAGTGCCAAGGTTTAAGCATCGCGCGCTTTAAGGTGAGGGCCCGAGCGCCAGGTTTTCCCGTCGCTCTGACTGCCACACACCCTCGGCCCGGATAGAGGGGCATCGCCAATCCACCCTCTCACCATGCCGGTACGCGTCCTGCAACCGACGCCAAGGCTTCTCCAGTCCGCTCTGCCCCTCATCCTTCGAGACGGTGCCCTTCGCTGCGCTCAGGACTCCTCCTCAGGATGAGGGCGGTGGTGATAGTCTTCCCTCATCTTTCGGCATTGCGCTTTAAGGTGAGGACGTAAGCCAGTGCTCCCTTCCCTCTGAGCCACACACCCTCGGCCCGGATAGACGGCACCGCCAATCCACCCCTTCACCGTGCCGGTGCGCATCCGAAAAACCGACGCCGTGGCTTCTCCAGACCGCTCCGCCCCTCATCCTGAGGAGGTGCCCTGAGCGCAGCGAAGGGGACCGTCTCGAAGGATCGAAGGATCGAGAGACCGAAGGAACGAGAGACCCAAGGACCGAGAGACGGAAGGATCGACGAACGCTGACCTCCTACGAAATCGCGCCAAGTGACTTCACCTCCACGCCCCGGGCGATTTCGACATGGGAGAGCACCGGCAAGGTGGCGAACAGGCGCTCGATGATCATGCGGATATATGGCCGCGCTTCCGGCGAGGACACCAGCACGAAGCGCTCGCCATTGTCGAAATGCTTGCGGATGACGGCGGAAGCCTCCGTGCCGAACTGTTCCAGCAGGCGCGGATCGATGTCGAATTCGACGATCTCGCCCTTGGCGTCACGCTTGAGGCTCTGGTGGAAAACCAGATCCCAGCGATTGCCGAGACGCAGAACGTTCAGAACACCATTGTCGGAAAGATCGCCGCAAATCTGCTGCGCCATGCGCATGCGCACATGCTCCACGATCATTTCCGGACGGCGGACGAGCGGTGCGATTTCCGCGATGGCTTCAAGGATCAGATGCAGGTTGCGGATGGAAATACGCTCGGCGAGCAGCAGTTTCAGCACCGCCTGCAAGCCCGAATAGGAAATATGCGTCGGGCAGATATCTTCCAGAAGCTTGCGATATTCAGAGCCCAGACGATCCAGCAGGATGCGCATGTCCTTGTAGGACAGAAGCTGGGCCAGATTGTTGCGGACGATTTCGCTCAGATGCGTCAGCAGGACGGAGAGATTGTCCACGGTCATGTAACCATCGCGGCGCAGATCAGCCGCGAAGGTTTCCGGCACCGAATAGGCGCGCATACCGAAGGCCGGCTCGCGCACTTCCTCACCGGGGATGGACGGGATCGGGCGCTCGCCCAGCACGACGAGCGTTTCGCCGACGCGCAGCTCGTGGCTGGCGACCGCCGTGCCGTGTATCTTGATACGATAGCTCTTCGGCGGCAGCGCAATGTCGTCCGTCACCTTGATTTCGGGAATGACGAAACCGTATTCCTGCGCGAACTTGCGGCGCATCTTGTTGACGCGGTGCGCCAGTTCCTGCTGCGAGGCGATCAGGCGGGCGGAAAGCTGCTTGCCGAGGCAAAGTTCGATCTGGTTGGTTTCCAGCGACGCCTTGACCGAGTTGCGCTCCTGCTCTTCCGCCTCGCGCTGCTTCTTGTCGGCTTCGCTGGCTTCCGCCTCGCGCTGGCGCGCCTGGCGGCGCGGCACGGCAATGCCGACAAAGGCCATTGCGCCGCCCAGCATGAAGAACGGGAAGGCTGGCAGGCCCGGCATGATGCCGAGGACGAAAAGCAGCATCGCCGCAACCAGAAGCGCCTTCGGATAGGCGCCGAGCTGGCCGAAGATCGCCTGGTCGGCGGAACCGCGCGTGCCGCCCTTCGACACGAGAAGACCGGCGGCGAGCGAGACGATCAGGGCCGGAATCTGCGTGACCAGACCATCGCCCACCGACAGTTTGGTGAAGACGTCGGCGGCGTGCGCAATGTCCATGTCGTGGCGCGTGGCGCCGATGATGATGCCGCCGAAAATATTGACGGCGGTGATGATGAGACCCGCAATCGCATCGCCGCGCACGAATTTCGACGCACCGTCCATGGAGCCAAAGAAGGAGCTTTCCTCTTCCAGCTCGCGGCGGCGGCGCTGCGCTTCCTTTTCATCGATCAGGCCGGACGAAAGGTCGGCATCGATGGCCATCTGCTTGCCGGGAATGGCGTCGAGGGTAAAGCGCGCGCCCACTTCCGCGATACGCGTCGCGCCCTTGGTGATGACGAGGAAATTGACGATGATCAGGATGCAGAAAACCACCAGACCGATGACGAAATCGCCGCCCATCACGAATTGCGAGAAGCCGTGGATCACATGACCGGCGGCGAGATAGCCCTCATTGCCATGGGTGAGGATCACGCGCGTCGTCGCGATGTTCAGCGACAATCGCATCATGGTGGCGATCAGCAGCACCGTCGGAAAGGCGGAAAAGTCGAGCGGACGCTGGATCCACAGCGCCACCATCAGGATCAGGACCGAAAAGGCAATCGAGAATGCCAGCCCGATATCCAGCACCACCGCCGGGACGGGCAGGAAAAGCACCGTCAGGATGATGATGATGCCAACCGCCAGACCCATGTCGCTGCCGGTCAGAAATCCGCCTTTTATGAAGGGTTTAGCCGCTGCCTGCTGCACGTCCGTCTCCTGTTTGCGGAGGGAACTTAGCTTGCGAAGCTTGCGCGAAGGCTACGTGCTAGAACCCCTTCTCGATACGAGAATATGCGAGCAGCGTGAACGAGTTGATCTGCGCGCCGACGAAAGGCGCGGTCAGGGCCAGTATGACGAAGATGACGATGATCTTCGGCACGAAGGTCAGGGTCATTTCCTGAATCTGGGTCAGCGCCTGAAAAAGCGCGATGCCGATGCCTGCCAGCATGGCGGCAAGCACCGCCGGGCCGCTTGCCATAAGCACGGTCCAGATCGCGGAATTGACGATATCGAGCGCGTCGGCCTCGTTCACCGCATCATGTCCTAGCTGATCTTGACGCCTGCGCCGATCATCAGCGTCTTACCGTCTTCCAGTTCGGCCAGCATGCCGTTGGACTGGATGGTAACGGATTTCACGACGCCGGATATGCTGCCATCGGCATTGGTCAGCGTGCGGCCGATCCAGCCTTCGGCCTGCGTCAGCGACGTATTGGCGATCAGCGTTTCAAGCTTGCTGTTCATCTGCACGGCCTGTTCGACATTGGAGAAGGTCGCAAGCTGCGAGACATATTGCGTGGCGTCCATCGGCTGCGTCGGGTCCTGGTTCTGCATCTGCGTCACCAGAAGCTTGAGGAAGGAATTGTAGTCGACGCTTGCCTTGTTGGCCGCCGAATTGCTGTTGTTCGGCGTATTGTTGTTCGTCGTGTTCGTGCCGACCGGCGGTGTCGTGGTCATCGGTTTGCCTCTGCGGATTTCCGGATTGCAGCCACGTGCGAAGCCGGGGCTTCAAGGCCCATCAGTTCGGCCTCGCGTGGATATTGCGCGCGAATGGTCTTGAGCGCCTCGAAAACGCGCCCGTTATGAACCAGCTCGTCGACCAGCTTCAGCGCGTTCAGGATTTCCACATCCTTGAACGTGGAGAACATGCCCCTCAGCATCTGCGCGAAAGTGGCGTGGGCCTGTTCGCGCATGGCCGGTTCGATCAGCATCATCTGCGCGGCGAAATAAAGCTGGCGCAGCGGCGTGGTCGTGTCCTCGGGCTGGAGAACGTGGTTTTCCAGAAGGAAGGTGGCGTCGTTCAGAAGCTCGAGCGAGACCTTGCGGTCGGTCTTCAGCACGGCACCATTGATAAAGATGCGTTCGCCCGCGCGCAGCGAAAGGCGAATGGCCGGTTTTCCGTTGGGAGCCATTTCAAAGTCCGTCCCGGATCGACTGGGTGATCTCGATCAGCGTGGCGTAATCATTGCTTTCGCCCTGACGGATGCGCTCGATTTCCTTCAGCACGAAAATGCCGACGGAAATGATCGCCGCCTTCAGTTCCTTCGGCAGCACGTTTTCCTCCGACCCCAGATCGTCGATGATCGTTGTCCAGAGTTTCGTGGTGAAATAGGTCGCGTCGATCCCCTCGCGCGAGCCGCTGCCGTTTTCCTTCGCCAGTTCGAGCATTGAGATGGAACGGTCGAACAGCGCCCGCTCCCGTTCCCTGGCGCTCGCCATATCGTCAGTCATGACATCTTCGTAGCGCATCTGATACATGGTTTTCTCCGTCTATCAGTCCGGACGGGCTCGCATCATGCTGCGTCCGTCCTGATCATCCCGACTATCTGAGATAGTTGAGCAGGCTCATATTCTGCAGCTGAACCGTCAGCGAATAGGAAGTCTCGATCTGCGTCTTCAAAGCGTTGACGCGGGTCGCCGCCTCGTAAGGGTCGACTTCCTCGAGATTGAGCACCGACTGGTTCAGAATCTTCTGCTGCGCCACGATACGCGTCGTCGCCGCCTGCGTGCGCGACTGCGCCAGACCGAGCGTCGTCTGTTCCGACGTCGTTTCGGTGATCGCCGTGGTCGTGGTCTGCATGGCCTTGCCGGTCAGGGCTTCGAAAGCCTGGCTGTTGAGGCCGATGGTTGCGAATTCGGCGACCATGACCGCCGACATGATCGTCCTGCGGAAGCCGTCTGCATTGGCCGAGATCGATGTATCGGCGGTTTCGGTCGGCGAGATGCGGCTCTTGATGACCGTGTCCGATGCATCCGACCAGTTCGCGGCCCAGTTGGCATCGTTGAACTCCTCGGCGAAATCGCCGTCGAGAAAGGCCGTCATCTCGTCGCCGGTGATGTTGGCCACCTGCGGATCGTCGATGGCGAAGCCGAAATGGTTCTGGAAGGCCTGGCGCACGGCGGTCTGCGCGGCGCTGCCTTCGGTATAGTCGGCAACCGGCTTCACATCGGTGTTCACACCGGCGAAGATATATTCGCCGTTATAGCTGGTGTTGAGCAGGCCGGTGACGGAGTTGAGAATAGACTTTGCCGACTTGGCGATCGTGGCGGCACTTTCAGCGGTATTGTTGGCGCCCGTCAGGTCGCCCAGAAAGTTCTGCGTGTTCTCGATGATCGTGCCGGCAGCGGTCTGCGTCGCATTCATGCGCTGCTGCACCAGCTTGTTCATGTCCGTCAGCACGCTCAGCCGGTCATATTCCTTGCGCAGGGACACGGTCTGCCCGGATTTCGAGCCGAGCGAAAGCCCGACATCGAACACGGTTCCCGTGGTCGCTTCCTGTTGGGCTTTCAGCATCTCGGCCTTGTTCTTCGCGACCATGGCCCTGAGGGCTGACGTTGCGCCATAGGTGGAAATCGATTGCGCTTTCATTGGCCTCACACCGCGTTGAGAAGATCGTCGAGCATTGCGCTGATCGTAGTCAGCACCCGGCTCGATGCCTGATAGGAATGTTCAAGATCGAGAAGCAGCGCCATTTCGGTGTCCATGTCGACGCCGTTGGCGTTGGAGAGGGCTGCGTCTGCCTGGGTGGCAACCGTCGCATTATAGGAGAATTCGCTGTTGGCCTTCTGGCGCTTGCCTTCAAGCCAGCTGATGGATGACGCGCTGTAGTCCATCAGGCTGGAGCTGGCCGAAAGACCTGTTGCCGGATCGAACGCCATCGGCTCCGAGAAGGCTTCGTTGAGCGCCCGCAGGCGCTCGCTGAAACCGGCTGCGCCTTCGCTGTTATATTTGTAATCAAGCCCGTTGGCCCCGCCGTCACGCAGCAAGAGCGCGCTGCCCCCCTCGGAGGCAACAAAAGCCGAAGACACCTTGATGGTGCCTGCAATGCCCGCCGACACACCTGCGCCCGGAACATCCGGCGATCCGGCCCAGCTGAACAGACCCGTCTTGTCGGCGCCGACGCCGGTCTGGTCGCTTTCGGCAAACATCGTCACCAGATTGCGCGCAATCTCGTCAAGCTGCATCTGGTATTGCGGGGCGATCTGGTCGCGCAGTTGCAGCAAGCCGCTCAGGCGACCTGTTCCATAAGGCTGGTCGAATGTCTCGTGGTTGAGCGGAACCCCATCCACCAGCACCGCCTTGCCGGAAATGCCCGGCGCCAGCACCGTCGACTGCTCGAAGCTAACCTTGCGCGCCGTCGTCTCGAAAAGCGTCACGCCGTTTTCGGCAAAGATGACCATGTCATTGTCGCCGCGCATCATGGTGGTGATGCCGATCTCGCCGGAAAGCTGCTTCAGGATCGCATCGCGCTGATCCATATAGTCCGACACATCGCGATTGGCGCGCGTGCCGCCGACGATCTCCTGATTGACCTTCTCGAACTTGGCCAGAAGGTCATTGATGCTGGCGACGGAATCCGCGATTTCCCGGTCCGCATCGTTGCGCAGCGACTGGATCTGCTTCGTTCCGGCATTGAGCGCATTGGCGAGCGACTGCGCCGTCGACACCACGCTGTCGCCAAGCGCGCTGTTAGAAGGCGAAGCGGCATAGGTCTGGAGCGCATCGCGCAGATCGCCGATGAGGGCCGAAGGCGAGCCGGAATAATTGTCCGCCGAATAAAGCGACGAAAGGCGGTCGAGCCCGCCTGCGAGAATGGAAGAGGAAGAGGCCGTGCTGTTCGACTGGATGAACCTGTTGAACAAGGCCTCATCCGCCGACCGGCTGATCCCCACGTAAAGCGAGCCGTAAGGCCCCGATACGAGAGAAGCGGTGCGTCGGGAATAATCCGGATCGTTGGCCCTGGCGATATTGCTGGAGACAACGGAGGTCTGCTTGGACGTTGCCGCAAGCGAACTTTTGGCCGTCAGAAGAGCAGAACTAAGCGACATCTTACCCCATCCTACAAGTGCATTCCCGGCAGGCGCGATGCGGTCTCGCGCCCGGAAATGCGGCTAAAACAAACACCTGGAAAGCCCCTGATAATTCCGCTTCTATCGGAACTGCCCCATGGTGCGTGAACCGTGCCCGTTGCCCGGACGGTCCGTATTCTCAATGCCAGTGGTCCGGTTCCGGCATTTGCGTTCCCTCGGATAGAGGCGCCGTGCAAATGCCAAATTCAAACCACTGTTTCCGGGAAAGGCTTTTCACCCTCCCCGGAACTGGCCGGTTTAACGTTTCAGATTGACCAGCACGTCCATCAGTTCGGAGCCGGTCTGGAAGACTTTCGAATTGGCCGTATAGCTGCGCTGCGCCTCGATCATGTCGGTCAGTTCCTGCGCGATATCGGCATTGGATTCCTCCAGCGTGCCGGACATGACCTTGCCCATGCCCTCGCTCTGCGGGAAGCCGAGGCGAACGTCGCCCGATTCAGCGCTCGGCAGGAACACGTTGCCGCTCACCACCGTCATGCGATCCGGGCTTGCGACATTGGCAAGCGGAATGCGCGCCAGAACCTTCTGCGTGCCGTTTTCGTAGATGGCGACGACCGAGCCGTCATTGGCCACATCCACGCCCTTGACCGCCGACGGCGCCTGGCCGTTGATCTGCGCCTGCGAGATCGTGTATTCACCGGCGCGCTGCGTCGAGGCGCCGAGATTGAGGCTGAGGCTCTGGCCGCCATAAGGCCCGAGATCGACCGTCACGTCGCCTGCGGACGTCATCGCGCCCGTGGTCGGATCGAAGGTCAGCGTCGTCGGGCCGCCGACCACTGCATTGTCGGCTGCGTTCTTGACCGTGACGCTCCATTCGTCCGTGCCGGTCTTGCTGAAATAGACGTCGAGCGTGATCTTCTCGCCCTTGTCGTTATAGGAGATCAGCGAGGTCTTGTGATTGAACTCGCCGGCTGCCGGGACCTGATCGCTAGACGGCAAATTAACCGTGAAGGTGCCCGACGTGCTGCCTTCCGGCGGAAGGGCCGCGCTGTTGACATTGATGATGTTCAGGCCGGGGATCGTCAGCGCTCCGGCGGGGTCGTTCGGGCCTGCGCCCAGAAGATAATAGCCGGCTGAATTGACCAGATTGCCGTTCTTGTCGGGAACGAAGGAACCGGCGCGGGTCAGGAAGGTGGAGCCGTCCGCGCCCTGCACCACGAAATAGCCGTTGCATCGATGGCAAGGTCGGTCGTGGACGATGTGGAGCGGATGCCGCCCTGATCGGAAATGCCGTAACGAACATTGGTCAGCACGCTGCCGGAATTATACTGTCCGCCGGTGCTGGGCAGAACGAGCGACGAAAACTGGGTTTCGGCGCGCTTGTAACCGACGGTGCTTGCATTCGCGATGTTGTCAGCGACCGCCGACAGGCGGTTCGCCTGCGCGTTCATTCCCGAAACACCGGTCCGCATCATACCGTAGAGGCTCATTAGCAGCTCCTGATTGGTTGTATCACCATCATTGTGTCACCGGCCAAAATCCAAGAGTTCTGGGCCGGAATCCGTGAAGTCCAGCGATGGAATCGGCGACCCGACCCACTCATCCGCGATCAAGCTAATGAGCCACGCTTGCGTGAAACTGTAGCCTCGGGATGTTTTACGCTTTTACTGGGGAACCGACGCGGTTTCGGAAATCCGCAGACCTGCTCGAAATCGCGATACTGAAAGCATGTCTCCCGGAAGTGGGAACCGCCTTGGCGGGGAAGTCAGTCCGCCGGACTGGCTTCTGGTGTCGCTGCAATGCGGTGAGAACATGCGTGAAGACAAAGAGACAGTGCGCATCAACCTCATTCGATATTGATGCAGTAGCCGAGGAAGCGCTTGGAATCGATCGGATCGAAACCCATCTGCTCACGCAGCTTCTTGCGCAACTTGCTGATATGGCTTTCAACGACGTTTTCTTCGACTTCACTGTCGAAAATGCCGTAGATCGCGCTGAAAATCTGCGCCTTGTTCAGGCGGCGGCCGCGATTGGCAATCAGATATTCCAGGATGCGGCGCTCGCGGCGCGGCAGTGGAAAATCAACGCCGTTGATCTGCGGATCGCGGCCATCGGAGAAAACGCGGATCGGGCCAAGCTCGGTGCCATCGTCGCTGGAAGCGGCGGAAGCGCCCGCGCGGCGGCGGATCGCATTGATGCGCGCAAGGATTTCACGCACATGCACCGGCTTGCGCACAACATCGTCAACGCCTGATTGAAACAGCTCCAGCGTATGTTCCAGTGACGGACGGTCGTTGACGGCGATCACAGGCGCCTTGCAACGTTCACGAATCCGGGCCGGAAGGCGATGCTGATCGGCACATTCACCGATCAGGAAGGCCTCGACAGCCATGATGTCCTGCTGTGGAACGCTCTCCACCCACTCGTCGAAATCGGTAGGGGTAAAACCTGTCGTCGTGATGCCTTCGCGACCGAACCAGGATGAGTATCCTTCAGTCACAATATCTCTGTCGTCTACGACAACGATCATCGGCCCGCCTTCCGAATCAATATGTTAGCCCAAGCACGCTAGCAATAACTGGCGAGAGGAATCAGCAACAATGGCAATTAGTTGCCCGCAATAAATTGGGAGGCATTTTAGTTAGTGCTAAAATAGAGGGAATCGCATTGATTGCAACGCGCCTCATCCTTTAGGCGCAGAAACCTTAACCGAATATTAACGGCTCACGAACATTTACGATTCTTTACAAGGGCTTAAAATTTCGGTCGCTTTAACAGCACTTGCCGAAGGCTGCAACCGCCAATTGAACAAGCGCAACATGGGTGCACCTGACACTCTGTTACAACCTGTTAGAATTCGCAGGAATCGGGTTCACCCGAAGCAGAAGTTTCGCGCCTGCGGCGTCCAGTTTCCGAAGCCGGTGGCCACCATATTCGTCATCACGCGGCAGACGTAACGCTTCTGGGCGGGGTCGTTGTTCGGCCCCGCGTGATAGCGCGCGACGGCCATCGTCCAGTTGCCTTCGCGCTGGCGGAGCTGCTTCAAAAAGCGGGCCGCATAATCGACATTGAGGGTCGGCGTCAGCATCGCGGCGACCGACGGAAATTCCTTGCCGTGATAGTGATAGTTTATCTGCATGCAGCCTAAGTCGATCAACTTTGCGCCTTCGGCCCTGACCTCGTTGAAGCGCCTCACCGCCGCCATCTGCGACGGCATGAATTCGGCGCGCCCTTCGATGTTCATCGCATAAGGTTGCAGGGAGTTCTTGCGGCCGGTTTCCGTCAGCCCGACCGCGTAGAGAATGCCGAGCGGGACATCGTAGCGGGCCGACGCCCGGTGCATTTCGCGTTCGCAGATATTCTCGGCTCTGGCCGGGCGGCTGTCAGACAACCAGGCCGCGATTGCGGTCGTTATTGCGAACAATACCGTTCCCGCCATCCTGCGCGCCCTGCATGTCCGAACGCTCGCGTCCTGCCTGACCGGATTCATCATTCCGCCTGCCCTCGCCGCCCATGAGACCCGCCTGCGTCTCGCTCCCGTTCCGCCCGTCAAAACCCTGCTGCATGCTGAAAGCCTGCTGCTGGCCCGGTTGCTGGCCGCTGGCCTGCTGTTGCCCGGCATTATGCGATGCCTGCGCCTGCTGCACCGCGCCCGCCGCGTTGCGGTCAGTGACGGTCACGGAAATTTTCGCATCGTCCGCAACACCTGCCGCCTTCAGGGCTTTCTCGATCATGGAGCGGTCGGCGGCGAGCGTTTCCGCCGCATGGGTCTTTTCGGCGACGAGATGCACCTCCACCCCTTCCGATGCCACGCGGATACGCGCGGTCACCGCCCCGAGTTCTGCGGGATCGAGCCTGATCTGCAAGGTCTTGACCGTACCGAAGCTGCGTTCGGAAACCACCTGAATGTCGGCGATCCGCGCAGCGCCCTGCGACGGCGTGGCGGCTGCCTTGCTTTCTCCCGGCACATTGCTCTTGGGCGTCGGTTGCTGCGGCGGGATATCGGCCCTGTCCGGCGTCTGGCCCGACTGCCGCGCTTGCCCCTTGTCCGCGTTCGCGAGGCTGGTGAGATCGTCCGCAGCGTTTTCGCTCGGATTGCCGCCGGTCACCTTGGGTGCATCAGGGGCGACAAACTGCTCCGCCCTGGCGCTGGAAGAAGGCGTTGCCGGGGCCTGCCCCTTCTTCGGTTCGACATGCGCATCCGGCAGTTCGCCAGCCTGCTTCTCTCCCCCTTCCGGACCCGCTTCCTTAATTAAGGCAGAGAGCGGATCAGAGGGGTTTTTGTCGTTTTTGGCGATATTTCCTGTGGCAAAATTGTGATTTGGCCCCTTCAAATCAGGCGAAGAAGTGGCCAAAGAGAGGAGATTTTGCGGCAGAGCGAAAATTGCAGCCTGTTTCGCCCCCTCTTCATCCCTCATTTCGGCCTCGTCGGCCCTAGCTGCGTCGTCCTTTTCATCCTTCCTTTCGACCTTGCCCTGCGGTCGTTCCAGAAGCGAACTGAACAATTTCGCCGGGTCGGCCTGCCCCTCGCTTTCCGCCTCCGCCTTTGCCTGCGACGGACCGGAATTTCGGGCGAGCGAAGCAAGTCGGCTGGTCGAATTCAGCAAAATATCAACGCTCATTGAACGGTCTTTCCTAGCAAGGCATCGATTTCGGCAAGCTTGCGCCGCGCATCTTCCATCGTTTTCTGCAAATCGTCTTCCGGCTGGTTCTTGACAGGCTTGAGGCTGACGGCCATCGGAGCTGCCGCGGGGTTCGCAACCGGCTTTTCCGCCCGGTTTTCCGGCGGATTCGCTGTCGCCATCGGCGGCACATCCCTTTCGGTAAGGGCCGGTTTTGCGGGCGGCGAGGCATCCGGCGTGCGGGTAACGACCGTGCCGACCGCTTCGGCGGCCTTCAGCAGCTTGCGATCCGGTTCCTGCAGCTTGTCGGGCGAAATCTGCGACAGTTCCCGCAGCGCGCTGCCTGCCGAATCCGAGGCAACATCGCTTGCCGCCGCGTAGAGATTGGCGCGGGTGGGGTCGGTTTTCAGCTTGTCGGCAAGCTTTTTCGCCTCTGCCGACATGAAACGCGCCCGCTCCGTCTGGCCATCGACAAGCGCTCCGCGCGCGATTTGCAGATAGAGCGAATATTGCATCACCGGATCAGCCGAAGCGATCAGCCTTGCCAGTTCCGCATTGCCGATCCGGTCGTTGAGCTTTACCGCCGCATCGACAAATTGCGCCATGAAATCACGCATATAGGGCGAACGGGGAAAGCGCTGGAGATAATTTCGCGCCAGAAGCCTGATCTTGTCGGCATCGCCAAGCCGGGCTGCAATCGGCATCGAACGGCGGATCGCCGCTTCCTCGAACAGGGTGCCCGGCGCATCAAGCCGCACCTGATCGAGCCGCATCAGGGCCGTCGCAGGATCGAAGGCCGTCATCTGGCTGGCGGTGACGAGCACGATGGAGGCCTTCAGTTCCGAAGGAACATCGGGCGACAGCGGAACCGAGAAAAGCTTCACCACTTCAATCGTCTGGCCGGAAGCATAGGCAAGCGCTCCCTTGACCAGTTCCGGCGGCACGGCATCCGTCTTGAGGTCGGCAAGAACCTTGCGCACCGCTTCCGGATTGCCGCCATTGAAGAGATAGATGATCGCCGCATAGACATTTTCCGGATTGTTCCAGACGTCGCCCGGCGCCCGCCCCATATCCGTGCTGACGAAGCCCAGAAGCTTGTTGAGCATGACCACCGCTTCCGGCTTTCCGGCGACGATCTGGTCCTGCAACATGCGTAGCGAACGCACGAGCTTGTAGGGTTCCAGCACCGGCAGCGTGCGGGTCTCGGCCACCGCCTGCGCCTGCGCTGGAACTGGTGCCTGCGCGAAGGCCGGAGAGGCCGCTCCCGTCAGGGAAAGGCCTGCCACACATGCCAGGAGCGAGCGCGTGGCGAACCGCTTCATGGCGCGGACTTGAGGAAAATATCGATGCGGCGGTTTTCAGCCGCATTCGGATCGTTGGCGTTCTTCGGCTGGCGGTCGGCATAGCCTTCCACGCGCAGCACGCGCTTTTCATCAAGCCCGCCGCGAACCAGCATGTAATAGGCCATCTGCGCGCGCGCCGAAGAGAGACGCCAGTTGTCATAGGTCGCGCTCTTGAACGGACGCGCATCGGTATGCCCGCTGATGATGACTTCGCCCGGCTGGCGGGAAATCACCTGCGCGATGCGCTCCAGCATCTGCACCACGCGGGCGTCCGGCTTGGCGGAGCCGATGGTGAACATGCCGTAGTCGATCTTGTCGGTAAGCTGGATCATCACGCCGCCATCGACGGGAACGACCGTCACATCGGGCATCGGCTCGGCTTTCTTTGCCGCCGCACCTTCCTTCGCGGTTTCGCCTTCAGCCGCCTTTTTCAGATCGGCGATGAGCTGCTCCTGCCTTTCTGCTGGCGTTCCTGCTGGCGCTTCCGCAGGCTTTGCAGCCGCCTCCGGTTTCGGCTGGGCCGCTTCCGGCCTGGGCGGCGTGGCCGGTGCCGCATCCGGCGGCGTCAGATCCTCGACAGCCTTGCTCGACCAGTAATCGGGGCTGAACGGATCGCGATAGGCTTCGCCGCCATCGGCGCCGGTTGCGGGACCGGATTTCGACGTGCCGCCATCGCCCTTGGCAGACTGGTTCTGCAGAACGCCGGTTTCGTGGGCCAGTTCCGACAGCACCGCATAGGGTTCGCGGAAAAGCTGGCGCTCTTCCTGTTCGCTCGGCGGCGCGACGGTCGTATCGTTGATGACCTTGGTGCTGTTTTCGATCTTCTGGTCGCTTTCATAGCGAACCTTGCCGTCTTTCTCCTCGACATCCTGCACGCCCTTCGGGCTTGAATGCCGGTCCATCAGCTTGACGGGATTGAAATAGCTGGCAACCGCCGCCTTGGTTTCCTCATTGGCGGCATTGATGAGCCACATCACGAGGAAGAAGGCCATCATGGCGGTCATGAAGTCGGCATAGGCGATCTTCCACACGCCACCATGATGGCTGTCATGGTCGTCATGCCCGCCGCGGCGCACAATGATGATCTCGCGCTTGGTTTCGGGATCGATGTTCATTGAACCGCAGCCTTCAATTCTTCAAGAAGCGGCGCGATGCGCGTTTCAAGCACCCGGTCGCCAAAGGAAAAGGAAAGTTCGTCCGCGCCGGTTTCCGAGAACCGGCAGCCGGACGGCAGCAGGGCGGCGTGATCGCGGAGCGGCAAAACCAGCCGCGCCGGGCCGGAAATTTCCGGCGCTTCGCCGTCGAGCGCCAGCGCCGCAATGCGGCGCGCAAATTCCGCAACCGCCTCGCGCTCCATCTTTTGCGCCAGCAATGGCATCAGAATTTCCGCGATCTGGCCGGAAAAACTGCGCTCCAGCGCGGCCAGCGCTTCGGTGAGGCTTCCCGCCAAAAGCAGGGCCTGCTCACGCGAAAATGCAGCGCGCAACGTTTCGATTTCGGCCTCATGCTCCCGCAGAAGCCGCGTCTTCTCCGCCTCATAGAGCGCCTCGGCTTCGCGGTGTCCGTCTTCCCGCCCGGCTTCAAAGGCAGCGCGTTTTTCTTCCTCGCCGGCGATGATGGCCGCGACTTCCGCCTGCTCGGCGGCAGCGGACTTTTCGGCAGAAGCCGCACGCTTCGGCGCCTCGCTGCCGGCTTGCGGCGCAGGCGTTTCCTTCAGCGGTTTCGGCGGCAAAGGCGCGGCAATGATCTCGACCGCCTCATCCTCAATGTGACGGGTCGAGAAATCGGGAAGATAACGGCTGAGGGAAAGCGCGCTCATCGTCAGGCCGCCTCAAGCTCCGGCATGACCGAAGCCTTTGCGGTCGATTCCCTCAATGGCTGGGCCTCGCGGCTGGTGGCGGTTTCGTGAATCCACTGCTTGAGAACGGCAGCAACGCGCTCCTCGTCCATGTCGATCATCTGTTCCAGTCGCAGCTTTGCAGGCATGCGCATGCGCTGGCGAAGATCGCTGAGGCTTGTCTTCATCTGGTCGGCATAGGCTTCCGGCCCTCCGATGACGGCCTGTACGCCCTGTGCCCCTTGTACGCCTTCGCCTGCCGCCTGACCGCCGACGAAATCGGGTGCAGCCACGTCGCTTGTCTCGCGGATGGCGACTTCCGTGCCGGCAGTCCTGGCATTCTGGTCACGCAGCAGCGGACGCAGGCCGAACCAGATCAGCAGACCGACAGCGGCAAGGATCGCAAGCGCATTGACATAGGAGCCGCTCTGGCGAAGCACCGTGTCGGTCCACGGCGTGGAGACCGGTTCCATGTCGGCACCGGCAGGGTCAAGGAAGTTGACCGCCGTCACGTTGATGACGTCGCCGCGATCCGCGTTGAGACCGGCAGCGGTTGCCACGAGGTCGCGAATCTTGGCGATCTGCTGGTCGACGAAATTGGCGGGCGGCGGCGTGGTGCCTGCGGTTTCCAGAAGCCGCGCCTGATCGATGACCACGGCGATGGACAGGCGCTTGACGGTATAGCCGTCGCTGACGGTGGAAACCGTCTTGCTGTTCATTTCGTAATTGGTCAGTTCCTCGCGGCGGTCGGTCTTTTCCGACGAGCTTTCGCCGTTGCGGTTCTGGATTTCTTCCTGCGGAATGTTCTGTTCGACGCCGGTTGCGTTGTCATTGCGATTGTTGCGGGAATCGCCGCTCTCACGGACAACGCGCACCGAACGCTCGACACGGGATTCGGGATCGAAGATGGTTTCGTTGGTCTGGCGGCGATCCGTATCGAGCACGGCCTGAACGCTTGTCTGGAAATGCCCCATGCCGAGATAGGGCGCCAGCGCCTTGCGAATGCTGTCGTCCACATTGCCTGCGACCTGCTGCTCCAGCGAGGCGGTCATCAACGCTGCGCCATTGGCGGCTTCGCCCGCCGACGCCAGGAGGCGGCCATTGGTGTCGAGGACGGTCACGGCGGAAGCATCGAGCGAGGGAACGGCGGCGGCGACCAGCTGGCGGATGGACTGGGCGGATTCGGCGGCAAAGCCGCCTTCGGCGCGGATGACGACCGAGGCCGACGGCTTCTGGTCGCCACGGCGGAACGAACCCTTTTCGGCGAGCACGATGTGGACGCGGGCGGCCTTCACGCCGCGAATGGCCTGAATGGTGCGGGCGATTTCGCCTTCCAGCGCGCGCACACGGGTGATTTCCTGCATGAACGAGGTGAGGCCGAGCGAACCCATATTGTCGAAAAGTTCATAACCGGCATTGTTCGAGGTCGGCAGGCCCTTTTCGGCCAGATACATGCGGGCGTTTTCCGCCTTGCCGATGGGCACGAGAAGGGACGAGCCATCGGCCTTCACATCGAAAGGAATGCCTGCCTCGCCAAGCGCAAGGCCCATGCGGTTCACGTCGTCACGCGAAAGACCGACATAGAGCGTCTCATAGGAGGGGCGGCTCAGATAGATGCTCGTATAGAGGATCGCGGCCATGAGCGCGGCGCCCACAAGTCCGAGCGCCACGAGTTTTCGCGCGCCAAGCTTGCCGAGCGTACCCTTGAGCTGTTCGATCAATTGCTGGAAATTCTGCTGCATCCACACCACCGCCATAATGTTGCATGCAACCTAGCCCGCGAAGCTTGCGCGAAAGTGGCGGCTGATGAAGCAAGTGCTTCCGGAAACTGGAAATGAGCGCAAAGAATTGGGGCGCGGAATGAATCCCGCGCCCCGTTTTCCGCCCAAAGACATCCGATCCGATCAGGTCGGTTCGGATGCGAACCCCTGATTTGCCTGAGAACTCGCGAGCGCCGGCAACCCGGCGCCCGTTGCAGAAGCGCGTCTCATTTCGGGACGCGCTCCCATGCTGGCTCAGTTATGATTAGCCGCGGAACAGCGACAGGATCGACTGGCTCGACGAGTTGGCGATCGAGAGAGCCTGAACGCCGAGCTGCTGCTGAACCTGGAGAGCCGACAGACGAGCCGATTCCTTGTTCATGTCAGCGTCAACGAGCTGGCCAACGCCCTTTTCGATGGAGTCGGACAGGTTCGAGACAAAATCCTTCTGCATGTTGATGCGGGACTTTGCTGCGCCGAGTTCAGCTGCGCCGTTCGCCATCTTGCCCATGGCGGTTTCGATGGTGCCCAGGAAAGCTTCGATTGCGGCGTCGTCGGCTGCTGCTTCAACGTCGATGGCCATCACGTCGACCAGAACGCCGCCAGCAGTGCCGTCAGCCTTGGTCAGGACGAGATTGGAGGTGTCGACGTCGATCTTGCCGACCTTGACGGTGCCGTCAGATGCACGGTCGTAGGACGACACAACGCTAAAACCAGCGGCTGCGCCTGCGGTGTCGGAAGCGAGCAGGTTCGAACCGGCATAGTTCGCACCCTTGGCGGTGCTGCTCAGCTGGTCGATCATGACCTTGATTTCCGACTGGATCTTTTCCTTGTCGGAAGCGCTCGATCCGATTGCCGAAACAACCTTTTCCTTGATCTTGTCGACGACTTCGATCGCCTTGTTCATGGCGGTGTAAGCCGTGTCGATCTTACCGGCGCCGAGGCCCAGAGCGTCCTGAACGGCAGAGTTTGCCTTGTTGTCGGAACGCATCGTGGTCGCGATCGACCAGTAAGCAGCGTTGTCGGCGGCTTCGCCAACGCGCAGACCGGTGGAAATACGGCCCTGAGTGGTTTCCAGCGACCGGTTCGTCGAAGCCAGGTTCTGGAGAGCGGTCAGAGCGGAAGAATTAGTCAGAAGACTTGCCATAGTTTTTTGCCCCTTGGGAAAAACAATCTGAGGGACAGGCCGGGTTTCAGATTACCGGCATGGTGGAGCGGCATCATGCCTGTTGCCGCGTAACGCGCGGAAACCCACCATGAGCCGACAGTTAGAACCCAAACATTAAAGAAAGGCTAATTTATTCCGTCAAAATTTAACCGATTCGCAAATTCCCATTCGGAATTTTGCTTGGTGCGGTTTGAAGCGTACCAAAACGGGTCAGGAGAACGAACGTATCAGGCTTCCGACCAGTATGTTCCAGCCGTCGATCAGCACGAAGAACAGAATCTTGAACGGCAGCGAGATTACCGTCGGCGGCAGCATCATCATGCCCATGGACATGGTAAGCGTCGCCACGACGAGATCGATCACCAGAAAGGGCAGCACGATCAGGAAGCCGATTTCAAACCCGCGCCGCAGTTCCGAAATCATGAAGGCGGGAACCAGAACGCGGAAATCGACGATGCCGTCATCTCCGGTGCGGAAGGATGGATCGGCGAGGTCTTCAAAGAGCCGCAGGTCCTTGTCGCGCACCTGTCCCAGCATGAATTCGCGGAAAGGCTGGGAAATTTCGGTGAAAGCCGCCTGTTGGGTGATTTCATTACGCATCAGCGGCTGCACGCCATTGTTCCACGCGCGGTCGAAGGCGGGCGCCATGACATAGAACGTCATGAACAGGGCGAGCGAAATCATCACCATGCTGGCGGGCGCGGTCTGGAGGCCGAGGCCCGAACGCAAAAGCGAAAAGGCGATGGCGAAGCGCGTGAAGCTCGTCACCATGATGAGAATGCCCGGCGCGATGGAAAGCACCGTCAGCAGCCCGAACAATTGCACGATCTGGCCGCTCGCCGCGCCGCTGCCTGCCGGAAGCAGGTTGTCGAGCGTCAGCGCCTGCTGCGCCTGAGCGGACACCGTGAGGGCGAGCGTCAGGACGACGCCGAGGCCAAGGAGCTTTTTCATTCTACCACCAGCGCCGAGATGAAGACGCGGTCGACCGCGCCTTCCGAACGCAGGCGCGCGCGTTCTTCCAGATCGGCGCGCAGATAGGCAAGCCCCGCCGCGCCCTGCAATTGCATGAGATTGACGCTGCGCAGGAAGCTCAGGAAATCGTCGCCGACGCTTGCCGCCAGCGCCGCCGGAATTTCATGTCCGGGCTTTGCCACCAGCGACGCTTCGAGGCGCACCCATGTATCCTGCGGAATGCCGAGATTGGTCACAATCGGCTGCAGGGGCACCACCGTGCCGATGGAGCGCGATTCGAAGTCGCCCTTTTTCGGCTTGTCTTCCTTGCCGGAGACCTTTGCCGACGCCAGCTGATCGGCGGAAATCATGCCGCCCAGATACCAGCCGCCCCCACCCGCGATGACGGTCAGGACCGCGACAGCCGCAAGCAGCGTCCTCAGCGAGCTTTTCGCCTTGCCGTCCGTTTCCGTTGTCGTCGTGTCGCTCATATCCGGCATGCCTCAGAAGGGAGAAACCTGATCGAGAATCTGCTGGCCGTAAGGCGGCTGCTGAATCTCGCTCAGTCGTCCGCGCCCGCCATAGGAAATGCGGGCTTCGGCGATCTTGTCGTAGGAAATCGTGTTGTTGCCGGAAATATCGCGCGGGCGCACGACACCGGCGACGTTCAGCACGCGCAGTTCATTGTTGACGCGCACTTCCTGCGACCCGCGGATGATCATGTTTCCGTTCGGCAGCGTATCGGTGACGATGGCCGCGACCTGCAGGCGGATGTCTTCGCTGCGCTCGATGGTACCCTTGCCCTTCGACTTGCTGTCGGAATGGGTGTTGACCGAAGCGTCCATGTCGCCGCCGGCGCCAGCGCCTGTGCTACTGCTGGTCGCAAAGGAACCGCCCGCGCCGTAAATGCCCTTCGACACGCGCTCGCGGTCGGTCTTGTTATCGAGATTGGCGCGGTCGTTGATGGAAATGATAACCGTCAACACATCGCCGGGCGTCGCCGCGCGCGGGTCCTTGAAGAAATTGGTCGAACGCTGGTCCCAGAGCGAATAGGACGCCTTGCTCGGGCGCGCCGGATAGCCGTTGAACTGCGGATTGTTCTGCATGCCGAGATTGGCCGCGACGGGGGACAGGTCGGGCGCGCGGCCGATTTCCTCCGGCTTGGTCGCGCAACCGGCAAGGAGGACCAGGGTTGCTGCTGCAAGGGTGGCTTTGTTCATGCTGTTCTTCATTGCACCGTATTCCCGGTCTGCGCTGCGGCGCGCTGGTCGCTGACAGGCTGCGGCGCGGTCGAGGTGCGCTGCGAGCCGACGATGACGCGGGCGAGCTTGGCCGCCTTTTCCGGCGACATTTCATTGAGGATGATGCTGGAGACGCGCGGATTAAGCTTGAGGATCAGGGCTGCCGCCGCTTCATCGCCGATCAGCGTCATCTGCGCCGCCGCCGCCTCCGGCTTCATCTTCGAGATGATATCCACCAGCGAATCCTGCGCCTTGCTGACGAACTCGTCGCGGCGCTTAAGCCACATTTCATATTCCCGGCGCTTTTCCTCAAGCGCCCGCATCCGCTCCTCGACATCGGCCTTCAGCTCGGTCAATTGTCTGGCCTGAAGCGCATAGCGGGCATCCGCCGCCTGATCATCGATATTGCCGCAGAACTTGCGGATTTCATCGAGATTGCCGAGTGATGGCGGATCGGCAAAAGCGGGAACGGACGCCGCCAGAAACAGCGCCACCGCCGAACCATACCGGATCATTCTACGAGCCTTGGTCATTGCACCACCAGTTCCGCATGAAGCGCGCCGGATGTCTTGATGGCCTGCAATATCGCGATGATGCCGGTCGGCTTCACGCCGATCTGGTTCAGGCCCTTCACCAGATTTTCAAGGTTCGCGCCGGTCAGGATGCCGATCTTGGCGTTCTGCTGATTGACGGCGATATCGGTATTCGGCTCAACCGCCGTCACGCCGTCGCTGAACGGCTCAGGCTGGACGACCATCGGCGTTTCCGTCACGCGGACCGTCAGGCTGCCGTGGCTGATCGCGACTTTGGAAATGCGCACCTTCTCGCCGATGACAACGGTTCCCGTCCGCTCATCCACCACCACCCGCGCCACTTCGTCGGTCGTGATCGGCAGGCCCTCGAGCTCGGCCAGAAAACGCGCCGCTGGCACATTCTTCGGACGCGACAGGCGGATCGTCTTGGCATCGCGCGCAATGGCCACACCGCGACCATAACGGCGCTTGGCGAAGACATTGATCGTATCGGCAGCGCGCACGGCAGTGGTGAAATCGGGATCGCGCAGCTCGACGATCATTTCGCTTTCCTTGCCGAAATTGCCGGCCACTTCGCGCTCGACCAGCGCGCCGTTGGGAATGCGCCCGGAGGTCGGCACGCCCTGCGTCACGCTTGCGGCTTCACCTTCGGCCGAAAAGCCGGACACGATCATGTTGCCCTGCGCGACGGCATAGATCTGGTTGTCCGCGCCCATGAGCTGGGTCATGACGAGTGTGCCGCCTTGCAGCGAGGTCGCATCGCCAAGCGACGATACCGTGATGTCGATGCGCGAACCGGCACCGGCAAAGGCGGGCAGGTTGGCGGTCACGATGACCGCGGCCGTGTTCTTGGAACGGGTGGAATTGCGCGGCGCGCTGATGCCGAGATTATCCAGCATGGCGCGCATGGACTGTTCGGTGAAAGGCGAATTGCGCAGGCTGTCGCCCGTGCCCTTGAGGCCGATGACGAGGCCATAACCCACGAGCTGGTTTTCGCGTACGCCCTGAATGGTGGCGATGTCCTTCAGGCGGGCAACCGCGCTGCCGCGACCAAGCTCCGCATAAGCCATTCTGGACGGATCGCCGCCGGAGCCGAGCCAATCGGCATCGGCATCAACCGCGGAGCCGAATTCCCGCGCATTCTTGGACGACTCGTCCGCAAGGCTTGCGACAGGCTGGGAAACGAGGGCCAGGACGGCGAGCAGGGTGGCGAAAGTCTTTCTCACTGCATCCCCACCTGAATACGCCCATCGGCCAGCACCGTTCCGGACACGATGATGCCGCTATCGACGTTGCGAACCTTGACGAAATCGCCAGCCGCACCCGATTCGAGCGGCGTTCCCATGGCGGTGATTGTCAGCGTACCGGCGGTAAACACCAGCGGCGCCGGAACGCCGCGCGTGACCAGCGACGGCTCGCCCAGGGCCGAAACGAGGATCGGCTTGCCCGGAAGCAGCGTCTTGCGCGCCACCTTGCCCGCCGCCTGATCGAGCGACAGCACATATTGGCTTGCTGCGGGCGCATTGATAAAGAACTGCTTTTCCAGCAGAGCCGTGTCGCTCACGATCTGGCCGGGATAGACGGTGGCCGAAGGCACGACAAAAGCGATGCGGTCGGCAGCATTTGCACCGGCTGTTGCCGCGAGCAGCAATCCGCCTGCAAGCGCCAGCCCTGTTTTCCGGAAGATTGCTTTCGCCAGCCCCATCGCCGTCACCGTCAGCGCAGGTTCTTCGACACGGTTGCCGCCATTTCGTCGGCAGCCTGAATGACCTTGGAATTCATTTCATAGGCGCGCTGCGCCGTGATGAGATCGGTGATTTCCTTCACCGGATCGACATTCGACGCTTCGAGATAGCCTTGCTTGATCGAGCCGTAGCCCGGATCGCCCGGAACGCCGACCAATGGGCCGCCGGATGCTTCCGTTTCGCGGTAGAGATTGCCGCCGAGCGGCTCCAGACCTGCTTCATTGGTGAAGTTCGCAAGGGTGAGCTGGCCGAGATCGACCTGATTGATCTGGTCCTGCAATTTCGCGAAAACCTGGCCCGTATCGGTGATCGTCACTTCAATGGCATCCGGCGGAATGGTGATCGCCGGTTCGACCGGATTGCCGTCGAGCGTCACGAGCTGGCCGTCGGGGTTCTTGTTGAACGCACCGGCGCGCGTGTAAAGCGTCTCGCCGGTCGGGCTCTGGATCTGGAACCAGCCGCGCCCAGTCAGCGCCACGTCGTAAGGATTGCCAGTCTGGTTGAAACTGCCCTGAATGTGGAGGTTGCGCACCGCCGCCGTCTGCACGCCAAGGCCGACCAGCGCGCCCTCCGGCACGATGGACTGGTTTGCCTGATTGGGCACGCCTGCCGTCCGCTCGGACTGGTACAGAAGATCGGAAAATTCCGCACGTGCGCGCTTGAAGCCGGTCGTGTTGATATTGGCGATGTTGTTGGCGATCACTTCCAGATTGAGCTGCTGGGCGTTCATGCCTGTTGCGGCAATCGTCAGGGCTTTCATGGCGCGTCCTTAATCTCTCGTCTGGACAGAAGTCTGAATCACAAGTCGCCATGCGGGTTGCAAACGGCGACTTCCGGATCAGACGCTAGATGGGCATACGGCTGATTTCGAGATAGGCCTGCACGATCTTGTCGCGGATCGCGATGGCGGTCTGAAGCGACTGCTCGGCTTCCATGACGGAGCTGACCACATCGCGCACCGGCGCATCGCCCTTGATGCCCTGAATGGAGGTTGCTTCGGCGGCCTGCAGCTTCTGGCCGACGGAATCCGTCATCTGGGACAGGACCTCGCCGAAGGAAGCGCCCGGCGCCGCCGGAACGGCCTGCGGCGCGGAAGCCGAGCCCACGCCCTTTTCGGCGACAGTCTCGGAAAGGCGCGACAGGGCATTGCGCGCCGAAATACTCATGATCGAGTCGTACATTATGTGCTCCTCAAGAGATCGATGGTCATGGAAATCAGCTCACGGGCTTGTTTCACGACCTGCAAATTGGCTTCGTAGGAACGATTGGCTTCGCGCATGTCCGCCATTTCAACGACCATGTTGACGTTGGGATAGCGGACATAGCCGCGCTCATCCGCTGCGGGGTGGCTCGGCTCGTATTGTTCGATGAAGGGCGACGTATCCTTGCCGACTTCCGCAATGCGGACTTCGGCGGCGCCGGTGCCCTGCTCCAGCTCGGTGCGGAAGGAAACCGTCTTGCGGCGATAGGGATCGGCATCGGCGGTCTTGGCAGTCGACTGCGCATTGGCGATGTTTTCGGAAACAATGCGCAGACGCGTCGATTGGGCCGAAAGGCCCGACGCTGCGATCTTCAATGTGCTCTGCAAGGCATCGGAAGACATGGCTATCCCTTCGCTACCGACAGCATCATGCGGTGGAACGCCTTCACGATGCTTGTGTTGAGCGAATATTCGCGGGCGATCTCACCGGCCTTCATCATTTCCTGTTCGACATCGACCGTGTTGCCGGAATGGGTCTGCTCGGTGATGTCGTCGGGGCGCAGGCGCGCTCCGGCGATCCCGTCGGCCTCGGCTTCCAGGTGCAAAGGGCTGGTGGCAGCCATGGTGAGCTGCGTCTTGTCCAGCACATCCGCAAAGGGCTGCACGTCACGCGCGCGAAAATCCGGCGTATTCGCATTGGCGACATTGCCCGCAACCGTGGCCTGCCTTACCGACAGCCACTGCGCCTGCCTTGCGGCCAGATCGAAGAGATGAATCGGCCCCATATCTATTACCCGCCATCCTTATTCACTGTTCGTTAACCTACAGGGCGAATCTTGTGCGAGACTTGCGTGATGCCGGGAAACCGGCTAACTGCCAGCCATCGTCAACGCGAACCGGGAGGTGCGACATGCTGAACAAGACAGAATTTGCCGCGCTCGCTGGTTTCGGATCGCGCGGAGGCGCGACCGTTTAAGGCGTTTCCGACGTTTCCTGTCGGCCAGCGGGCATTCTTCATCGAAACCCGGAGCGTCGTGCATCCACCGGATGCATGAAGTCGCTTCATGGCGCGCACATGCGCCTTACAGGAACCCACTGTCATGAAACAGAATGGACAGCCTCGCGCTGCAGACGATATCGCCGTGACCCTCGAACCGGTCAGGCAGACGGACTACCAGCAGGTGATTGCCCTCAATCCCCATCCGCATCAGCAGGACTTCGTGGCCAGCAATGAGGAATCGCTTGAAGATGCCGGGGAGAATCCGGCCTGTGTTCCACTCCTTGTCCGGGCCGGAGGCGAGCCGGTCGGCTTTGCCATGTATGCCCTTGATGAAGACGATGGAAACTACTGGATTTATCGCCTCATGATCGATGCGCGCCATCAGGGCAAGGGCTATGGACGCGCAGCCCTCAGGCAATTGCTGGGCCTGCTGTCGGAACTGCCGGATTGCCCTTTCGTCATCCTCGGCCTTCAGCCGGGCAACGATGGTGCCCGGAGGCTCTATGAGCAGACAGGCTTCCGGATGACGGGGGAGGTCATCGGCGGCGAACTCATCATGAAATATGAGTTCTGACCCGAGCGGTTCCTGTTCTGACAGAAAAGCCGGAACCGCTCTAACTATTTGTTTTGTCGCATTATCCAGCGCATCGAAGCGGGATAGAAATCAGTCCAGTGAACTGATTTCCCCGCGTAGACGCTTCACACTTTTGCTGGAAATGCTCTAGCTGCCCCGCCCTCTGGGGCGGGGACTTGAAAAATGGCTTACGGCGCCTTCTGG
>NZ_JBQQAM010000021.1:0-33636 GCF_052246815.1 Brucella sp. RRSP16
CTATGGACCTACAACAACGAACGTCCCAATATGGGCATCGGCGGCGTAACGCCCGCACAGAAACTGAAAATGGCCGCGTGAATTCTACTGACGAGCCCCGTTAAAAACGGGGGGATTACCGGACGAATGAAGAAGCAGCGATTTACGGAAGAGCGGATTATTGCGGTGCTGAAGGAGCAGGAGGCGGGCATGAAGGTGGCCGACCTGTGCCGCAAGTATGGGATTTCGGACGCAACATTTTATAACTGGAAAGCCAAATACGGCGGTATGGAGGTGTCCGAGGCGAAGCGCCTGAAGGCACTCGAAGAAGAGAACGCCAAGCTTAAGAAGCTGTTGGCCGAGCAGATGCTCGATGCCGCCGCACTCCGCGAGCTTCTCGCAAAAAAATGGTAGGGCCTGCCGCCAAGCGTGACGCCGTTGCACATCTGAAGGACATAATGGGTCTTTCGGAGCGGCGGGCCTGCCAGATTGTGTCTGCTGATCGCAAGATGATCCGCTATCGGTCCTGCCGACCGCCGGAGGTCGAATTGCGGGCGAAGCTGCGCGACCTTGCCAACGAGCGACGGCGCTTCGGCTACCGACGGCTGTTCGTCCTGCTCAGGCGGGACGGAGAGCCATCCGGGCGTCAACCGCATCTATCGGCTGTATCGCGAGGAAGGGCTTTCGGTTCGCAAGCGGAAGGCTCGACGAAGGGCCGTCGGCACGCGTGCGCCGATCCTGGTCGAGGCGAAAGCAAATGCCCGTTGGTCTCTCGATTTCGTGCACGACCAGTTTGCATGCGGGAGACGGTTCCGGATTCTCAATATCGTTGATGATGTGACGGGAATGCCTGGCAGCAATCCCGGACACCACAATCTCCGGCCGCCGTGTCGCACGGGAGCTGACGACACTGATCGAACGACGCGGCAAGCCAGGAATGATTGTCTCCGATAACGGCACGGAACTCACCTCGAATGCCATCCTGGCCTGGTCGAAGGATCACAAGGTTGAGTGGCACTATATCGCGCCAGGAAAGTAACCGCCCGATTGTTACCGTGGTGAATATGTCTTGAGGCGGGCGACGATCTCTTCGTCATCGACAAAGCATTCGAGGAATTCTTGCCATTTTTCGACTGATTTACGGGCGTCAGCCAGCATCTGTCTTAGCTCATCAATGCCGTCGTCCGTCAGGGCGCTTGTAGACTGGTCGTCTCCGGTCACGACACTGATGATATTGCCATAGGTCAAGTTGTCATCATTGTAGATGATCGCCTGAAGAAGATCGACATCCTCTTCGAGCATTTCGGCGACATAGTCGAGCGTGTAAACAAATCTGACCGTGGTCATCAGGCTGCCTTTGCATGTTCAGCTGCGAGGGGCTTCCAATTCCACGGGAGCAACTCATCGAGCCGATTGATCTTGTGGTCGTGAATGCGGTCGAGCACATCGGCCAGATAAGCTTGCGGGTTGATGCCGTTCATCTTCGCTGTTTCAATGATCGTCATGGCGCGTGCCAAGGTTTCCGCGCCGGTGTCAGCGCCTGCGAACAACCAATTCCGGCGTCCTACTCCTATCGGTCTGAGGGCTCGTTCCGCAGCGTTGTTGTCCATGGCCACGCGTCCGTCCTCCAGGAACAGGCAGAGTGACGGCCATCTGCTCAGCCCATAGCGCAAAGCTTTCGCAAGTTCGCTTTTTCCCGGAATGCGAAGCAACTGCTTTTCTGCCCATGCGTGCAGTTCATCGATCTTTGGCTTGCTGTGCTTTTGACGCGTGGCGAGCCGTACATCGGCGGGCCGGCCTACAATATCCCGTTCGATATCATACAGCGCACCGATCCGATCGAGAGCCTCGCGCGCAATCCCGGATTTGTTCGCGGTCCAGATGTCATGAAAGTCACGCCGCCAATGCGCCCAGCATGAAGCTTCCCAGAACCGACGCTTTCCGTCCGATCCCGGCTCATATAGCTTCGTATAGCCTTTGTAGCCATCGGCCTGAAGAATGCCACTCGCCTTTTCGAGATGGCGATGAACGTGCTCTTCCTTCCAGTCGGGCGCGAAGTAATAAACCGCACCTGGTGGCGCACTACCTGCCCATGGACGCTGATCGCGGACATATGTCCAGATCCTGCCCTTCTTCACACCTTTGCCCAATCCCTTGTCGCGCAATGAGCGATCCAGCACCCGGATCGGCGTATCGTCAGCATGGATGAGATCGCTTTTCATGATCTCGGTCTCAATGCGCTCGATCAGCGGACGGAGCACTTGCATGGCACGACCGCACCAGTCCACCAGTGTGCTGTCAGGTATATCGGCACCCATCCGCGCGAATATCTCGTTGAGACGATAGAGCGGCAAGCGAGTCGCGCGAGGGGATTTCACCCTCACGCGCTCCCAGAACCGTACGTGAACCTCTCGGCTCATACGGCTCCCAGCGTTCAACCATTTGCGTAAAGAAGAGACCAATGGGCGAACAACTCCGGCGTGGATTTCACAAGTCTGGCGAGCCAGAGCCGCGCTTGCCGGGGCCGCTGCTTAAAGCGTTTATGCTTCCGCATCACCCATCGGACCAAATGAGCGTCGATCAGACGAAGTGTCGGATAAAGCGCTGATTTGTAGAAACACCTGAAGTAGCCGATCCAACTTTTAATCTGTCGATTAAACATACGGGCCAGATCGATCAGCCCCTTGTCGCTGCGCCGCTGCAATCCCCAATTGCGTACCCGGCGTCGAAACGCCTTGAGCGCTTTTGGGCTGGCCGCCGGAAGGTAGGATACGCCGAACAACCCTCCACGCCAGATCGCCAGCCGGGGTTGGAACCTGTAGCCGAGAAAGTCGAAAGCAACCGTCGGGAACGCCCCTTTCCGGTTGGTATCCTTGCAGTAGACGATCTTTGTCTTCTGCGGATGAAGCGTCAGTCCACAGTCAGCGAGACGATCTTCGACCTGCTGCCACAGCCTGCGTGCTTCATCTTCCGTCCGACAATGGCAGATGATGTCATCCGCATAGCGCTCGAACGGCACTTGCGGATTCTCTCGTTCCATCCATTTGTCGAAAGCGTAATGCAGAAACAGGTTAGCCAGCAGCGGCGAGATCACCCCACCCTGCGGCGTTCCGCGTTCCTGCGAGACAAGACTGCCATCCGCCATCATCACTGGTGCCTTTAGCCACCGTTCAATATAGAGCAGAACCCAGCGACAATCCGTATGATGGCGGACCGCCCTGAGCAGGAGCCCATGATCGATAGTGTCAAAGAACCCTTTGATGTCCATGTCCAACACCCAATCGTGACGCCAGCATCGCTGACGCGCCGTCCGGATGGCGTCAATGGCAGAGCGTTCAGGCCGATACCCATAGGAATCCTTGTGGAATACTGGTTCCACAAGCGGTTCCAGATAAAGCCGGACGACCTCCTGCGCGATGCGGTCCGTGACCGTCGGAATACCCAACGGCCGTTGGGCCCCATCTGCCTTGGGGATCATCACCCGGCGTACCGGCGATGGCATGTAGCTGCCTGAGGACATTCTGTTCCAAAGCTTGTAAAGGTTCGGACCAAGCCGTTCCCTAAAGCGCCGAGCGTCTGCCCGTCTACACCAGCTGCACCCTGGTTGGCGTTCACATGCTGGAACGCCTCCCAGACCTTTCTCTTCTCAATCGTAAACGGCCTTGCCTCTGTCATCCGGCTCGTCCTGTTACCAGTTGGCCAGCGGCAGCGGCTGAACACCACAACCCCTTCGGTCCAGCACCATTACAGCGCCTTCAACCCTACTACGAGCTGTTCTGCCCCTGTGCCCCGCATCGGTACTCTGGGCCTTTCGGGGGCTGCCCGATCGGTCCTCTCCCTTGGCATCGGGGCGACAGGTTCTCCTGTTCCGCAAAAGAGCCTGACCCAGATTCACGCCGCCTTCGAGCCGGATGCCGTGTGGGCCGGACTTCAGGACACCGCCCATACTCATCCCGGGATGACCATCAACCCCGGTTCTGACATCAACCATACGCTTTCGGCAGTTCATCGACGGTTCGCTTTCGCTCGTCTCTCTGGATCGTACCTGACGGAATCATGTCCCGCCGTTTCCACAACGCTCACCACCATCGCTCTTTACGACAGCAGCTTGTGGTGGTTTGGGATCGACTCCTGATCGCCGAACCCGAGGGGCCAGCCCTCATCTCTCTTGCAGTTACGTACCTCCTTTCCATGTTGGTACTCAGGACACACGATGATCGTCGAACTTCGAGACCAGGATATAGGCCAGAAGCCCGGCACCAGCCATGCTACCCGGGATCGGACGACTGGGCGCAGGAACCTGCACCATCTTCTCACAGCAACGGCACGACTTCTTTGGTCGGCCGATCTCGATGACCTTCATCGTTGCTGCAACCATGTCGAGGATTTCGCTGACATCCTCTCCGACAAGGCGCAATTCTCCGCCGCAGGCAGGACAACAATGACCGGGATCCAGTTCCCGGCGTTCGCGAACGGCATTTTCCGACACACGCGGACGTCGACGCAGTGGCCGGGACTGTGAAGTCTCCTCCGGACCACAAGCCGTATCGTTTTCAAGCTCTTCGACGGGCGCGGTCTCGTCCTCGGCACTGGCAATCAACAGATCCTCCAGCGCCAGTTCCAGTTGCGCAATTTCCCGCTCGATCTTTTCAGAAGAATTGCCGAAGATCTGTTTCTTCAGCCGGGCAATGCGTAGCCTCAAACCCTGGATCAGGTGGTCGTGCGCTTTCAACGCCGCCGACATCTTCGCATTCTCCGCCTGTAAGGCGGTGATCATTGCCTTCAGAAAGCTGGATCATCAGGAAGAATTGAGCTCGCATTCGACATGATCCTGACTAGCATAAGTCAGGACAGAATGCCATAAAAACAAGTAGTTTCAGTAAGATAAAATCAACCGACACGTGCTGGCGGAGCACCCCAGTCCGGACGTCTCCAATCTATTCCTTCCCATAGCATCGCCAGTTGTGCTGCAGTCAGTCGAGCCGTCCCATCGGCCGCTGAAGGCCAGGGGAAACGGCCTTTCTGCAGGATTTTCTAGTAAAGGCAAAATCCCTGGCCATCAAAATACAACAGCTTCACCCGATCACCACGCCGCCCGCGAAAGGCGAAGACAGCTCCACCTGTCGGCTTCTGGCGCAAGACATCCTGCGCCAACATCGAAAGGCCCTCAATACCTTTCCTCATATCTGTCACGCCGCAGGCAAGGTAAACCCGAACGCCAGTGCCCGGTCCAATCATGCCTGTTCCACCGTCCGGATGAGCCGTGCCAGCACCGTATCCTCCAGCGTGCTCGTGAAACGAAGGCTGCGACCGCAGCGCAAGTGCAATTCAATCATTGAGGACGAAGCATCAGCGTCATCGCTAACCCCAGAAGGGATCTGCTCACTACCCATATCAACAGGAAGAAATACGGCTTCCCGCGAAGAGAGCAGAAGAACCTTCTTCTTCAGTTCCCGTCGCCATGTGTAAATCTGCTGACGGGTCACATCGTACCGCTGAGCCACATCCGTGACCGTCGCACCGCCGATCCCAATCGACATGACGATATCCAGTTTCTTCTGATCGCCCCAGCGACGACGCCGTTCCGCGCCAAGAACCTCAACTCGCATCCAATCCTCGCATAAGACACGTCGCTAACGACGTCGTTAAACACGTGTCTTATGCCACGAGGCCTTGGTTCAAAAGGCGGCAGCAATCTGGACGTTACCCAGGAAAGCCTATGCAGAACGGCTATGTTGAATCCTTCAACGGTCGGATGCGCGACGAATTGCTCAACGAAAGCCTGTTCTTTGGCCTCGATCACGCCCGCAGCGCCATCGCCCAATGGGCCGACGATTACAACAATTTCCGGCCACACTCGTCGCTGGGATACCAAACCCCGGCGGTCTATGCTGGATCCATCGCCGCAACCGGCTCCAACGCTGCGCAATATGAAAGCTTGGCGTTTCCGCCGGTTGCTACCAACACGCCAATTGGCGTAGTCAAAACCGCCGAGGCTCTAATCGCCGTTGGATGAAAGTTCAGTGGCAGGTCAAGATGTCCACATTTAAGCATACATTCGGAGAATTCGAGAGAGCTGGAATTCTCAAACCTTAGCGAAGGTCAAGCAAAATCACCAATATTTCGATGTACTGGTGCTTCATGGCTGGGCGCCTGGATTCCCAGCCAAGCCAAATTCCTCAATGATTTCAATAAATCATTTTTTCACATTCGCCATATGTGTCATAGGTTTGTGCTACAGTTGGCGCACCGCGTCAAGGGACAGGCAGAGAGGTGGCAAATTATTTCCGCTCGACATAAAAACGCGGCACCGCGCGTTGAGCGATGCCGCGTCAGAGATATTCCCACTTAAATGCTAAATCAGCCTGGCCACGACATCCCGTAGTGACGATTGCCAATGCGGTGCAGACCAATTGAACACCTGCTGGAATTTCGCAGTCGACAGGCGCGAATTCGCGGGACGTGCTGCCTTGGTCGGATAGTCGGCTGTCGCAATATCCGTGACAGTCGCAGTTGGTCCACCAAGTTTGGCACTTTCATCGAATATGGCACGTGCAAGGCCGCTCCAGTTCGTATCGCCCGTACCAACCAGATGATAAACACCATAAGCGGAAAAGTCTGGCGTCGCCGCTAAATGATCCGCCATCTGGATAAGTGCATCAGCGATGTCGAGCGCGCTGGTCGGGTTTCCCCATTGGTCAGAAACGACAGAGAGAGCATCGCGCGTCTCCGCAAGCTTCAACATCGTCTTGACAAAATTCTTGCCAAAGGGGCTATAGACCCATGCCGTTCGCAAAATGATGTGTCGTGGATTGGCTAGCGCAACCAGACGCTCGCCTTCAAGTTTGGAACTCCCATAAACACTGCGAGGTCCGGTGCTATCCGTTTCGGCATATGGTTCATCAGTGTCGCCCGCAAAAACATAATCGGTCGACAAGTGAATGACGGGAACGCCACAAATTTTCGCCGCTTCGGCAACTGCTTGTGCACCAGTGGCATTCACCGCAAAGGCAAGTTCCTGCTCATCCTCGGCCAGATCCACCGCCGTATAGGCGGCGGCGGAGACAACGAGGTCTGGCTTGATCGCCTCAATGGCACTGCGCAAAGTATCCGGCTTTTTCAAATCCATATCCGGGCGACCCAGTGCAATCACCTCCAGATCCGGTCGCTGATCTGCCTTCTCAAGAAGGCTCTGGACAACCTGCCCTTCCCGCCCAGTGACGAGGATTTTCATGCCTTAACCTCCTTTGCTGGCGCACTGCCCAGACGCTCACCAGCATAGGTTCCGCTGCGGATAGGCTCCCACCACCATGCATTATCGAGATACCATTGAATGGTTTTTTCCAATCCCGTCTCGAAGGTCTCCTGCGGCTTCCAGCCCAATTCGCGCTCAATCTTCGAAGCGTCAATCGCATAACGACGGTCGTGGCCGGGACGGTCCGTCACGAAAGTTATCAGATCGGCATAGCTCTTGCCGTTTGCGCGAGGTCGCTTCTTGTCGAGAATGGAGCAGATCGTTTCTACGACATTCAGATTGGTGCGCTCTGCACGCCCGCCAATATTGTAGCTTTCGCCGAGCTTGCCCGTGGTCGCAACCAGTGTCAGAGCACGCGCATGATCCTCAACATAGAGCCAGTCTCGCACATTCGCCCCTGCCCCATAAATCGGCAGTGGTTTTTCATCGAGCGCATTAAGAATGACGAGCGGGATCAACTTCTCTGGAAAGTGGAAGGGGCCATAATTGTTCGAGCAATTGGACAGCACAACCGGCAGCCCATAGGTCTCATGCCAGGCACGCACCAGATGATCGGACGCTGCTTTCGAAGCCGAATATGGTGACGACGGTTTATAAGAAGTTTCTTCCGTGAAAATACCGCTATCGAACGGCAAATCGCCAAACACTTCATCCGTTGAAATATGGTGGAAACGGAAGCTCGATTTGCGCGGCTCTGGCAGTTCCCGCCAGTAAGCAAGAGCCGCATTGAGCAGTCGAAACGTTCCAACAATATTCGTTTCGATGAACGCACCCGGACCGTCGATTGAACGGTCGACATGGCTTTCCGCCGCCAGATGCATGATCACGTCGATTTCGTGGGCACGTAAAGCATCTAGAACACTCGTGTCGTCACAAATATCAGCCTGAAGGAAGCTGTAATTCGGATGGTTTTCAATCTGGCGCAGTGAGGCCAGATTCCCCGCATAGGTCAGTTTGTCGAGATTGATTACATTGACCTTGGGGTCAGTAGCCAGATGGCGACAGACGGCTGAACCAATGAACCCTGCGCCACCGGTAACAAGAATATTCATATCATTTCCTCAAGCAAAAACTTCTGCGTCCGCCAAAAGCGGGGCCTTCTGATCCTTATCAGAAAGCTGGGCGTCTGAAGATGGAAGAGGCCAATCGATACCAATAGCCGGATCGTCAAATCGGATCGATCGGTCGTGTTCAGGAGAATAATAATTCGTCACCTTGTAGATAACTTCGGTGTTCTCCACGAGCGTCATGAAACCATGTGCGAAACCCTTCGGCACCAGAATCTGGTTCCATTTTTCAGCGGAGACTTCCAAAGCGACACACTTCCCGAACATAGGCGAGCTTTTGCGGATATCGACAACAACATCAAGAATTGCCCCGCGCGTGACGCGAACCAGCTTGTCCTGCGCAAAAGGCGGCAACTGGTAATGGAGCCCACGAACAACACCCTTGGCAGCCGAAAAAGAATGATTGTCCTGAACAAAAGTTAGATCAATACCGGCTTCGGTGAATAATTTCGCATTATAGGTCTCGGAGAAAAAGCCACGACTATCACCGAATTTACGTGGGCTGATCTCAAAAACACCGTCTAAATCTAACGAACGGGCTTCCATCAATCTTTTCCTAACTCATCAACACGTCGGCGTAGGTAAGCTGCATATTCAGTCTTGCCGAGTTTAGCTGCGCGCTCAAGCACTGCTTCACTGTTCAGCCAACCCTTATCCAGGCCGATTTCTTCTGGGCAAGCGATCTTAATGCCCTGACGCTTTTCAATGGTCTGAACAAACGACGACGCTTCATGTAGGCTGTCATGCGTACCAGTATCCAGCCAAGCATATCCACGTCCGAAACGTTGAACGTTCAATTCACCACGCTCGAGATAAACGTTATTCACGGTGGTGATCTCAAGCTCGCCACGAGCCGATGGTTTAATCGAACGTGCGATATCAACCACTTGGTTATCATAGAAATAAAGCCCAGTAACAGCCCAATGGGATTTTGGTTTTTCTGGCTTTTCTTCAATCGAGATTGCCTGACCTGTCTTGTTATCAAACTCCACAACACCATAACGTTGCGGGTCGTCCACGCGATAGGCAAAAACAGTACCGCCTTTCATGGGATGCGAAGAGAGCTGCGCCAACTCTGAGAGACCATCCCCAAAGTAGATATTATCGCCAAGGATCATGGCGACGCTATCATCGCCAATAAACTCCCGACCGATAATGAAGGCTTCTGCTAGACCGTTGGGATATGCCTGTTCAGCATATGAGAATCTCACCCCGAACTCACTTCCATCGCCGAGCAATTTTTGAAAAAGCGGCAGATCATGCGGAGTCGAAATGATCAAAATCTCTTGAATGCCCGCCAGCATGAGCACGCTCAGCGGATAATAGATCATAGGTTTATCATAAATGGGTAGAATCTGCTTGGAAATAGCTATGGTCAGCGGGTAGAGTCTAGTTCCGCTGCCTCCTGCGAGAATGATGCCCTTCATATAAATCACTTCCTTGCATTCTATCTTTTTAACGTTAACCAGCTACTCGATGCCCACCAACTATCTATCATTCGGGAGCATGAACATGAACATGAAAATCAATCCATCGAGACGCAATACTCCATGAAACTTGATATTAAATAGGGCACGTTTGAATTAATGTGAAACTGCCGTCGTATAAACCTCAGAAACACACATACCCCCGCACGTTTGAGTTTCCAACATGAATCAACAGCAAATGCTAACGATTTCAATAGTGACGTTCCACCCTGAGCTCCAAGAATTGCAAAACACGCTGAACAGTTTAATGGTTGCGCTCGATAAATTGGGCTGCAAAGACGTTTCTATCACTATCATCGATAATTCCAACAACGTTTCCGTTCCAACGTTTTTGAAGACACAATACCCAAATCGACCTCTACGTGTTATTCATGGGCAGGGAAATATTGGCTTTGGACGAGGGCACAACCTTGCCCTTACAAGTTTGGGTGAATTCCACCTAGTATTAAATCCGGACATTAAAATTCATCCAGACGCAATTCTAAATGCCATTGAGTTCATGAAAAATAATCAACGATGCGGTCTACTTACTCCTTATGCCGAATGGCCGAGTGGAGAGAGACAATATTTGTGTAAACGCTATCCGGCAATTTTTGATTTGATACTACGAGGTTTTGCCCCAAAATCCGTTCGTTGTCTTTTTAACAAAAGACTCTCCCGTTATGAGATGCGCCAGCAAACCCAAAATGACATTTACTGGAATCCCCTTATAGTAAGTGGATGTTTTATGTTTTTCCGAGGTAGCGTCTTAAAAATTGCCAACGGTTTCTCTGAAGGGTATTTTTTATATTTCGAGGATTTTGATTTATCTATAAAAGTACATAATTTTTCAGACGTCGCATATGTACCGACTGTTCGAGTTGTTCACACGGGGGGGCATGCGGCCAAGAAAGGACTTTGGCATATACAGATTTTTATCCGTTCAGCAACACAATTTTACCGACGCCACGGCCTGAAAATATTCTGATCAACAATAACTACGGAATAGTTATGAATATACACCCCAATATACTATAATTAAGAGTACGAGTTCTGGAAATTAACATCCCCTCATGTAATCTATCGTCCTCTGGATACCCGATTCAATGCCAATCAACGGTTCATAATTTAGCTCTTCTTGAGCCCTTTTTATATCCAAAATATTTACATCGACGTCGAGATTTCCAGCACTCACCCTTCTGATATCTGCCCCTTTTCCAGTAAATCTTTCTATATACTTAATAAGTTCATTAAGTGACGTCCCTTTACCTGAGCCGATATTGAATATCCGCTCACCCCCCTCATAGTCTAATACAGACATTAGACCTGTGATAGCATCATCGATATATACGAAATCTCGAACAACACTGCCATCCCCCCACAATTCGATTGGCATATCATTCAGAATATGATGTGTGAACGCAGCGATAACGCCCTGTTCTCGCCCTACTTTTTGGCCGGGCCCATAAGGATTCGACAATCTCATAATCATATAGTCTAGCCCATCTCGGCGATGGAAAAGATGTAAGTATTGCTCAATGGTTGACTTTGTGATGCCGTAACTCGTTATCGGCGCAGTTGGATGGTTTTCAGAGATGGGAATTGTCTGAGGAGGGCCATAAACTGTCCCCCCAGACGAAGCGAATACCAAACGACGCAATCCCAACCTCGTGGCGTGCTCTAACAGGCTGACAGTCCCTATTAAGTTGGTAAGAATGTCAGCTTTTGGATCAGCATTGGCTGTCTTTGGAACCGTCGATGATGCCAAATGAAAGCAAACATCTATTCCTTCCAAAGCACGCGCAATTGTATGTTCGTCCTCGAATGCCCCCTGGATCCATTCAACACGGGGCAGATTGACCAATTCTGACGGAACATTCCGTGACATGCCACGCACGATATAACCAGCTACTTGCAATCTCTTTACCAAGGCCGATCCGATAAAGCCACTTCCACCCACAACCAACACTGATGTAGATTTGTTCATTGCGCCTGGCCCGCAGAACAAAATCGAATCGTCTCTGCTATCTTGGATATTAAACGTTTTTGAAAAGCACTTCTGTTAAAATACTTATCAAAGATCAGTTTCCCATTTTCTCCAACTTGTGACCAGCTAGCCTGATCAGCAAGAGAACGACGCAACGTGCTGACAAGGGCTGGAACTGTCGGCTCATTAACAATGTATCCAGACTGTCCATCTACCAGATATGAACTTGTACCCGTTTGGGAAGTACACATTAGGGGGATCCCTATACTCAAAGCATTTATAGACACAAGTGGCAAAGTATCGTTCCTCGATGGAATGATAACCATATCCGATGCTGATATTTCTTTTATATAAACATCGTGCTCAAGCTCACCATGGAAATGCAATCCCGAAACATTACTAAACCTTTCAATCAGCGAAGCGTGCATAGACTCATCTAATGTACGGCCGAAGAAGTGCAACTCTACGCCGCGCCTCTCATTTTCGGCAAGGCTCGAAAACGCCTCCGCCATTAAATCCTGGCCCTTACGCGGCTCAAATGATCCGAATACGGCTAATCTAATATTTCGGTCCCCGTCCATTGGACTAACTGCCCTTGGAAAGGCACCAACTCCATACTCAAACACCGAGACCTCGCTACAATAACTACGCAGTTTTTCCGCGCAATGATTGCTACCCGCCCAGACACAATTCACTTTAGCAACAGATGATATAAATTCTGGCTGAACATGTGCAAGGTGCTCTACTAGCTCAATCTCATGAACATACATCGCAACAGGCACAATTCCTTCGAGTTGCACTGCAAGCGGCCACGATACGATAGTATTGCATATAACTATATCATAGTCTTTTGCGAAATCTGTAACGGACGGGTGGTTTTGGAATAACAGCGGCTCAACTATGACTGTAACACCAATTTCTTCAAATTCAGACCTCATTGCACCGTCAGACGGCGCTACAACAACGACGAACCAGCCCTCGCTTTGAAGAGCACGAGCCATTTCTAACACAACTCGCGGGCCCCACTGCCTGTTAGGTCATGACTCACCAACAAGGCATCCCCCTTTGTTGATCCGAGATGCTTCTTGCCGGGATAAATATGATACGGCTCTGGTGAATCGTGGAAGCATAAATCACGCATCATTGGGGGGAAATATGGATCATATGCGATCATTTCAGGCCAACGCTTTAACATCCACACGCCAGCTTTATCTGCTTTCATTTTCTTCTGCTTTTTTTCATCAACCCCAATTGAGACATGCCCAATATGTAATAGGGTAGCATGAGGGGTATAGAGGCAGGTCAATCCTGTTTCACGAATTCGGAAGCACAGGTCGACATCTGAATGATAAATCGGTGTATTCACGGCATCAAAGCCGCTTACCTGAATAAAGACATCACGATGAACAGCGAGAAGGGCCCCGCACAATAATGATACTTCTCTCATTGATTGCGCATAGTTGAAGTAGGCTGGGCTCTTATCTGGCAAAGTATGGAAAGCTGTCCCCACCAGTCTACGAACGCCCGTTACCATTCCCGCATGCTGTATTGTATTGTTTTCATATAAAAGTTTTGTGCCTACGGCACCAACTCCTTCAATGCGAAACGCATCAAGGATTCTCTCTATCCATTCTGGAGACTGCACTCGAACGTCATCATTATAAAAAACAAAATAGTCGCCATTTGCTGCAGCAGCTCCGACGTTACACTTATCAGAAAAATTGAACGGCTTGTCGTATGGAACAAAAACTACATTCGCCAACCATGTTCGTTGTCTAAGTTGTGCGGTCAGCGCGGAATTTGTAACTACAAGCACCTCATAGTTTTCGTATGTACTAGACAATGAAATTGAGTTAATCGCCTGAACTATCATCTCTTCATTGTCAGAAGGTATAATCAAAGATACCTTTGGATCATCCGGTCCGGTCTTCCACTGAAGTTCGTTGGCAAACTCGCCTGCAACCGCAGTCGCTTTCCAACCCCTCCTATCAGCTGCAGCCTGCAAAGCAGCAATATTGGTTTTTCGTGCAAAGGGCTTTCCTCCTCCAGCGGCAGATTCGGCAATCGCTCTCCACCCATAAAGAACTTCCGGCACATGGATGACGGACGTGTCCCTTTCCGAAACCCTTAACGCAAGATCGTAGTCTTGAGAAAAATCAAACTCGGAGCGAAATCCACCGGCGTCAAGCATAAGAGCACGTCTGTATACCGTGAGATGACCGATATACATACAGTTAATCAACAATGATGGGCTCCAGTCCGGCTTAGCGTAAACCTGAACCGGAACACCCTCTGGCGACAAAATGCACTCGTCTGAATAAAAAATCCCGGCTTCAGGATGGGCAGCTATAGCAGCAGCCATAGCCTCTAAGGCATTGTATGTCAGCTCATCATCGTGATCTAAAAGAACGACATATTCTCCCGTAGCCGCTTCCAATCCGCTTTGCGACGCCCCGGAGATGCCAAGATTTTGTTCCAGATGTTCAACAAAAATCCGATTGTCGCGTGCAAGGTACTCATCGAGAACCACGCGCACATCTGCTAGAGGTGACGCATCATTTACGATACGAAGTTCCCAGTTCGCCCAACTCTGAAAAAGTACCGTATCTAGACAACGCCGCAGAAGATGTGGTGGCGTGTTATAAACGGGCATCAATATAGAAAATCTAATATCGCCTGTTACGCTGCCTGCCCGTTCCGAGACCAAAAAACTTTGAGCGACACTGTCCACTATCTTCGCGACATGTTGTGGACGCCTCCAGCGACGAGCAATGCTATGTACTGTATTGCTCTTGAGCAACAAAGACTTCACCGGACGCGGCAAATTCGCCAAAACTCTTAAAATTAGATGTTTAATCATCATCTTTGTCTGCTTTTTCGTGCGCTCATCGCTGAGAGTGTCAGAACGAGTCTTTGCTCCATCAACTTGAGCTTTTTCTCCATAGCCATCTCGCTCCAACAAATTCGCCTCAATTTTTTGTAATGCGCTTTTCGCATTTCTTGTCACCGGAATTGGCGAACTGGAAGCAACACTAACGGCTTGCTCTGCCGGAACCCCATCAGGTGTCAATAAGAATTTCCACCTAGGATCCCGACGTTTTGCACGCCCGTCCAAAATTTCAGACATATTTCTCGAAAGCGGCCTAAAAGCCTTTGAAAATAACTTGAGAAGACCGTGTCTGAATAATCGCAAAATCGATAGGTCTGGACGTCTCCACATCTGGAAATATTCCGATTCCAGAGAGTGGATGCGCCGATTAGCAGATTCAATAATACCACGTAACTCGTCTACTTTTTCGCTTTTCAGCTCCAAATCTTCTACTAATTTATTTTTGCTGGCCAACTCGCGTAATGTGCTTCTTAATTCTGCTTTAATGAATTTTACCGACGCGTTAAGCCTCGTTTTATCAGAATTAGCTTCGCTTATAGCTGCGCTTAGTCGAGCATTGTATTCATCCGCCCGCTCAAAAGCGGCTGTCATGCTTTCAATGCGCCGAGCATCTGGCCCATATTTGTTCAATGATTGATCCGGCGCACAATCAATCATGCCTTCCAAATCCTTCACAGCTTTCTCAACAAGAGCCAACTGGCCAGCCACCACTCTAGGGCCAAGCAAATTCTCGCCTTCTCGCCCCTTCGAAACGACAACAAGAGAGTTTAAAAATCTGACCTCCTTAATTAATTGCAATGAAGGGCCGTCAAAACTTTCGCCCCAGAAATCAGCGAAATATGAAAGCATTATCTCAGCAGGCAGGCCCTGCTGCCCCCAATGCTCTCGATTCACATAATCTGCAACCCTTTTAAAAAAATTAACCGCAGAATAAGGCGCCTCAATCCCACCTTCGAAACCGCCCCAATAACTGCAATGCAAATCCTCGGCTATAAATAACCCGCCATTGGAAAGGCGTGGGAAATATCGCGCAAAACTGCGAACAATATCACTGGACATATGTGAGCCATCATCAATGATGATGTCATATTCCTCGGACAAAGCCGTTATGCTCGAATATGTATGCTGATTATTAGCGTCACCCACTATGACTTTTATGCGATCATCAGAGTACGTTAAATTCCCGCAAAGTGGATTAATATCACAGCCGACAATCAGTTTAGCGTTTGGAAAAAATTTCGCCCAAATCTCGAGAGAACCACCGTTCTGAATGCCTATTTCAAGTATTCTGACAGGAAAATTCCGAAATTTTTTCAAAAAATCGCTGTAATCTAATAAATACGAAAGCCACTTATCACTAACCTTACCTTTGTGAGATCTATACAAAGAAAGAAGATCATCTTGGATACCACCAGATTCCGTCATTAATATATCCATTTACCTTTAAGATCATTCCTCTATGTATGATAATCAAAAGATTTCCTATCTATTCTGACAAGTCCTCTTTTTAACATACTCCTGCAAAGTTGGCTATTTTTCGACACTACTGAAATATGAGACAATCTCAAGTGGCAGCAGCCATTCCATGGTATTACCTATACCTCATATTTAATTCTGAACCCGTAAGCGGGACAAATTTTCGCTCATTTCGTAAAGCCAACTTCTTTGGCGGACGGATAGTTACACGTGCCCAACTTTGCCCCGCGCCCTCGACAAAAAATAGCAAAGCCCTCTCTATCGCGTGCGCTAGAGTTCCATCAATTTGAGAATTCTCCCTAGGAAAATCCGTAAAATCCAGATTGAGATCGAGGATGCGTCGGATCGCCTCCGACCTCCCCCAAAACATAGACCCCGACGGAAACTCAAGAACGGTATTAAAGTTGATGGTCACACCAATTCTTTCCAGTAGCTCCTTCGTAATAGGGAAGTTATACCCCCAATCAATATGCTTTTTTATCTGCCGCAAATGCTCCGGATAAACAATACCGACATTGTCGGTCGAGAGAATCTCCAGATTGGCTTGCGTGATCTCCTTACTGCCAATCAAATGCGTAAACAAATGCCGCCGCCATATAGTCCCAAGTTCTTCGTTATAAGCGGATTTCTTCGAATGTATGTGTAAAAAAGCGTCATAGCGCTCATATACGTCGCGAAAACCGACGTATTTTGGAGCAATGTCGCGCCCTCTATTCGGCGTCACGCGAATTTCAAACTCCAGGAGTTCCAATCCCGAACTGGACATAACATCATTGATGTATGCCTTTTTTTCCACCGTGTCGGTCGTAATGAAGAGCCCGAAAGGAATTGGAATATTCTTAAGATACTGAATGATTTCTCCGGTCACCTCTGGATAAAAGATATGAGCTACAACTGCAACTCTATCAAAACGAATTCCATTTCCAAAATTATCATAAGGTATATAAATGGGTTGGTTTACATTATCAGGCAATGTTCTTGCCGATACAGAACCATTAGCATTTGCTTTTCCGGCCCTTTTAGAGGTATCCACAATATGTAAAGCATCGACACAAGTAGAAAACTTGTATTTTATAAACTTAAAACTATGTTTAATTAAACCCAGCGCACCCATTTTTCTCAAGACATAATGAGCGCGATGCACATAATACATTTGAACACCCCACATTCAAAAGTTTCCTATAATTTTTACATCATCAGAGCAGGTTTCTCGGGAATATACTGCAATATATCAGAAAATCCGTTACTGATAATACGTGACTTAACACCAGAAACATGAACGGATTTGTAATCAAAACGCATACACCATTATCAGTTTACAATTCTTTTTCTTTCATGAAGCCAATCTTTCGCCAGTAGTTCTATTCTTTTTTCCGCCTTTCTAATCATGGGAATATAACGGCTATTGTTAAATCCCCACAATGTCGAAGTTGCTTCTTCATCATACCCGACGAGAAATGGGAGACAAACAACAACGCGGAGGTCGTCCTGCCTTTCCAAGTAGCGATCAATAGTATTTGTAGAAGCATCCGCGTTGTTCGCGTCCCATTCCGATAGTATCACCAGTGCACTCTCATTATATATATTGAATACCATACTGGTCATTTTATCTATTGTAACATAGGTACGGGAACCCAACGTTTCCACTGAGTACACCTTAGCGCTCGAAGAAACATCCGCCATCAAACCAGAAAAAAGGTCCCAATGCGCCTCCCTGCTGTCGAGATATTGATCAACCTCGCGCAATAGATCATTAAAATCATCCGGGAGAATGATGTCATCCTCAATGACAGCTAATCTTTTTAATCCATTCGAATGAGCGTAACCTGACAATGCTTTGAAGCTACCACCGCATCCAATCCAGCCGCTGCTATGTCTGATACCGTCAAATAATTGAAACCTTTCTGGCAGCACCCGCCCAATGGTTTTGCGCCGCTCTATGGCTTCTGGCAGGGAAAGAGCAAAAAAGCTGCTTGGCTGCACAATGTAGGGCGAATTCCTGAGTATTGCGTCTATTGGGATCGCGCCCAGAGCCACAAGAAAGCGATCCAACATAAAGTTGAACCGGCTGGCACTTTTCGTAATCGCCCCCCTGACAGTTTTGCTTATCGCTTCGATATCAACCAGCATCTCGGCTGCCGCACTCATCATGCTTTCAACCGAGCCCTCATCAAAAAACCGAACAGCACCTTCGAACTCAGGATATTCGCCCTGATCCCGACTTCCTTCTGACAGAACCGGTATACCTAACGAAATACACTCACTAATACGAGGCGTTTCCAGTAGTGCACCCTCATAATAATGAATATTAATTACAGCTTTTGCCTGACGAATAATCGAATACATTTCGTCGCCAAAAATATCATTACATACTTTAACTTTGTACTTTTTCTTTAGTTGCGTAAGGAAGGAACGTCTTCTTTCGCAGCTTAAGCTATCGCCATAAAAAACGAAGTCATATCTGTGAGGCATTTCTTCGCCTATCGCACTATCTATTGCCCCTATCGGTATATAGTGTACTTTAGGGTATCTCACTCCTTTGGTCGCGAGATGTTCTATATTAACGAGAGAATAATCAATCGTCGCTACAGAATCAAAAAGTATTTTTATATAATCATCAGTGAACCACCTAGAGCTGATAGATTGCTCAAGTTGAAAGACCACTCGCTTATCAGCGGGCGGAAGCGTCTTAAACATTTGCGGACATAATACAATATAGAAAGCATAATTGAAATCATCCGGCGAGCCTGCCATGATCTCGCTGCCAATCCCATGCTTCGCCAGACGCTCTGATATCGCATTCGCAATAAAAAACGTGTGTGGAGTACAAAGAATTCCCCAAGTACGCCCTTGGTCACTCACCAAACGACGACGCAGCTTTACATGTTTATGTTCTTCTCGGTACCATTTCAGACGACGCGCCAAACCCGAAAAATCGCCGCGCGCCAGATAACGCAACGCATTAGTTAACTGTCTGAAGTGACCCTTTAGCTTTTGCATGCCGATAAACCCAGAACTGCCATGTAGAAATCCGGTTACTGTGCGTCAAAATAGCGTGACAGGACCTCATCAGGAGAGCCGTCCATCTTAATGCGGCCGTGCTCCAGCCAAATAACTCTATTGCAGTTTTTCTCCATTAATTCCCTTGAGTGGCTCGCCAGAACTAAAATTTTTGTAGATTCGACCAGATCGCGCATACGCGCGTTGGCACGTTCTTTAAAATCCTCGTCACCGGTAGAAAGCCATTCATCCATTATCAGGATTTCAGGTCGGACCGCCGTTGACGTCGCGAATGCCAATCTTAACTGCATGCCAGACGAATAAGTACGAAAGGGAACCTCCAAAAATTCTCCTAGCCCCGAAAACTCAGCAATCTGGTCAAACTTTTCAGCAATTTCTTCGGGCGGCATTCCCATCATTGCAGAACGGAGACGAATGTTCTCGCGTCCCGTCGCATCTGGATCTATTCCCAGATTAATATTGATCAATGATACGCAATTACCATTGATGACTGAACTTCCATGTGTCGGGGTATAAATGCCCGACAAGACACGAAGCAACGTGGTTTTCCCCGACCCGTTATGGCCGATCAGTCCAACCCGATCCCCATCCTTGAAAGTCATAGACACTTCGTCGAGACCACGCACAATCACCAGACGATCACTGCGCCTTTCGATTTTCCCGCCTGTAGCGATACTAAGAACTCTATTTTTAAGTGAACGGCTGATCGAATTATAGATTGGAAATTCGACAATGACATTCTTAAGTTGAATTAAACTCATTTTCTACAACCAATACGCTACGCGCCAACGATACCGCCCAAAAAATACAATTGCGACGACCCAACCGATTATCGCGCACGCGAAACCAAAGGTCCAATCAAGCAAGGATGGCGGAGAACCGAATAACGGTGCCCTGACAAGTTCGATAAAGTGATAAAATGGATTAAACTCGATGAATGCTCGGGAAACGTGATCAGGTAGAATTTTAACCATCCACATAATGGGCGTAGCATAGAACAAGACTTGTAGAATATTTGTTACCACTTGAGTCATATCCCGAAATCTAGCGCAGAGAATAGCCAGAATGAGCATCATCCAAGATAGATTCAGGCACAAGAGAATAAGACCAGGGATTGCCCACAGCGCATTAAAACTGATCATCCTGCCCAGAATAAGTAGGAGAATAGGAAAAATAACAATATTATGGGCGAATATTATTAGATTCCTCCACACCGCACGCATAACATGAGTAAAAAGCGGCATTCTAACTTGAAGAATTATCCCTTCCGAGGAGGTAAATGTTGTGCACCCTTCACTCAGACACGTTGAGATAAACCCCCAAGTAATAACACCAGCGCAAAGATATGGCAGAAACTCACGCATCTCGCTTTGAAAAAGCGTTCCAAAAATCAACCCAAGCGCGCCGATAAATACGGCCATGTTTAAGGTCAGCCAAAATGCACCTACGCGGGAACGACGATATCGTTGCGCGACATCCTGCCATCCGAAAATCAAAGCCAACCGATATTTTGATATCGCTTCCGAGATGTCACGAAGAGCGACCTTAGCTCCCTTTGTTGCCTCCGCGATTACAACCTCATGACTCACATTCTCTGGAGAAATGTCGGTACTCATGATTTGATCCGGGCCAATCTTCTATTTGTCACAACTGCCACTTTCTCGAATAATTTTTTCATCAATGCTTATAGCGTAATTGAAGAAATAGCGCTCCTAAGTCAACTCCTTGGTTACCATCGAATAAGGCTCTTTTGGGGTCTTATTCTGCATTTATCTCCATCCGGAGGGTTACGACATCGCGAAAATTATAGCGCGACAATCAGGATGAGACGCTTGCGACAATCTGGATGAGATTCTTAGGTCGCGGTCGGGATCAAATTATCATGCTGATTGCCGTTGACAAGTTCTTCTTCGTTTTCTGATTGCCGCTGCGCGACAGACAGCGTTGAGGTCCTGATTGTCGCAAACGAGGCCGGTCGGCCCCGCTGGCGTTTTTCCTCAAGCGCGGTTCTGCGGCGATAACTTTCGACATTCATCTCGAAGATCGTGGCATGGTGCACAAGCCGGTCGACTGCTGCGAGTGTCATGGCAGGATCTGGAAAGACCCGGTTCCACTCTCCGAACGGCTGGTTGGCAGTGATCAAGATCGACCGGTGCTCGTATCGTGCCGAGATCAGCTCGAATAGCACGCTTGTTTCTGCCTGGTCCTTGGTGACGTAGGCGAGGTCATCGAGGATGAGCAAGTCGTACTTGTTGAGTTTATCGATGGCAGACTCAAGCTGCAGTTCCCTGCGGGCGACCTGAAGCTTCTGCACAAGATCGGTAGTCCGGGTGAACAGGACCCGCCATCCGTTCTCGATCAGCGCAAGGCCGATAGCGGCAGCAAGATGGCTCTTTCCTCCGCCGGGCGGACCGAACATGAGGATGTTAGCTCCCTTGGCGAGCCAACTGTCGCCAGCGGTAATTGCCATGACCTGCGCCTTCGAGATCATGGGTACCGCGTCAAAGGCGAAGCTGTCCAAGGTCTTTCCGGGCGGCAGGTGCGCTTCGGCGAGATGTCGTTCAATCCTGCGATTGGCACGCTCTGCCAGCTCGTGCTCGGCAATAGCCGACAGGAAGCGAGCGGCTGGCCATCCTTCCCGGTCCGCCTGCTCGGCAAATTGCGGCCACAGCGTTTTGATGGTCGGTAGCCGAAGTTCGTTGAGCATGATGGCGAGCCGTGCTTCGTCGATAACGTGAGCGTTCTTCATGCGGCTTCTCCTGTCCCGATCAGGGCCTCATAACCGTTGAGCGATGCGAGCTGCACATGAACGGTCGGCAGCTTGGCTGGATCCGGACCGAAGAGCGTTCGCATGGCGGCCAGATCCGGTAAATCGCCCGCATCCAGGGTTCTGGCCAATTCTTTGGCAAGTTCGCGCTCGCAACCGCGGTCCTGCGCCAATGCCAGAAGCTCAACGGTGATCTTGCAAGCCTGCTTGTCGGGAAGATGCTCGATGAGGGCTTCGAAGGCCTTGCGATATTCCGGACGCGGGAAGAGTTTGTCGCGATAAACGAGGCCGCGGAGCGCCATCGGCTTCTTGCGCAGGGAATGGATGACGTGGTGGTAGTTGACGACCTGATCGTGTCGCCCGTCGGGGTGGCCGCGTCCGCGGCGCAACGTCATCAGATGCGTACCGCCGACGAAGACATCCAGCCGATCGTCGAACAGGCGAACTCGTAGCCTGTGGCCGATCAGGCGGGATGGCACGGTGTAGAAGACCTTGCGCAAGGTGAAGCCGCCCGTCCGGGACACCGTGACGACAATCTCTTCGAAGTCCGTGGTCCTGCGCTCGGGCAGCGCCTGCAGATGGGATCGCTCAGCATCGATACGCTTGCCATGGGCAGCATTGCGACGGCTGACGATCTCGTCGACAAAGGCGCGGTAAGAACCGAGATCGTCGAACTCCTTGGTCCCCCGCATCAGCAGGGCATCATGAACGGCGTTCTTGAGATGGCCATGGGAGCTTTCTATCGAGCCGTTCTCATGCGCGACGCCTTTGTTGTTGCGCGTCGGCGTCATTCTATAATGGGAGCAAAGCTGGTCGTATCGGTGCGTGAGATCGACCTTGGCATCGGCGTCGAGGTTGCGGAATGCCGCCGAAAGGCTGTCGCTTCGATGATAAAGCGGCGTACCACCCACGGACCATAGAGCATTTTGAAGTCCTTCGGCCAGCGCGACAAAGCTTTCTCCGCCGAGAATGACATGGGCATGTTCGAAGCCCGACCAGACAAGCCGGAAGTGATAGAACAGGTGATCAAGCGGCTGGCCGGCGATGGTCACACCAAGACCGCTGGCATCGGTAAAGTCCGAAAGGCCCAACCGGCCTGGCTCGTGCGTCTGGCGGAAGATAACCTCCTGCGCTTCGCCATGGACAGCACGCCACGACCGAATGCGTCGTTCAAGCGTGCGGCGGATACCTTCAGACAGTTCTGGATGTCGGCGCAGCATCTCGTTGTAGACAGCGACGGCACGGATGCCGGGTGCGGCCTTCAAGAGCGGGACGACTTCAGTCTCGAATATTGGCTCCAAGGGATCAGGGCGGCGGCGTCCACGCGGCGCTTTGCTCTGAGATGGTAGTTGCACCTCCTTGTCGAGGCGGTATGCCGTAGCTCGGCTGATCGATGCTTTTGCTGCGGCGACCTCTACGGAATGCGTTTGTCGGTACTTCATGAAGAGTCTCATCTGATGATCGGTTACATGGCAACCCGGCACAAACTGGTTCTCCAATCCAGAAAACCGCAAATGTACCGGACCGACCGCGATCTTGAGACGCCAAATTCTGCGCCACGCCGGGGTATGACTACGATCGGGCTACGCCCTCACTCCGTCACACCCCGGCGCGAGTCTCATCCTGATTGACGCTGAATCTCACCTAGATTGCCGTTATGCACGAAAATACAGCCACGCCGCTTCGGCGATGACCTCAGGCGGAAAACGATGGCGGTGATAAAGCGAGGCACGAGGTTCGATCAGGCCAACAACTGGTTCGGCTGAATGCCATGCCGTCGAGCAACGATGCTGACCGTGACGTCAGGCTCGCAGGTCTCCTGGACTATCGCAAGCTTCTCCGCTGTCGACCAGCGACGGCGGCGCTCAGGGCCGGACAGCACTTCTATCTTAGGTATGTGACTGGTCATAATGGGCACGTTACTCCTAACACTTAACAAGTGGGAGATCGTGTCCGGGGATTTAGGGGGCCACTACACATACAGACCTTAGCGTTTATAGCGTAAAATAGCGCGCCCGACACAGAAGTTCGCAATGGTGGTCACGATGACGGTCAGTGCGAATGCTAGCAGCGGCATGGACGTCATGTAGACGAGGAGATGAAGAACAAGGACGCCCAACCCGAAGATCCCGATTGTCGAAAATGCTAAGTGCGACCTAGCTTTTGCTCGTGTGCTTCCACCAATAAAAACACGGTGAGGATACACAAGAACGACGAAAATGATCCCTAGGACCCATGCGACCGCATAAGCCGCAGTAGGGTTCAAAATCGTGAGTGCCAAAATGTAGACTGCCGATGTTAGGGCTGTATTAACAACACCCGCGAACGCGAAACGCTTGGCATCGCCTGCAATACCCTCAATCAATATCGCGCTCCGCTACGTAGGACAAAAACTCATCATAATCTCGGATATAATCGGAGGGGTCGTAAGCATGTGACGCCATGACCATAAGCACCGTATCGGTATCGAACTTGTACTGAATACCCCAAACACCTGGAGCGAGAAAAAGACCAATGGTCGGATCGGCCAAGGAAACCTCGGCTCGATTGGTTCCATCGTCTACAACCACGGACAAACTCCCGTGCACGGCAACTAGAAATTGACCACAGACGCGATGAGCATGCTCACCGCGGACCTTGTTGGTTGGAACTCCGTACACGAGAAAAGACCTGCTGGGGACAAAGGGCAGGTCATTGGAAAACTCTATCGGGACAAGACTGCCTCGCGTATCCGAATAATGAGGAAGTCGCCATAGCTCGCAATTACTAATGCCTAGTCTCGCCTTCGATCCAGTCGCAGCACCGAGACTTACTGCCGCAGCGGTAGCGGCCTCCGGCTGCGCCGCAGCTTGATATCCTATAATAACAGCAGGATTACCCACAACGACGGCGTGGGCTGGGACGTTCTTCGTTACGACAGCGCCCGCCCCGACCATGGCCCCCCGCCCGATTCTTGTCCCGGGCAGGATTGTAGCATTGGCTCCAATGGAAGCTCCTGCTTCCACGAACGTAAGCAAGAATTGCGGGGGATACTCTTTAGATCTCGGAAAGCGGTCATTCGCGAAAGTTGCATTAGGACCTATGAAAACACGATCACCAATCCGCAAACCGTCCCACAATTGGACACCGCACTTTATAGTCACATCGTCGCCAACCACGACGTCATTCTCGATAAAAACACCATCGCATACGTTACAGTTCTTCCCAATTGCAGCCCCAGAGAGGACATGCGCAAAGGCCCACACACGCGTACCGTCGCCAATGGTTTCGCTCTCACAAATCGCCTTCTCGTGCACGAAAAATGTTTTACCAGTGTCCATTATTTTTTGCCCCCAACTATGCGACTAATGACACGCAATGGACGTCGCTTGGTGTTCTCAGCTATCCGCCAAATATAGCACCCAAGGATGCCTTGAACGGTGAGAATCAATGATCCTGTGAACAGAATAAGAAGAACAACGGATGAGTATCCGCCAGCTTCCACGTAACCGGTTATACGTGCAAAGAAAACGAACGCACCGAATACCAAACTAACAAAACAGCCGAAGATTCCGAGCCAGAGTGCCATCATGATTGGTAGATCCGTAAAGGACAGGATGCTGTCCATCATATACTCGAAACGCTTGGAAAAGTTCCACGCGCTCGTTCCGAGCAACCTCGGCCTGCGCACATATGGGACGAATTTGCGACGAAAGCCCACCCAGAATAATTGGGCCACTAAGGAACTGTTTGGTTCTTCGAAGGATAATACAGTATCGAGGACGAGCCGATTGCACCCAAATATATCGACGCCACCCTTAGGCATTTCGGGTAACACAAATTTTCTATAGGCATTCCAGAAGAAGGACGAAAAGAGGCGACTTGCGAAAGGATCATTTCGGCTTACTCGCTGGCCAAAAACGACGTCAGATTCATCGCTTTCAAGAAGCGAAAATATCTTCAGGATCAGTTCAGGTGGCTCTTGCAGGTCTGCTGCCATCGCAGCAACAAATTTACCGCTCGCCATCTCCATGCCGGTTCGAATAGCCGTAAAGGAGCCAAAGTTGCGGCTATGAAAGATGATTTTGCAGTTGAGATCAGTACCCTTGGCCGCCTCCGTCAACAGATGACCAGAATTGTCGGGCGACCCATCGATGACCAAGACAAACTCTAGATCGTCCAAAGCTGAATGGAGTGACAAAAGCGCCTCCATCAAAGAGGGTATATTCTCTTCATTTCGGTAGACAGGAATGACCAACGAAAAGTTTGGCATCATTTCTTCCAATCACTCAAGGTTTGAATGACGTGGCTGATCTCGGCTTCGGTCATCCCCGGAAAACAGGGAAGTGATACGATCCGTCTCGAACTTGCTGATGATACTGGAAGCCCGCCATTTGCTAGGCGCTTGGGGAGATTTAACCATCCTGGCTGATCGCAATCGAGAATGGGGTAATGCACCTCTGTTGCGATGTTTCGAGCCGAACAAAACGCGCGAAACTCGTCGCGATTCTCTGTCAGAAGGGTTGCGAGGTGCGCTACCGATCCACCACCCCCCTCGATGAATTGAAGGTCGGAAGCAGTACTTCCTTTGTATCGCTTTAAGATATACCTTCGTTCATCGTTGAGATTCTGCAGCTCGGGTAAAAGAACGTTCACGACGGCAGACTGGATTTCATCCATTCGAGAGTTTCGTCCGCCAGCATTGCAAATCTGATACTTCGCCCCCCATCCATATTGCTGGATACTCGCAATTAACTCGGCGATCTTACTATCCGAAGTCAAGATGGCACCGCCATCTCCCATAGCCCCAAGATTTTTCGTTGGATAGAAGCTGAAGGTGGCGACATCGCCCATTGAACCCGTCAATGCGCCGTTGAACGTTGCTCCATGCGATTGAGCACAATCTTCCAGAATTGTCACGTGCCCGTAGCCAGCACCGTCTAGTTTTTTTCTAAGCGATGGAATGTCGACCGTACCGCCGTACAGATGAGTAGCCACAACCACCAATGTCTTTTCGCTTAGAGCCGTCATCACGTGCTCGATATCGATCAGCTGAGTCTCGGCGACTATGTCCACATAAACCGGTGTTAAACCGTTCTGATAACACGCAGTTGAGGTGTACCCGCCGGCGTTGGCAACTGTTATCACCTCATCGCGGTCCGTGTGCAAACTGGATAACACTCCTAAGGAAAGTGCGAGTGCGTCGGTTCCATTCGCGACCAGCATGCAGTGTTGAACGCCGATGAACCGTGCAAACCGCGTTGCAAATTCCTTGCCATGCTTGCCGTTCAGCCACCAGCCCGACCTACAGGCCTGCAAAACCGCCTCTTCCAAGCCAGCTTTAAATCGGTTATACAGCCGTCCCAAATCATTGAACGGTATCTTTGGCAAGGTGTCCATTTTTCCAACCAGGTGTTCTTGTAATTGCTTGTCGTATGGATTATCGCAGAGCATATTGTCAATAATGCCTATAGTCTTAGGCATGCTAGCTCAACCTAAAAATCGTGATATTCAGAAATGCATGAGTCAAATGCTACGACAGGAAGTATTGCCCCTTACGGAACTCTAGAACGTGACCTGACAAGAGCGTGGACCGCCACGTCAGGTGCGATGGCAAAATTGTGGCTGATATTCGCAGTAATGTATTTCTTTGAGCTCGCTTCCTTTCCGCTGTCAATCGATGAAGAACTTGCAGCTTTTCGACATTTGACACCAGGTTCAGCTGCTATCTGGGCCCAGCAGGGTCGGTGGGGAGCCTATCTGTTCGAAAGGTTTATCTTTCCACAGCCTACCTTGCCATTTCTACCGGCCGCGCTTTTTGGGCTTGGCCTGGTCGTTGCGTATGTCATTTTTTTGGAGAGCGCGGGCCTTAAAATCGGGAGATTGTCGTTTTTTCAGATGGCAACTTTTGGAATTTTCTGCGGGTATCCTACGTGGGTCTTTATTATCGAGTTTTATTCCAACGCTGCGGCTGTGGGTTTTGGAGTCGCCCTTAGTTCGATTGCCATTTGGATTCTATACCAGCGATGTCACCTGTCACTTCAATGGCGAATTGCTGCTATTATCATTGCTGCCTGCGCCTCTGCTTTCGCTGTCGCAATATATCAATCACTGTTGTTCCTCGTACTTTCGTTTGGCATCGGCGTGCTCTTATTCAGAGCACTTCGTCCCGATACTCGTGAAGTGGAAACGATAAAAAACCTGTTCGCCTTGGGCGTATGTCTTCTTTTATCGTTTTGCATTTACAAAGTTCTCGACCGCGTATTCCTCTCGATTCTGGACATAGAAGCCGCATATGCAGATCAGTTTCTGCAGCTGGATGCGCTTTTAACAGATCCTGTGAAGACAGTGAAAAATGCGGTTTTACATTTGCAGGGCATTTATGGGTTTAAGGCTCATCTATATCTTACTTTAATCTGGTCCATACCCGTTATTCTATTTTTTGGAATAGCAGGCCTTGCATCGTCCGCGCGGCACTCTTCGCTGGCAAACAAAATTACGGTTCTTCTCCTAGCGTCCATGCTGATGGTCAGCCCATTCGTCATCGATCTAGTGTCAAGAGATTTGCCCACTAGGTCAGTTGTCAGCGCGCCCTTTGTGATCTGGTGCTTCGCCTATCTAGCATTACATAACAGACTGTTTTTTGTCCGATTGGCGTCCGCAATGGCTATTGCGGTCGGGATATTCCAATTTCTTGTTTTTTCGAATTCAATGTCCGCTTCGAGTCACTTCGCTGGCCTCAATGACCAGTTACTTGCTTCTCGATTGTATGACCGTATCAGTATGGCGTCACCAACATTTAGCCGGGATCGCAAATACGATCTGGTTGTTTACGGGGGCATTGAACAGAAATCCATCTATCCTGCACCGCCATGGTCGACAGTCGGTGGATCTTTTTTCGGTTGGGATGGAGGCAACCCCTCCCGAATCATTCCTTATCTCACCATTCTCGGATTCGGTCATTTACAAGCCGGAGACCTGGGTACTCAAAGCAAATATATCGATCTGATTGAAGGCCTTCCGGTGTGGCCGGCCCCAGGTTCGATTAAGATTGATGATGCGGCGGGCGTCATTATGGTTCGTCTGGGCAGAACTCCAAGCGGCAGTAACCTCGCTGCCGAAAAGCTTCGGCACAAACCTGTTCCAATTGATTCGCAAGAGCCCCCCCTATTCGCTCTCAATATCAATGGTATCCGCGTGGGAAACGGTTCGGCATCGTGGGATTCTGGTCATCTCAAACTAAACACGGGACCAGACCCTATGCTTTTTATAGATCTCACTCATCGAAAAGATGATATGGCCGCTTGCCGGACTATTCAAGTTGCAGCTCGCTTGTTTACGAGCAGGACGGATCATCTCCAAGTTTTTTACCAGACGCCATCGGACCCGAGCTACAATGAAACTCGATCCAAAACCGTAACATATAGTGGGCAGTCAGAGAGTTATGTGTTGCTGTATAGTCATAATGGATTCGGCACCGAACTGCGGGTTGATCCTGGCGACGGCAATACGAACTATGACATCGACGCAATGGAAGTGCGGTGCCTCGACTAGCGTGAGCATCCTTTCTAGCTTGAATTAACCATTTGCATTTCGGGTGTGCTAACGGCAGTGTAACGTTAGCGAAGTCGTCAAGGATCAACAACTGGATCTTCATCAGACGGTTCATGAGCCTTGGATAGCGGCCGTCCAGCCTAGCCATGGCGAGATCTTCGAAGAGACGGGGCGCGCGGACATAGAGAACGAAATGGTCATGTCGGGCAGCCTGACGCCCCAAAAAGCACAGGCCAGCCACGACTTGCCCGTGCCAGTTTTCCCTGTCACGATCAAATTCTCATGGTTCTTAAGCCATTGTCCCTGCGCCAGTGCCGTTGTCGCCCGACGGTCGAGATTACGGGCCGCATGGAAGTCGATATCTTCGACACTTGCTTCCGGAAAGCGTAGCTTTGCCGCGACCAGACGCGCCGTCAGCCGTTTATCGGCCTGCACGGCGATCTCCCGGTCGAGCATGAGGCCCAGCCACTCTTCCTTGTCCATCGCCCGGGCTTCGGGTTGGTCTGCCAGTTCTCGCTAGGCAGAAGCCATGCCCGACAGGGCGTGTGGCGGGACAATGTCTTCGTCGAGGGGCTCTGGCGGTCGATCAATATGAGGAGGTTTATCTTCACGCCTACAAGACCGTATCCGAGGCCCGCGTCGGCATCAGCCGATATCTGACCTTTTACAATAGCCGACGCCCACATTCATCCCTTGACCGGCAGACACCGGATCAGGTCTACTTCAACGCGCTGACGCCAATGATGGTGGCGGCATAATCGAGGCGGAAATCCACTTAACGAAACGCCCGAAACTGTTCAAACAAACCGAACCACTTCTCCTGCTTTGCCAAGGGCATGATATGAAGTTCGTGTTCATTGCAAAACACTGGTTGATTTGGGCGTGTCACCGCTTGCCGCCTCGAAACCGGGCTGGTTTACCGAGACGGTAGAAACGGCTGAATGTACGGGCATATCCTTCGTCCGGGTTTATGTACCAAAGTTCGGAGGTAATGCCGTTAGGAACGATACGCCCCAGACGCGGATGACCCAGGAATGTGCCGACAAGGCATACGGCGTCCCGACGATCAAAATCCCAGTTGCTGATCAATGGCGCATCCGCCAGCTCCCTGGGATCTGGATGCTCACCATTGAGCAGGCGTTCGAGATCATGAACAAGCGCCTTGAGGGTCTTGATTTCTGCTGCAAGTCTTTCCCGGTTGAACGCGCCATCGTTTGCGATAATTGCCATGAGATTTTCCTTTCATTGAATATGCGGGATCGCTCACGCCCGAACTGACGGGCGTGTTTCTGGTAAATTCGGATTGTTCATTGTTTGGAATGCCGGTCGGGGCGACCGCTCAGGCCGGACCGGGTGGGTTCGTCTCCTGAGGCCTGCTATCCACTGCGCTCACCATGGCTTGACCACTTTGCTGATCCTGTCGCTGGACAGCATCGTTGAGAATGGCGGTGACGGTTTCGCCTTCCAGAACGCCATGTTCAAGCAACGTCCCGGCAAGCGTTCTGTGCGCTGCCGCGTAACGGACAACTCCGTGACGGGCGGCGTCATAGGCTTTTTGCAGCCGTTCATTGACACGGTTGGTTACGGGATGGTTTTCATGGAGCAGTTCCCGTCGTGTCACGCCGTCGCAAAACAGCAATGGCCGCTCTCTGGCAAAGCCGTACGTCGTTTCCATTGCCAGCGCCAGGTCGGTTGCATTCGCCAGATCGCTTCCCGGTCGCATCCCGGAGCCGACAGAGACATCTCCAAGAACAAGCTCTTCCGCCGCTCTTCCCGCCAGCATCACCGCAAGATTGTCTTCGCAATCCTTTTCCAGCGGAATAAGCTTGCGACGTTCCGTTGCAAAGCCGAACCCCACCTGTTCTTCAATGCTCAGCGTCAGCGGATGGCCGACTTGCAATATATGACGGATGAGAGCATGGCCTGCCTCATGCACCGCCATGCGCCAGCGCTCTTCCGGCAGGATTGCCCGGCGATTGCCAACAATGCCCTTTTCAATATCCTTCCAGGAAAGCTGACGCTTCTTACGACGTGCTTGCTGGCGAGCCTGACGGACAATCCGCTCGATATCGGCTCCGGTCATACCCTGTGCCTTTAACGCCAGTGGACGTAAGTCGCGCGCAGTCCTGATACGTTCATTTGGTCTGGAGCCTGTCATCGCTGTGGCTCCGCCTGCCGTGTCGCCAGAACAGCATCAAGGTCGGCGCCGAGATGGTGTGCGAGAATACCGACTAACGCATTTGTGTCAGGTTTCGGTATCCGGACATGGGTTTCCAGCCGTCCTGACCGTAACAATGCCTCATCAATATCGTCGGGCCGGTTGGTTGCACCTACAATGACGATGCCTTCCTGGCTGATCGCACCATCCATCAATTCGAGCAGTTGATTGACGACAGCATTCCAGTAATCCGCATAATCGCGCGATGGATCCTGTCGTCGCCCGATGCTGTCGATCTCGTCAATAAACAGGATGACCGGAGCATGAGACGCCGCTTCTTCAAAAGCACTCTTCATGCGTAGCAACACATCACCAAGATGGCTCATCCGAAGCCATGTTGCGATAGACGTTGCAAGGACAGGAATGCACAGGCTGTTACACAGCGCCCGTGCAAAAGTGGTCTTGCCGGTGCCAGGCGGGCCAGACAGAAGCAGCCGAGTGCTGATGTCAGACCAGGCGAGCGATCCTGATGTCCACAATGCAAGGTCTTCCTTGAGCGCCAGCGCCCAATCAACCGCCTCGCCATAGCCAGACAGGTTTTCCACACATAGAGTTGGTGTTCGACGCATGGCGCTCTCTGCAGAACCGACATCACTGAAGCCAGCATCGAGCGCTTCAGGTTCAATCAATCGGCTGTCGGAAACAATCTTTCTGCCATGCCGACCGCGTTCTCCTGTCGAGAACGGGTTTTTATCATCGGCCTTATCTCTCTTTTTATCTGCCTCTTTCTGCTTTTGCTTCTGCTCCTGCACCGGATGTGCCTGCTTTCTCCCCCCCAGTTCCCATTGGGCCAGCAGATAGGCGAAGGTTTCCTGGCGTGTGCTTGCTTCCCTGAACGAGTGTCTCAGTTCCCGTAATGAATCGAGTGTGAAATCCTCTGGAAAAACGGTGTCGGCATCGTGCATCGCCACCGTATCGAGCAGCCTGTTGAGAAGTGCGCCGTCAAGCACACCGGTATCAAGGACAATATCTGCTGCTACTTTCAGTCCGGCCGGAATCTCGTATTGCATATCAACGATACCGAGAAGCCATTCGCCGCGTGAGAGTGCATCCTCTATGCTGTCTTCGTCGATCAATGCGAGTTTCTCAAATCCATCAGCATCGATAGTGTTGATAATGACATCTGCCGGACGGAGGCGGCCCCTTGTCCGCTTTAACTGCCGGATCGTTGTCGTTCCCCAATGCTCGAGGGGCCGTACCACAACGTACCCGCGATAAAGCCGCTGCTCGCTCAACATCCGAAGCAGGATATCTTCAAAGCCCTCGATATCAGTGCGTATAATGACAAGCCCGGATTGTCTGCGTGAAAACTCCATCAAGTTGTTTTGCCCGAAACTCCCCTCTTCCAGAGCCCGTGCCAGCAGATGACAGACTGCGATATCGCCAATGTCCGGCTCGACATGAAAGCAGCGCAGGAGTTTCAAAAGATATGTTCGCTCGACCGGATAACAGAGCATATCGCTCAGGAACATTGGAAATGGCAGTGAGAGGGCAAACTGATCTTGTACGCTGGAAGCACTCAGATTGAAGCTGGCACCCATATAAGCGTTCAAGACACGCAGATCATGAGCCGGATGGCCGGTCAGATGTAATACTGGTCGATCTGTATCACCCGGATCAGATGGCTGTTCCGGCATATCGAAGCGCATCGCGAAAAATCCATCGACATCGACTTCAGTGTGAGACAGAAGATCAAGCTCGCAGAAAACCTGTCGCACGTCGCGATACAAAGCATGTTTCAGGCGGGCAAGCAGATGCCGCCCAAGCCGACTTGCGCCGGGTGGTGAAGTGGTCATGAAGCGACCTCATGGATAGAAGAGTGAATTCCTAAGCATATCCCGAAAAGCGGCAACCGGGGTAATCCCCCCACCAAATAACGGGCTTCAAAAGTAGAATTTTCTCGGGCTATATGATCGAGGAGATTTTAATGAAGACGAGCAGATTCAGCGAACCACAAATCCTTGCCATCCTTCGCCA
>NZ_JBQQAM010000022.1:0-33377 GCF_052246815.1 Brucella sp. RRSP16
GAGCATTTCCAGCAAAAGTGTGAAACGTCTACGCGGGGAAATCAGTTCACCGGACTGATTTCTTATCCCGCTTCGATGCCTTGGATAATGCGATAAAACAAATAGTTAGAGCGGTTCCGGCGATTCTGTCAGAACAGGAACCGCTTTAGGCTTCCCGCTCGTACGGGTGGGAATGGCCATCAATGCCATATCGATGATCTTCTGCACCGCGGCGCGCGAATTGCCGTCGCGGGCTTCAAAAGAAATGCTCTGCTGGATCATGTGATAGAATTCGGTCATCTGCACGATATCGGAGTCGGCCGGCAGGTCGCCCGCGGCTACCGCTTGCTGCAGGCGGTTTGAAAGCCGCTCATGATTGGCGTGACGGATGGCCTGGAGAAATTCCTTCACAGGCACATTTTCCGGTTTGCACTGGATCGAGCAGACGCTGATCATGCAGCCGCCCGCCGGGCAGGCAAAGGCGCTGTCGGCGGATTTCTCCAGCCATTGGCGCAGGCCCTCATGAATGGTGGGCGCATTTTCAAGCGCGTCGAAGGGGACGGCGCCAATGGTGCGGCGATAATAGTCGACAGCTTCACGGAATGCCTGCTCCTTGTTGCCGAAGGCGGCATAGAAGCTTGGCGGCGTGATGCCGATGGCGGTCGTGAAATCGTTGATCTGGGCGCAGTCATAGCCCTTGGCCCAGAAAACTTTCATCACCTTGTCCAGCGCCGCGTCGCGGTCGAAGCTGCGCGGACGTCCGCGTGGAACCATTTTTCTCCCTTTCTATAATCATCCTTATATAATTCTCTTGACCCTTTCGGGCAAGTCGATATTTATTATATAATCAATACTATATAAATAGGATTCGTCCCATGAACGATACGTGCGATTCTGCCCTGGCGGCGGAAGGGGTCCCTGCGTCCGCGCAAAAGGCGCGGGCAATCCCGCTCGTCGTCTATTGCCTCAGTCTCGGCGTTTTTGCGCTCACGACTTCCGAACTCATGATTTCGGGAATGCTGCCCTCCCTTCAGGTGGCGTTCGACCGTTCCATTGCCGATATCGGCAATCTCATCTCGCTTTACGCGCTGGGCATGATGATCGGCGGGCCGCTGGTAACAATATTGTTTCTGGCGCTGAAGATCGAGAACAAGCGCGGGCTCCTGCTTTTGCTGGTCTTTTATGCGGCCGCGCAAAGTGTAGCCGCTTCCACAAGCAGTTTTCAGGTTCTGCTGATCGCGCGTGTGCTGACCGGCATGGCTGCGGCCACGAGCTTCGGGTTGATGCTTGCCATCACGGCGCAGCTTGTCGGACCGGAACTGCGCGGGCGCGCGTCCTCGCTCGTCTTCGCAGGCCTCATGCTTTGCACCGTCTTCGGCGTCCCCATCGCAACGGCAATCACCAATGCGTTCGGCTGGAGGGCGAGCTTCTGGGCCATTGTTGTTCTGATCCTCGTCTGTGCGCTCGTCATTGCAATCAAGATCGAATCTTCGCCCGATGCGCCGCAGGCCGATCTGCGCTCCGAACTGAAGGAAATGCGCAAGCCGAAACTCTGGGCCGCCTACGCCACAAGCGCGCTGGTCATCGGCTCTTCCTTCGCCGTCTACAGCTATCTGTCGCCGATCACGGTGCAGCTTGCAGGTTTCTCGGCCATGCAGGTGCCATTGCTGCTTGCCGTTTATGGCGGCGCCAATATCGTCGGCAATTATGTCACCGGGCGCTTTGCGGATCGCCACACGATCCCGACCATCGCCATCGGCCTCGTTCTGATGCTGTCTGCCATGCTGATCTTTGCGCTTTTCGCAGAATTGAAGCCGGCGGCAATTCTCGCCATCGTGATGATCGGCCTGACGGGCATTGCGCTCAACCCCGCCTTCATTGCGCGGGTGATGCGGATCGCTCATCCCGGGGCGCTGGTGAACGCGATGCATGCATCGGTCATCAATATCGGTCTCGGTCTCGGGCCGTGGATCGGCGGACAGGCGATGGAGGCCGGTTATGGCCTGCATGCGCCGCTATGGGTGGGTTTCGCCATGACGCTGGGCGGGCTTCTGACGCTCGCTCCACCAGCCTTGCGCCGGATGTAAAAAGGAAGGGAGCCCGTGAGGCTCCCTTTTTGTTTGGGGCATCCAATCAGAGACCGGTCAGCGCAAGCTGGTGTTCATTGTAACGCTCGCCTGCAATCAGGTTCGGCGTGGACACTTCGTCCAGGCGCTGCAGGTCTTCCGGCGTCAGTACAACTTCGACGGCTTTCACATTGTCTTCCAAATGGCGGATTTTGCGCACGCCGGGGATCGGCACGATGAAATCACCCCGGCTCAATACCCAAGCCAGCGCCAGTTGTGCGGGCGTGACCTGCTTTTCCTGCGCGATCTCCACGATGCGATCCACCTGCCGGTTGTTGGCTTCCAGATTGCCCGGCTGGAAACGCGGCAGCGTCTTGCGGAAATCGTCTTCTGCAAGGTCCGACTGCGAGCGCACCGTGCCGGTCAGCATGCCGCGCCCGAGCGGGCTATAGGGTACGAAACCGATACCAAGTTCACGGCAGACTGGCAGAACACCCTCTTCCGGATCGCGAGCCCATAGGGAATATTCGCTTTGCAGCGCGGCGATGGGATGGACGGCATGCGCGCGGCGCAGCGTGGAGGCGCCCGCTTCGGAAAGACCGATCGCCCGAATCTTCCCCTCATCGATGAGGTCCTTCAAGGCGCCGACCACATCTTCGATCGGCACGGACGGGTCGACGCGATGCTGGTAGAACAGGTCGATCACATCGATACCGAGCCGCCTCAGGGAAGCCTCGGCCACGTCGCGAATATGCTCGGGACGGCTATCGACACCCTTCATCTGCCCGTCTTCAATCCTGAAGCCGAACTTCGTTGCAATCGTCACCCGCTCCCTGAAGGGCTTCAGCGCCTTGCCGACGAGTTTCTCGTTCTCGAACGGGCCATAGACCTCCGCCGTATCGAAAAAAGTCACGCCGAGATCGACGGCGCGGTGCAGTGTGCGGATCGCGTCCTGCTCGTCCTGTCCGCCATAGGCATAGGTCATTCCCATGCAGCCGAAACCAAGGGCGGAAACGCTCAATTGCGGGCCGAGTTTGCGCTGTTGCATTTGTAGTTCCTTTCGAATGACTGATTGAAAGTACTGAAATTTGTGCGGGAAATCGGGAGGCGAACCGGCTGGAGGCACTTTCGGGGTGGCTGCAGTCCGGAGGGATCATGCCGTGAACCATAAAACAGGGCGATCAGTTCGATAATACCGATTTATTTTCACGGGTTGTTCTGTAATTTATAACAATGAATCGAAGCCAACTGTCACAGCTTGCCGTTCTTGCCGCCGTTGCCGCGCATGGAAGTTTTCGGGGTGCGGCGCGGGAACTGGCGATTGCCCCCTCTGCCGTCAGCCATGCGGTGGCCACGCTGGAGGACAGTCTGGGCGTGCGCCTTCTGGCGCGCACGACGCGCAGCGTCGCGCCAACGGAGGCGGGCCGCCGGCTTCTGGAGCGGCTTGCGCCCGCGCTGGCGGAAATCGATCAGGCATTGGGCGCGGCGCTGGAGACCAAGGACCGCCCGGCGGGAATCCTGCGCATTTCCGCCCCGCTCGTCGCCACGCAGCTGATGCTTGCGCCTCGCCTCGGTGAATTCGCCCGGCTCTATCCCGACATCACGCTGGACCTGCGCATTGACAACGCCTTCACCGATATCGTCGCTGCCGGTTTCGATGCGGGTGTGCGGCTTGGCGAAAATCTGGAAGCCGACATGATCGCGGTGCGACTCGGCGGCCCGCAGCGCGGCGCCGTGGTGGGATCGCCAGCCTATTTCGAAGCCCGTCCGGCCCCTTCGCATCCGCGCGATCTGGCGCGGCACCGCTGTTTGCGTCAGCGCTTTCCGGGAGGGCGGCTCTATCGCTGGGAGTTCGAGAAGAACGGCCAGATCGTGGAAATCGGCGTCGAAGGGCCGCTGATCGCCAACGACAACGGCATCCTGCTCGAGGCGGCGCTCGCCGGTGCGGGGCTGGTCTGGCTGTTCGAGGATTATACGCGGGATTTTCTGGCCGAGGGTCGGCTGGTCCGGGTTCTGGAAGACTGGTGCGCGCCCTTCGAGGGTTTCCACCTTTATTATCCAAGCCGCCGCCAGATGCGCCCGGCATTGCGCGCATTCATCGACTTTTATCGCCATGGAACAGGAACCGACAGATGAACACGCTGCCGGAGCATTTGCGCTGCGCTGGTCTCTCGCCTTCACGGCAGCGGAATGTCTTTTCGCAGATCGTGCTGGAAAGTCCGATGCTGGCCGACGCGCTGCATCGGCTGCAAGACCTGGGCGGAAAGGCGTCCGGGTCCTGGCTCGTCTCGGGCGCGCTCTACAACACCATCTGGAACCGGCTGACTGGACGGCCCAACCTGCATGGAATCAAGGATCTCGACATCATCTATTTCGACGACAGCGACCTTTCCTGGGAAGCGGAGGATGCGGTTATCGCGCGGGGCGCCGAGGTCTTTCGCGGTTTTCCACTTCCCGTCGAGATACGCAATCAGGCACGGGTGCATCTGTGGTTCGAAAAGCGGTTCGGACAGCCTTATCCGCCGCTTCGTTCCGCGACCGAAGCCATAGAGCGTTATTCGACGATCGCCCATTGCGTAGGCGCGCGGCTGGCCAAACACGGCGAGACGGCAGAGGATGGGCTCATCATCCACGCTCCTTTCGGTCTCGACGATATTTTTTCGTTTCGCATTCGGCCCAATCGTGCCATCGATAACCGCGAAACGCATGAAATCAAGGCGGCCCGCGCGCTGCAATTCTGGCCGGAACTGACCGTTCAGGGCTGGGACGCGCCGGAATGAATTCATAAGACGAGGGAATTGCATGTTTCGTTGGGGTATTCTTTCCACCGCCAGGATCGGTGTCACGCAGGTGATTCCCGCACTTTGCGCGTCCGAAAATGGCGTCGTTCATGCCATCGCAAGCCGTGATCAGTCACGTGCCCGATCGGTTGCCGACCGCTTTGGTGCGCCGCTGGCATTCGGTTCCTATGAGGAGCTCCTCGCAAGCGACGCCGTCGACGGCGTTTATATTCCGCTGCCCACTTCACAGCATATCGAATGGAGCCGCAAGGCAGCCGAAGCGGGCAAGCATGTCCTGTGCGAAAAGCCGATCGCGCTCAAGGCCGACGATATCGACCAGCTCATCGCGGCCCGGGACAAGCATCAGGTCACGATAGCCGAAGCCTTCATGGTCTATTACCATCCCCAGTGGATCAAGCTGCGCGAACTTTTGGCCGAAGGCGCCATCGGCAGGCTCCGCCATGTGCAGGGTGTCTTTTCCTATTTCAATGTCGATCCGGACAATATGCGCAACCAGCCGGAGCTGGGCGGCGGTGCTCTGCCGGATATCGGCGTCTATCCGACCGTCGTCACCCGTATGGTCACTGGTCAGGAACCGCTGTCGGTCCAGGCGTCGGTGGAATATGATCCCGCCTTCGGCACCGACCGCTATGCCAATGTTTCGGCCCGTTTCGACGGCTTCGATCTGACCTTCTACGTCGCGACGCAGCTTGCAGGACGCCAGACAATGGTTTTCCATGGCGACAAGGGTTTCATCGAAGTCTATGCGCCTTTCAATACCGGTAAATATGGCCACGGCAGCATCGCGCTTTTCGATGCCGGACACACACGAGCGAGCGAATGGTCGTTCGGTGATGCCAATCATTACCAGCTTCAGGCCGAAAGCTTTGTGCGGGCCGCACGCGGCGACAGGGATGCGCGGCTGTTCTCGCTTGAAAATTCCAGGGCGAACCAGAAATTCATCGATGCGATCTATCGCGCGGGCAAAACCGGCGGGAGCGAGACAGTCCGTTGATCCTGTAAGGATTATCGGGCAAGGAATCTGTCTTTGTCCGGTTCTTGTGACTTGCAGTGAAAAACCGCGTTTCTTATATACGCCTCGCACAGGGCATTGATGTGCGTCTGGAAACCGGGACCGGTATCCGGATATGCATCGTGAAAAGAGCATTGTGAAACCGATAGGAACCGCCCATGGAACGCTCGGTAGAGGTCTTGGCGGTTTGCTGAATGGAGAGAAATATGGCTAAAGTTATTGGTATCGATCTGGGAACGACCAACTCCTGCGTATCCGTCATGGACGGCAAGAACGCGAAGGTCATCGAAAATGCCGAAGGTGCGCGTACAACCCCTTCGATCGTTGCATTCAGCGATAGTGACGAACGTCTCATCGGCCAGCCTGCAAAGCGTCAGGCCGTCACCAATCCGGAAGGTACCATTTTTGCGGTCAAGCGCCTGATCGGCCGCCGCTTTGACGATCCGATGGTCGCCAAGGACAAGGACCTGGTTCCATACCAGATCGTCAAGGGCGACAATGGCGATGCCTGGGTTGAAGTCCACGGCAAGAAATATTCCCCGTCGCAGGTCTCCGCGATGATCCTTCAGAAGATGAAGGAAACCGCTGAATCCTATCTCGGCGAAACGGTCACGCAGGCGGTCATCACCGTTCCGGCCTACTTCAACGACGCTCAGCGCCAGGCAACCAAGGATGCCGGCAAGATCGCCGGTCTTGAAGTGCTGCGCATCATCAACGAGCCGACTGCGGCAGCGCTTGCTTACGGTCTGGACAAGAACGATGGCAAGACCATCGCTGTCTACGACCTTGGCGGCGGCACCTTCGACGTGTCGGTTCTTGAAATTGGCGATGGCGTCTTTGAAGTGAAGTCGACCAACGGCGACACCTTCCTCGGCGGTGAAGACTTTGACATGCGTCTGGTCGAATACCTCGTTTCCGAGTTCAAGAAGGAAAGCGGCATCGACCTCAAGAACGACAAGCTCGCTCTGCAGCGCCTCAAGGAAGCTGCCGAAAAGGCCAAGATCGAACTGTCGTCCTCGCAGCAGACCGAAGTCAATCTGCCGTTCATCACGGCGGATGCCACCGGTCCGAAGCACCTTGCCATCAAGCTGTCGCGCGCCAAGTTCGAAAGCCTGGTCGACGATCTCGTCCAGCGCACCATCGAGCCTTGCAAGGCAGCACTGAAGGATGCCGGTCTCAAGGCTGGCGAAATCGACGAGGTTATTCTGGTCGGCGGCATGACCCGCATGCCGAAGATCCAGGAAGTCGTTAAGGCCTTCTTCGGCAAGGAACCGCACAAGGGCGTCAATCCTGACGAAGTCGTCGCCATGGGCGCGGCAATTCAGGCCGGCGTTCTGCAGGGCGACGTCAAGGACGTTCTGCTGCTCGACGTGACCCCGCTTTCGCTCGGCATCGAAACGCTGGGCGGCGTGTTCACCCGTCTGATTGACCGCAACACCACGATCCCGACCAAGAAGTCGCAGACCTTCTCCACCGCCGAAGACAACCAGTCGGCCGTGACGATCCGCGTCTTCCAGGGCGAGCGTGAAATGGCTGCCGACAACAAGATGCTCGGCCAGTTCGACCTCGTCGGCATTCCGCCCGCACCGCGTGGCGTGCCGCAGATCGAAGTGACCTTCGACATCGACGCCAACGGCATCGTCAACGTGACGGCCAAGGACAAGGGCACCGGCAAGGAACACCAGATCCGCATTCAGGCATCCGGTGGCCTGAGCGATGCCGACATCGAAAAGATGGTCAAGGACGCCGAGGCGAATGCCGAAGCCGACAAGAAGCGCCGCGAGGCCGTGGAAGCCAAGAACCAGGGCGAAAGCCTCGTTCACTCGACCGAAAAGTCGCTGAGCGAATATGGTGACAAGGTTTCGGCTGACGACAAGAAGGCCATTGAGGATGCGCTTGCAAGCCTCAAGACCGCACTTGAAGGCGATGATGCCGACGACATCAAGGCCAAGACGCAGACGCTCGCCGAAGCTTCCATGAAGCTCGGTCAGGCCATGTATGAAGCCGCTCAGGCTGCTGAAACCGGTGCTGCCGGCGGTAGCGAAGAGAAGGCTTCAAACGACGATGTTGTCGACGCCGATTATGAAGAAATCGACGACGACAAGAAGAAGTCGTAATTTCAGGCTTAATACGCTCAAGCCCGGGGTTTGCCCCGGGCTTTTGCCAATTTTCGAGATGTTCATATTCGCAGGTTTTGTATAAGCCTGCATGTTGGCCGGTGTCGGTGGAATACCGATGGAAATATCGGGCAAAGCCTCCATTTGAAAAATCGCTCTGGCCTGCATACATCTTGAAAAGCACGAGACGGTTTCGGGCAAAGTGGGTGTTGATACTGAAACCCGGAGTGCTCCTCCGACATATGGGTCGGGAAAGGCACTTCGATTGATGAACAATTGGAAACGCTGGCCCCTGACAAGTGTTGAACGCTTCGGGGCGTGTCGCACGAATCTGGGGACCGGTTTCGGGATACGATGTCCGTGAAAACAAAAGGCGCGTTCCTGTCGCCGGGATAACGAACTGATGAAGATCGACTACTACGAAGCTCTGGGTGTTGAAAGAACAGCAGACGACAAGACGCTGAAGACAGCCTTTCGCAAACTCGCCATGGAATATCATCCGGATCGCAATCCGGATAATCCGGAAGCTGAACGCAAGTTCAAGGAAATCGGCGAGGCTTACGAAACGCTGAAGGACCCGCAGAAGCGTGCCGCATATGACCGGTTTGGCCACGCAGCCTTTGAAAATGGCGGCATGGGCGGCGGTTTCGGCAACGGTTTTGCCGGCGGGGGCGGCTTTGCCGATATCTTCGAGGACATTTTTGGCGAGATGATGGGCGGCGGTCGCCGTCGCTCCAATGGCGGACGCGAACGCGGCGCCGATCTTCGCTACAATATGGAAGTGACGCTGGAAGAAGCCTATGCGGGCAAGACCGCGCAGATCCGCGTTCCGACGTCCATCACCTGTGACGAGTGCTCCGGTTCCGGCGCGAAGGCCGGTTCACAGCCGACCACCTGTACCATGTGTTCGGGTTCGGGGCGCGTCCGCGCTGCCCAGGGCTTTTTCTCGGTCGAGCGCACCTGCCCGACCTGTAACGGCCGCGGGCAGATCATCAAGGACCCGTGCGGCAAGTGCCACGGCCAGGGCCGCGTCACGCAGGAACGTTCGCTGTCGGTCAATATTCCGGCAGGCATCGAGGATGGTACGCGTATCCGTTTGGCCGGTGAAGGCGAAGCTGGCATGCGCGGCGGTCCGTCGGGCGATCTCTACATCTTCCTTTCAGTCAAGCCGCATGAGTTTTTCCAGCGCGACGGCTCGGACCTTTATTGCAAGGTGCCGATCTCGATGACGACGGCAGCGCTTGGCGGCCAGTTCGAAGTGTCGACGCTCGACGGCACCCAGACGCGGGTCAAGGTTCCGGAAGGCACGCAGAACGGCAAGCAGTTCCGCCTCAAGGGCAAGGGCATGCCGGTCCTGCGGCAGGCAGCCGTCGGCGATCTTTATATACAGATCGACATCGAGACGCCGCAGAACCTGTCCAAGCGTCAGCGCGAACTGCTCGAAGAGTTCGAAAAACTATCCTCGCAGGAGAATAGCCCGAAATCAGCCGGGTTCTTCTCAAGGATGAAAGAATTCTTCGAAGGTATCGGAGAATAGAAATGGGAGCCTTTCGGCTCCCTTTTTTGTTCTTTTCCTTATTCACGCCTTGCTTAGGGAATTCAAAGCGGCATAAACTTGTCCAATAACGACAATGGGAGCAGCGAGAATGGCAGGACAGCTCGGCAGGAAACTGGCCGCTAAGTTCGATGAGGAAATTCGTTTTTTCAAGGGATGGATAGACGGGCCGAAAGCCGTCGGCGCCATCCTGCCCACGAGTTCCGTTACCGCGCGCCGCATGGCGAGCGTCATCGACACCGGTTCCGGCCTTCCGGTTCTTGAACTTGGACCGGGTACGGGCGTCATCACCAAGGCGATCCTGAAACAGGGCGTGAAACCTGCCGACCTTTATTCCATCGAATATTCGCAGGACTTCGTGGATCACCTGAATACGATCTTTCCGGAGGTCAACATCATTCAGGGTGATGCATTCGATCTCGACAGCGCACTGGGCGAGAAGAAGGACCAGAAATTCGACTGCATCATTTCTGCCGTGCCGATGCTCAACTTCCCGATGGACCGGCGCATCCAGCTCGTGGAAAGCCTTCTTTCGCGCATTCCGCGCGGACGGCCCCTGATGCAGATCACCTATGGTCCCTTGCCGCCGGTTCCCGCCGGCCGCGGCAATTATACCGTTCAGCACTATGATTTCGTGGTGCGGAACGTGCCGCCGGCGCAGCTCTGGGTTTATCGCAGCCCACTGGTGTAAATTCTCGCGAGGCTTTCATGACTGCACGTATTCTCGTCTTCGCGGGTTCGGTTCGCATCGGCGCTTTTTCCGGACATATGGCTGATGCAGCCGAAAAGGAGTTGCGGATGCAGGGGGCTGAGGTCACACGCATCACGCTCGCCGACTATCCGCTGCCGATCATGGACCAGAACCTGGAAAAGGAACATGGCGTTCCCGAGAACGCGATGAGGCTCGGTCGTCTGTTTGCCCAGCATGACGGGCTGATGATCTGTTCGCCGGAATATAACGCCTCGATCCCGCCGCTTCTGAAAAACACCATCGATTGGGTCAGCCGCATCTCGAAGGATGGCGACCAACCATTCAGGCCTTATGCCGGTCTGACGGTGGGTCTCTGTTCGAGTTCAGATGGCGTGTTTGCGGGAATGCGGGGGCTTTATCACCTGCGCGCCGTGCTGATGAATGTCGGGGTGCAGATCGTCACGGAGCAATGCTCCGTCGGTCATGCATCCATGGCGTTCAATGAGGATGGAACGCTGAAAGAAGAGCGCAGCGCCAGGATGCTTTCTGCTGTCTGCCGCAGCCTCATCACGCGGGTGGAAGAAGCAAAAAGCTGATTCCATCTCTTTCGCAACGGGTCCTGTTGTGCGAAGAGAGTAAAAATCACCACGGAGACTCTCATGACGACGACAGATTTGCGCGATCAGCTGATCGTGGGCCTTGACGTGCCGACTATTACTGAGGCGGAGAAGGTAGTCGAAGAGTTGGGGGACGCCGTTTCCTTCTACAAGATCGGCTACCAGCTCGTATTCGCGGGCGGTCTCGATTTCGCAAAAAGCCTTGTCGCGGCGAAGAAAAAAGTCTTCCTCGACATGAAGCTCCTCGATATCGACAACACCATTGCGAAGGGCGTCGAAAATGTCGCGAAAATGGGCGTTTCCATGCTCACGCTTCATGCCTACCCGAAAGCGATGCGGGCAGCAGTGGAAGCCGCAAGGGGATCGAACCTCTGCCTCCTGGGCGTTACGGTTCTGACCTCAATGGACAATGCGGATCTGCGGGAAGCCGGATATTCCGGCGATGCGGAAACGCTGGTGCTGAAGCGGGCCGGTCAGGCGCGCGAGGCGGGCATGGGCGGCATTGTCGCTTCTGCCGTGGAGGCTGCAGCCATCCGTCAGGCGGTCGGCCCGGACATGGCCATCGTCACGCCGGGCATTCGTCCAGCCGGTTCGGAAAAGGGCGACCAGAAACGGGTCATGACACCTGCCGACGCATTGAAAGCCGGAGCCAGCCATCTGGTCGTCGCACGTCCGATTGTCGGCGCGGCTGATCGGAAAGCGGCGGCCCTTGCCATTCTGGAAGAAATGCGCTCGGTTGCGTGAAAGAGTTACTGGAGGAGAGAGCATGACCAAAGCTTACTGGATTGCCCGCGTGGACGTCCGTGATCCCGAGCGATACAAGGACTATGTGTCGACGGCGAAACCGGCATTTGAGCGTTATGGCGCAAATTTCATCGCACGCGGCGGCAAGGCTGAAGCCGTTGAAGGGCCGGGTCGCGCCCGCAATGTGGTCATCGAATTCGAGACCATGCAGCACGCGCTCGATTGCTACAATTCTCCAGAATATCAGGCGGCGAAGGCGATCCGGCAGACGGTCGCCGATGGCGAGATCATCATCGTCGAAGGTGTTTAGATCAAAGGGCCCGCAAGGGCCCTTTTCATTTGCTATTCAGAGTCGAACCGGGGGATCGTGCCGTCCGGCAACTGTGAGATCAAGCAGTAACACCTTTCCGGCATGGGGATCGGACTGACGAGCCTCATCGTCCAGGCCTTCATGTGCACTTGTCACGATCAGCGCCGTCGCATCCGGCCCGACGAAAGCGGGGCACGATGGCTGGCCCACAGGCAGTGGAACGGAGCGGATCAGGCGGCCTTGCGGTGAATAGGCATTGAGCGATCTGCCGCCCCAGCAGGCATTCCACAGCGTGCCTTCGGCATCAACGACTGATCCATCGACGCCGCCCTCTTCGGTTCGGTGGTGGAAGACGCTTTTGTCGGATACCGGCAATCCGGTTTCGGGGTCCGTATCAACCCGCCAGATGATGTTGCGATCCGTATCGGCAAAATAGGCGATCTTTCCGTCAGGGGAAAAGCAGATCGAATTGGTGATCGTGATGCCGGAAAACAGCTTTTTCACCTGACCTTCGCGATACCACCAGATGGAGCCTGCATCGGGTTCGGCTTTTTTGCCCATCGTGCCGATCCAGAACGAGCCTGACGGATGCACGCGCGCGTCGTTGGAGCGGGTGACTTCATTGTCTGCTTCAAGCGGGTGATGAAGGGTGAGGCGCCCGTTGGCGCGCTCACGAATGAACAGGCCATGTTCGCTGACGATCAACTGCCGGTCGCGGTCGATCACGGCGAGAGCGCTCGCTTTCATGCCCAGCGCATGGACGTGGGTTTCGCCGCTGTCCCAGTTCTTCTCGATCAGTTTCTGGCCGAGAATGTCGAACCACCAGACATTTCCGCTCAAGGGATCATAGCCGGGGCCTTCGCCCAGTTCTGCTACATGGTCGGCGAACAGCGTAGTTCTAACAACGGTCACATTTTCCTCCCGAAACGCCTGCAGCGATTTGCAGCTACAGTGCCAGCATAGACAATGGAAGAAAACTGATCCAGTTCAGCTTCACGCACTGAAAAGGCGCAAGCGAAGTCCGCGCGGATTGAGAGAAAGGACTATGTTGCCTGGTCATTCCGTTTTAGATTTCCCGCAACTTCGAATCGCGAGGAAATCATGGCTCTCAAAGTCGCGGTCCAGATGGACCATATCAGCACGGTGAATATCGCGGGCGATACCACATTCGCCCTTTCGCTCGAGGCGCAGAAGCGCGGTCATGAGCTTTACCATTATACGCCGGACCGGCTTTCAATGCGCGATGGCGTCGTATCCGCCCGCCTCGAAAAGATGGAAGTGCGCGACATCAAGGGCGATCACTATACGCTGGGCGAGCCAATCCGCCGCGACCTGTCGGAAATGGATGTGGTGCTTCTGCGTCAGGACCCGCCTTTCGACATGAACTATATCACCACCACTCATCTTCTGGAGCGGATTCACCCGAAGACACTGGTGGTCAACGATCCGGCATGGGTGCGCAACAGTCCCGAAAAAATCTTCGTGACGGAGTTTCCCGACCTCATGCCGGAAACGCTGATCACCAAGGACCCGCAGGAAGTCATGGATTTCCGTCGCGAGTTCGGCGACATCATCTTGAAGCCGCTTTACGGTAATGGCGGTGCTGGCGTGTTCCATCTGGCCGATGGCGATCGCAACCTGACCTCGCTTCTGGAAATGTTCGGTCAGTTGTTCAAGGAGCCCTTCATTGCGCAGCGCTATCTGAAGGACGTGCGTGCTGGCGACAAGCGCATTATCCTGATCGACGGCGAACCGGTAGGCGCAATCAATCGCGTGCCGTCGGAAACCGATGCCCGTTCCAACATGCATGTCGGCGGGCGTGCCGAACAGAGCAAGTTGACGCCGCGTGAACGCGAGATCTGCGAGCGCATTGGCCCATCGCTGAAAGAGCGCGGCTTCATTCTGGTAGGCATCGATGTGATCGGCGACTACATGACCGAGATCAACGTCACCTCGCCAACCGGCATCCGCGAAATCCAGCGTTTCGACGGAACCAACATTGCGGCCTTGTTTTGGGATGCGGTGGAAGCCAAGCGGTAGGAACCTGCCCTCACTTCGTTCTCTTATTGTTCTTGAATTCGCCGCTCGCTCGTGCTTAACTCTCTGAGTTGTATTTGAACTTTATCTCACTTGAGAGATGTGGTGCGTGGCGAGCGGGGGCACATGGTCGCGCGGGTTGGGACGGTTGCTTTTCAGGGCATAGAGGCTGTGCCTGTCGACGTGCAGGTGATGGTGGCGCCAGGCAAGATGGGCATGTCCATAGTCGGCCTGCCGGACAAGGCTGTGGCGGAAAGCCGGGAGCGGGTGCAGGCGGCCCTCCACGCTTCCGGCCTGTCCATGCCAACCAAGCGGGTGACGGTCAATCTGGCGCCTGCCGACCTGCCGAAAGAAGGGTCGCATTATGATTTGCCCATTGCTGTCGGGCTTATGGCGGCAATCGGCGCCATTCCAGCGGATGCGATCCAGTCCTATCTCGTTCTGGGTGAATTGTCGCTCGACGGTTCGATAACATCGGTGGCGGGTGTCCTGCCGGCTGCAATCGGCGCTAACCGGGAGGAGAAAGGGCTTATCTGCCCGCATTCCTGCGGTCAGGAGGCAGCATGGGCGGGTGCCGACATCGACATATTGGCGCCACGCAGCCTCATCGCCCTTGCCAACCACTTTCGCGGCACGCAGGTTTTGACTCGGCCGGAACCATCCATGCGGATTTCCGGTGAAACGGAACTCGATCTTGCCGACATAAAGGGGCAGGAGACCGCCAAGCGGGCGCTTGAAATTGCCGCCGCTGGCAACCATAATTTGCTGCTTGTGGGACCGCCGGGATCAGGCAAATCCATGCTCGCCCAGCGATTGCCATCCATTCTGCCGCGTCTTTCTCCGCGCGAATTGCTGGACGTGTCGATGATCGCCTCGATTGCGGGTGAGCTTTCGGGCGGAAAACTGTCGGACCGCCGTCCGTTCCGCGCACCGCATCATTCGGCATCAATGGCGGCAATGGTTGGCGGCGGACTGCGCGCACGGCCCGGCGAAGTATCGCTTGCGCATAATGGCGTGCTGTTTCTGGATGAGTTTCCGGAATTCTCGCCGCAGGTGCTGGATTCGCTGCGCCAGCCGCTTGAAACCGGCGAATGTCTGATTGCCCGCGTCAATCACCGCACCAGCTATCCGGCGCGCTTTCAACTCATTGCCGCCATGAATCCCTGCCGCTGCGGCATGGCGGGCGAACCGGGGCATGTCTGCGCACGCGGGCCGCGTTGTCAGGCTGATTATCAGGCCCGCATTTCGGGGCCCCTTCTGGATCGTATCGACTTGCGGGTGGATATGCCCGCTGTCTCTGCCTTCGATCTCATCAAGCCGTCCCGCTCGGAAACAAGCGCAGCGGTCGCGCAACGTGTCGCCCGCGCCCGCGCAATACAGAGCGAGCGCTATTCCGCGCTCGGTCTGGAACCCTCCATGACCAACGCCTATTGTTCGGCCAAACTGATAGAGGAGGTCGCGGAGCCGGATGCGGCAGGACTGAAGCTTTTGCGCGATGCGAGCGAGCAGATGCATTTTTCCGCCCGCGCCTATCATCGTATCCTGAAAGTGGCCCGCACGCTGGCGGATCTCGATGGAAGCGACAAGGTGGGCCGCATCCATCTGGCCAGTGCCATTTCCTACCGCATGGGCGCGGAAAGGCTGGTTTCAGCAGCCTGACCACCTTTAGCGATGTCCTTGATGAAATTCAGCGTGGCGCTATCGGTTTCCAATGATGGAGGACAGTTCTTTCCTCACATGAATAGCACCAGTAGTGTCCCTGATGGGGCTGGTCATATTGGCGGCTGATTGGAAGTCCCGCAAGATAACAGAGAAGTATCGTGCCGGAGCCGCCATGGCCGACAATGGCAGTATCGTGCGAAGCCGAGAGCCGTTCCACGCATTTGAAACCCTGCATGATGCGGTATTGTACATCAATGGCCCGCTCCCATCCGCGAATGCTGTTGTCTGGGGCCGAAAAGAACTGGTCGGCCACCATTTCGTGCTGGTCGGGAGGCAGAAAGCCGGTGGGGCTTCGGTCGATTTCACTAAAACGATCGTCGGTCGACGGAACTATTCGTAAAACACCGGCCAGAATCTCGGCGGCTTCAATTGCCTTTGTTTCAGTACTGGACCAGATAGACCTGATCGATTGCAGCTCAGGCCGACCGGCAAAAGAACGCATCCGTTCGATACCACGCTCCGAAAGGTTCCACGATGGAACAGGCTTTGCCGGATCGACGATGACGTCCGGATGCGAGATGAAATGGATTTTTGCCACGCGCCGCCCCGCAATAATCACATCGTTATGAGGCTAAGGGCGCGAAAAGCGCCCGTCGCCAGCCCTATCCGGCTCATATTCCAAACGTCACAAGACCATTCTCGTCGATGGCCCAGGCCGGGTTCCAAGCAATTTCCCAGGCGTGATCGTCGGGGTCGGCGACATAACCGCGAAAACCGCCATGGATTGGCGCGTCGGCCGGGCGCAATAGTTTGCCGCCAGCCTCAACCAGCCGGTTCATCAGCGGCGTGACCTCGGCTTCCCGCTCCACATTGTGAGCAAGCGAAAAGGCCCCCGGCTGCAAGAGACCATCTCGGTCCATGTCGGATTCGAGCGCCGATTTCAGAAAGGTTCCGAGAACGAAACCGTTCATCTGATAAAAGATGATTTCGTCATTCTCGAAAACCGGAATCCAGCCGAAGCCTTCCGTGTAAAAGCGACGTGAACGCCCCAGATCGGCGATGCCAAGTGTGATGACGGAGATTTGCTGTTTCATAACCAAGACCTCTTGTTCTCCAATGCACCATTGCATCGGAGTGAAAGGTCAAGGGACTCGACGCATCTGCCAAATGACGGCAATCGCGAAGGCCAGGACCCGCTTTGCAACGGGGATCGGGCTAACCGCTCCGATCTCTCCTTTTTAGACCCGGAACGGATAGCACGTTCCGGGGCATTTTCCAAACAGATGGAGAGATCGCAATGTCAGCGCACTGAGCCGACGAGAAGATTGTCGGGACCTTCAATGGTAACCCAGCGACCGGTGTCGTTCGCGGCCTGACGCTTCAGATAAGTGTAATCCGTCTCGTTCCAGCGCATGACTTCGTCCGTCAGGTTATCAAGAACGAAATCGCCGCGATCGGTGCGAACGGTGAGGACCGCGTGCCCTTCGCCGTCCGGCTTGCGTACGACGGTGATCAGAAGATCGGTGAGCGGGATGCCGGCCTTCTGCAATTCACGCTGCTTCAGCAACACGTAATCTTCGCAGTCGCCAACGGTGGTCGGATAAGCCCAGTATTCCTCGACGCCGTAGATTTCCATGTCGGTCATCGGCTTGATGCGCTCGTTGATCGCAAGGTTGATCTCGACGATGCGCTGCCAGTTCGAATGGTTGAGTTGCAGCGCGCGGGTGTCTCGGCTGGTGATGCCGCATTCCTTGGGCTCGCGCTTGCAGAATTCATAATGTCCGATCGGCTGCGAGGTCAGCTTGCCGGTCTGCATGAAGTCGCCGGAGGCTGCTTCCGCACCAAAGCTTGCCATCAGCAGCGAGACTGCGAAACCGGCGGCCGCCATAATCTTTGTGGTCGAGCGAACAACGCAAAACATACTCAACGCCCTTTGGCTCTCGCCATTACTCATTTATTAACGAAACGTTAATGTCTGAAATAGTCCGGAGTCAATTCGGTTTGCCTCGCGATCGCTGACTTCTTAATTAATGGTTAATGCGGGTAACTCCCTATGATGCAATCTGTGATTGAAGTTGTCAGCCATCGGAAAGCCAGCTCCGACGGTAAAAATTACCCATAATTTTGCCACGGTCCGGGCGCTTGTTTTTTGCCTCGAATAAGCCAATTGTTGGTGTTCGACCGGATCGGAATGATCCCTTTGCAAAGGCCAGAAGATGACAGGCGCAACGACGCGCAAGGCCACGGCAGACGACATAGATGCGCTCCTGCGCATCGAGGAACGCTGTTTCGAGACAGACCGGATTTCCCGCCGTTCCTTTCGCGCCCTCATCGCGCGGCCGACCGCAGAAACCATTGTTGCAACGGTGGATGGCGCAGTCATCGGCTATGCGATGATCCTGTTTCGCCATGGCACCGCGCTGGCGCGGCTCTATTCCATAGCCGTCGATCCGGAGGCCAAGGTCAAGGGCGTCGGCTCGCTTCTGCTGCAGGCGGCGGAAACAGCGGCTTATGACCACGACCGTCCATTGCTGCGGCTTGAGGTGCGCGAGGATAATGAGCGCGCCATTGCGCTCTATAAGCGGCACGGCTATCGCCCCATCGGGCGCTATCTCGATTACTATGCCGACCATTCTGACGCGCTGCGATTTGAAAAGACGGTTCGCGGTGACATTTCGCCGGTCACCGCCTTTCCTTATTACGAGCAGACGACCGATTTCACCTGCGGCGCGGCCTGCCTGATGATGGTGCTGGCCCGGCACAATCAGGAAACCCGACTCGATCCAGTGCTGGAAGTCCGTCTGTGGCGCGATGCGACCACCATCTACATGATGTCGGGGCCCGGCGGTTGCGAACCCTTCGGACTTGCAGTTGCCGCGCATGAACGCGGACTGAAAGCATCGGTCATCGTATCCATCGAGGATATGCTTTTCCTGCAATCGGTGCGTTCGGAAGAAAAGCGGAAGGTCATGCAACTGGCCCAAACCGATTTCCGGCAGCGCACGGAAGCCTATGCCATACCGGTGGATTATCGCAGCTTTACCCTTCACGACATTCTGACGGCCCTGCGCCGGGGAGCGGCAGTGATCGTGCTTGTCAGCGGTTATCATATGTTCGGCAAGAAAGTGCCGCATTGGGTGCTGGCCCATGGCGAAGACGGGCGTCACATTCTCATACACGACCCCTGGGTGGAGGAAGAGCTGGGCGAGACCATCGCCGATGCCGCAAATGTTCCTGTTCCCTTTCACATTTTCGACCGTATCGCGCGGTTCGGCAGTGACGGGCTCAGGGCAGCCGTTATTCTGGAAAAAAGGACGGACTGATGACGATCTGCGTCATTCTGGTAGGACGCCTCTCGGATATCGATAATGGGGCGACGCCACACAAGGTCATGACCACACGCGATTACCTCGCACATCCGTCGCTCTTCAATGGCCAGTTGCGCCCGCGGATCATCAATCTGTCGCGCTCCTACGCTTATCAGAGCCGCGGCTATTATGCTTCGCTTCTGGCGGAAGCGCGAGGACACCGCATCATCCCTTCCGTGGAAACCATGATCGATCTCTCGGAACGGCGGCTCTATGAAAACGCCATTCCCGAACTTGAAGACATGCTGAACAAGGCGCTCGGCAAGCATCCGGAAAAGGCACCCGAGACAATCCACGTGCATTTCGGACTTGCCGACAGCCCCGACTTTGAAAAATTCGGACGGCTGCTCTTCGACTGGTTTCGCGCGCCATCGCTGGAAGTATCCGTCAAGCCAGGTGAATGGGCCCGAATCCAGAAGATCGGCTTTGCCAACATCGCCAAGTTTTCCAAGGACCAGAAGGAGCGTTTCGAGGAGGCGCTTGACCGATATACCCAGCGCGAGTGGCGCGCGGCGCGCCCAAAGGTGCCAGCGCGCTATTCCTTCGCAACGCTGTGCGACCCGAAGGAAGCGATGCCGCCGTCAACCGTTTCAACGCTGAAGCACTGGGCAAGGATCGCGGCAAGGCTCGGCGTGGAAGTGGAACCGATCGGCAAGCGCGATCTGCCCCGGCTTGCCAATTTTGACGCATTGTTCATCCGCGAGACGACGTCGATCTCCAATCACACCTATCGTTTCGCCCGCCGGGCACAGCAGGAAAACATGCCGGTGATCGATGACCCAATGTCCATGATCCGCTGCACCAACAAGGTTTATCTGCATGAATTGATGCAGGCCAACGAGGTGGCGGTCCCGCCAACGGTGATGATCGCGGGTGAGGAGGACCTGGAACGCGCCGCCGACATGCTCGGCTTTCCGATGGTCATCAAGATACCGGATTCGTCGTTCTCGCGCGGGGTGAAGAAGGTGAAGGATTTCGGCGAACTGAAAGCGCTTGCTGCCCTGTGGCTGGAGGACAGTGATCTCCTGCTGGCGCAAAAATACATGCCGACAAAGTTTGACTGGCGCGTCGGCGTTCTGGACGGCAAGCCGCTCTTCATATGCCAGTATATGATGGCCAAGAACCACTGGCAGATCGTCAAGCACGATACGGGCGGCAAGCCGCTGGAAGGCGGGTTTCGATCCTATGCGCTGGGCGACGCGCCGCCATTGGTGCTGGAAACCGGCTTACGCGCGGCACGCTGCATTGGCGACGGGCTTTATGGCGTCGATCTGAAGGAAACGGACGATGGGGTGGTCGTGATCGAAGTCAACGACAACCCTAATCTTGAACACGGGATCGAGGATGCCGCCGAAAAGGACGAGGTCTGGATCAATCTGACCCGCTGGTTCACCGACAGGCTGGATCGGAGATAGCATTCCCCAAAAGCGAAAACCGGCTTTTAGGGGAAGAATATGAAAACAGTTGGACGGAGCATTTCCAACGATCAAATCTGGATCGAAAATGCTCCATGTCCAGCGACTGAACGCGACCTTGCTGGATCACAAAGGCGTAAAGCAGACCTTGGTGTGTCCTGCGCCAATGAAGCCGAGCCGGCCTGCGGCGCCCTTGGACAGGTCGAGGACGCGCCCCTTGATGAACGGGCCGCGATCGTTGATGCGCACGACAAGCGACTTGCCGTTTCTCTGATTGGTAACCTTGACCTTGCTGCCAAGCGGCAGGGTGCGGTGGGCTGCGGTCAGGCCGGACGGGTTCATGCGTTCACCCGAAGCCGTACGGGAAGTAAGGGCGTACCAGGAGGCACCGCCGCATTGCTGTGCTGAAGCCTCGATTGCGGTGGCCGCGAGAAGACCGGTTGCCGCAACGGCAAGCATAGCCATACGGGTCTTGAAAGTCATACCAGTTCCACTAGTTGTTAACGGGGTGTCCCACAGTTGTCGCTGAGAAAGACGGTTCCGAACTGGAATCTAAATGTGGCGCTGGCGTGGTTCGAATGAGAACATTATGCGATAACTGAATCTATATCCGGCAGGGAAAATCATCCTATACTGACCGTTGTTTACTTAATGGCTTAAACACAACAAAGGAATATTAGGAAGTGTTCGCGCCATTTACTGTAAAGCTGTTTACGATTCGTTAGGAATCTGCGGCGGCACTTCGCTGTGCCTTGATTTCGCGCGCCCGTTGCAAGAAAAGCTGCTTTCGTGTGTGGCAGCTGGCCCCGGCCGCGATGCAATTTTTATTTGCAAGCTAAGTTTTCAGCATCGGCGGCAAAGTTGACTAAATGAGGCGTTTTGGGGGCAGAATTGCAATTTCTGACTGTGCTTGGGAAGCTCTTGTCGAACTTTGAAAGTTATCCACAGGCCCGAAAGAGGGTGAGATGACGTTTCTTTGACTGCTATCACCCTGCACGAAAGCGTTGAATTCCTGCTATAAGCGTTCAGACCAGACGACGGAACGCCATGCAGGACCACCCGGAAAAAGACAGGATCGACGCCGCTTCGCCCCCAATCTCGGCGAGCAAGCGGATCGTCTATCTTTGCCTCGGCTTTCTCATGCTCGGACTTGGCATTGTGGGTGCCTTCCTGCCGGTCATGCCGACAACGATCTTCATCATTTTTGCTGCATGGTTCTTCGCGCGGTCGTCGCCGAAGATCGAGGCCCGGTTGCTCGCGGATCAACGTTTCGGACCGTTGGTCATAAAATGGCGCGAGCGTGGTGCCATTCCGCCGCGCGCCAAGCTCTACGCCTGTCTTGGCATGGCATTCGGATATGGAATTTTCTGGTGGGGCGCCAAACCCGGCTGGCTGCTGGCAACAGCGGTAACGCTGTTCATGCTCGGTTCTGCCGCCTATGTGTTGTCTCGCCCGAACGAGTGAGTTTAGACCGGGTAATGCCTCAACTTTAAGGCTTCCCGTTCTAACCACCTACGGGGTCACGTCGAACCCGAACCATTTTTCGGATAGCCTTTTGATAGTGCCATCGGCCTTCGACGCCATGATTGCAGAATCGAATTGGCGCTTGAGATCAGCTTCGTCCTTGCGCAGACCGACAGCGACCCCGCGTCCGAGCAGGCCGCCTTTGAAAAGCGGCCCGGTCATGACGACGTTGGAATAGGCCTGCGTCTTCTGGATCGTGTTCAGATAGGATCGGGCGGTGACCTGCATGTCGATGCGTCCGTTTGCGAGATCGAGATCGACCTGCTCGGCGGTTTTATACTCGCGGATGGTGGTTCCTTCTCTGAAATATGCATTGATCAGAGATTGGGCTATCGATCCACCCACGACACCGACGGTCGCTCCCTTTATCGCGGTATTCACATCTTGAAGGGCTTGCTCCGTTTCATGCTTATTGTCCGAAAGGTCCAGGTTCTCCTCCATGTGAGGCAGCTTGCTGTAGGGACCGTCGCGCAGGGTGGCGAAGACTTGCGGCGTGCGGCCGTAGGATACGGAGAAATCGATGACTTTCTCACGCGCTTTTGTTGCTGACAGCGCTCCCATCACAGCATCGGCTTTGCCAATCTGCAGGCTTGTTATGATGGCGTCGAAGGGAATGGCGATAAAATTGCATTCGACTTTCATCGTCTGGCAAAGGTGCTGGCCCAGCTCGACCTCATAGCCGTCGAGCGTGCCATCGGACCGCGTGAGATTATAGGGCCGAAAATATCCTTCGGTAGCAATGGTGAGCACACGGCTTTGAGCTTGGGACTGCGATAGGGAGCTCGCGAGCGCAATTATCCAGACGAGGTTGAACAGACGTGGATAGATCACTGCGGAAACCTTGTATTGTCACTTTGTCGTTCAAAGCATAGGTCTGGAGAGGCGGCTGGGTAAATTGGCTGGAAATTGGGAGCCGTTATTCGGTGGCCGGTCGATCATTCGAAACCGACACTCAGGCGGTGGACGAACGCCGCATTATTCTTTGCCGGTTCAAGGCGCGGCAAAACCCCACAAAATCACTGGCAAGCGGCTCTGATACAAACCTGTAACAATAGTGTCATATGAATGTAATATAGAGCGCGTAGAGGGCTAACGACGCCACATCGTCATATGTCTTTTACAACAGGAGCCGCAGCTCATGAACAAGATGATTTCCTCGACCGCAGCGCTTGCCATCGCTGCCGTTATGTCGGTTTCCGCCGCCCAGGCGCGCGATCAGATTCAGGTTGCCGGTTCCTCGACCGTTCTGCCTTATGCAAAAATCGTCGCCGAAACCTTCGGTGAAACCTTCCCGAACTTTAAGACGCCGGTTGTTGAATCGGGCGGTTCGGGCGCAGGTATCAAGGAATTCTGCAAGGGCGTCGGTGAGAACACCATCGACATCGCCAATGCATCGCGCGCCATGAAGGACTCGGAACTGAAGTCGTGCATCGACGCCGGCGTCAAGGACGTTCAGGAAGTGCGCTTCGGCTATGACGGCATCGTGTTTGCGACCGACGCCAAGGGTCCGGATTGGAAGCTGAAGCCGGAAGACGTCTACAAGGCGCTCGCAGCCAAGCTCGTTGTGGACGGCAAGCTGGTCGACAATCCGAACACCAAGTGGAATCAGGTCAACCCGAACCTGCCGGATTGGGACATTGCTGCCTACATCCCGGGCGAAAAGCATGGCACCCGCGAAGTCTTTGAAGAAAAGGTTCTGGCTGACGGCTGCAAGCACTCCGGCGCTCTGGACGAAATCAAGAAGACCGGCCTCGACGACAAGGCTGCCGTTTCCGCCTGTATCGCAGTGCGCAAGGACGGCAAGGCTGTCGACATCGATGGCGACTATGCTGAAACGCTGGCCCGCATCGACTCCAACAAGACCGGCGTTGGCGTTTTCGGCCTCTATTTCTTCGAAAACAATGCCGACAAGCTGAAGGTTGCCACCGTCAACGATGTTACCCCTTCGGCTGCAACGGTTGCTTCGGGTGAATATCCGGTGTCGCGTCCGCTGTTCTTCTACGTGAAGAAGGCGCATCTCGGCGTCATCCCCGGCCTCAAGGAATATGTTGAGTTCTTCCTCAACGACCAGATGATCGGTCCTGACGGCCCGCTCGCCGAATATGGCCTGGTTCCGGCCCCGGATGCAGAACGTGAAGCACAGCGCGCTGCCTTCTCCGAAGGCAAGACGTTGGCTGCGAAGTAAGTTTTGATCTGTGGAACGCGGGGATGAGGAATCTCCGCGTTCTTCTCCTTTCGCGCCTTTGTATTATGACAGGCGCATTCGCGTGGAACGGCATGGGTGGAAGCTGCACCTCAACGCCATCCGCATTCATCAGGGCAACCGGGGAAATTGAATGTCCTTCTTTCTGGTTCTCGTCAGTATCGTTGCAATCGGGCTGATCGGATTCTTTATAGGCCGCCAGCGTGCCGTTGCACTGGACAAGGCGCAGTCTGCTTCCGCAAAAGCCTCGCCGACCGAGAAAATGCATTCCCGCCCGCATTATCATGGCTGGTGGGTTTTCCTCGTTTCAGCATTGCCTGCGGTTCTGTTCCTCGCCATATGGGCCATAGGAACGTCGGTTTATCTGGATCACAGTGCGACCGCCCGCTTGCCGGATGCCGTTGAGGAAGGGTCCTTCACCAATCGCAGCCTGCAGCTCGGCATGGTTCGCGGTCTTGCCAGCGGGCTTGACCGGCTGACGCCTGCCGAACTCGAAAATTTCCCGTCGAACTATCAGGACGCCCGCACGCTTCTGGGGGCAAAGGGCGTGGCGCTCGCGACCGAGGGCCAGGACTATATGGTGCCGATCGCGCTTTACCTGAAAAAGGCAACCGCCCTCACGCACACCATCGGTTCGGCTGTTTCCCTGGTGATCGCCGTGGCTGGCCTGATTTTCGGCCTCTCCACGATCAGTCGGCGCATGCGCGCACGCAACAATGTCGAGCGGATCGTTCTCTGGGGCCTGATTGCTGCCTCCGGCATCGCCATCCTGACGACCATCGGCATCATCTGCTCGATGCTGTTCCAGACCATCAGCTTCTTCCAGTCCGTTTCGCCGTGGGACTTCTTCTTCGGCACGGTGTGGGACCCGCGCTTTGCCGCTGCCGGTTCGGGCGGCGAGACGGGCCAGTTCGGTCTCATCCCGCTTCTGGCAGGCACGCTCTATATCGCCTTCGTGGCCATGCTGTTCGCGGTTCCGGTCGGATTGTTCTCCGCCATCTACATGGCCGAATATGCTTCGCCGCGCGTACGCACCATCGTAAAGCCGGTTCTGGAGCTTCTGGCCGGTATTCCCAGCATCGTCTACGGCTTCTTCGCGCTCGTGACCGTTGGACCTTTCCTGCGCGATCTGTCCATCGCCATTGCAGGCGGGCAGGGTTTCATCATGGCGCAGAGCGTTCTGACCGCCGGTCTCGTCATGGGCGTGATGCTGATCCCGTTCGTGTCCTCACTTTCCGATGACATCATCACTGCCGTGCCGCGTGCGTTGCGCGACGGCTCGCTTGGTCTCGGCGCGACCCGTTCCGAAACCATCAAGCGGGTGGTCCTCCCGGCGGCATTGCCGGGCATCGTGGGCGCGCTTCTGATGACTGCCTCGCGCGCCATCGGCGAAACCATGATCGTGGTTCTGGCGGCAGGTGTTGCAGCGCGCATCAACATCAATCCCTTCGAGGCGATGACCACCATCACGGTGAAGATCGTCAACCAGCTCACCGGCGACCTTGAGTTCAATTCGCCGCAGACGCTGGTGGCTTTTGCACTCGGCATCACGCTTTTCGTCCTGACGCTGATCATGAACATCTTTGCGCTGCATATCGTGCGCAAGTACCGGGAGCAGTACGAATAATGACCGATACGACCTTTAATGCCAGCGCCGCCGCGGCACAGCCGACACGTCGCGATATCGGACTGAAACGCCGCTACGCTGCCGAACGTCGCTTCCGCTATTACGGTATTGCTGCGATTGCCATCGGCGTATTCTTCTTGTGCGCGCTCCTGTTTTCGGTTTTCTCCAAGGGCTATACCGCCTTTTGGCAGACGACGCTTTATCTGCCGGTAAAGCTTGAAGAGAGCGTGATCGATCCGGGCAACAAGCGCGCGACCGATCCGAATGTGCTGATCACGGCCAATTATCCGCTGCTGGTGCGCAACGCTCTGGCTGAAAAACTTGGTGTTTCGCCGACCGACCGACCGGCAATGCGGGACCTTGGCCGTTTCTATTCGGACGGCGTGCGCATTCAGCTGCGCGAGATCGTGATGAACAACCCCTCGCTTATCGGCACGACACAGGTCGTTCCGGTTCTGGCGGGCGCGGATATCGATTCCGCCTTCAAGGGGCAGATCGACCTTTCCGTGCCGGAGGCGAACCGCAAGGTTTCGAACCGCCAGGTGGGATGGATGAGGACGCTTTCGGAAGAAGGCGTGATGAAGGAGTCCTTCAATACGGGCCTCTTCACCTTCGGCGCATCCAGCCGTCCGGAAACCTCCGGTCTCGGCGTGGCATTGGTCGGTTCGCTCTACATGATGCTCATTGTTCTCGGCCTTTCCCTGCCGATCGGTGTTGCTGCTTCGATCTATCTGGAAGAGTTCGCCAAGAAGAACCGCTTCACCGACATGATCGAGGTCAACATCAACAATCTGGCGGCGGTCCCGTCCATCGTGTTCGGCCTGCTCGGGCTTGCGGTGTTCATCAACTTCTTCGGCCTGCCGCGCTCCGCCTCGCTGGTCGGCGGTCTGGTACTGACATTGATGACGCTTCCAACCATCATCATCGCGACTCGCGCCGCGCTTCGCGCCGTGCCGCCATCGATCCGTTCCGCGGCCCTTGGCCTTGGCGCGTCGAAAACGCAGATGGTATTCCACCATGTTCTGCCGCTCGCCGCACCCGGCATCCTGACCGGCACGATCATCGGCCTTGCCCATGCGCTTGGTGAAACCGCGCCGCTTCTGCTGATCGGCATGGTGGCCTTCGTCGCCGACGTACCGTCAACGCCGATGGAACCGGCGACTGCTTTGCCGGTGCAGATCTATATGTGGGCAAACGAAGCAGAACGAGCCTTTGTGGAACGCACGTCAGGCGCTATCATCGTCCTGCTTCTGTTCCTTGCCGTGATGAATATTGCAGCAATCATTCTGCGCCGCCGCTTCGAGCGCCGCTGGTAAACGGGAGTCGAAAGCTATGAACCTGATGACTGAACGATCTCTCGAGAAAGCCGTAGGAGAAAAAATGAACGCCAACGCCAGTTCCATAAAGATGCGCGGCGACAAGGTCTGCGTGTTTTATGGGGAGAAGCAGGCTCTGTTCGACGTCGATCTGGAAATCCAGGAAAAGATGGTCACAGCGCTGATCGGCCCTTCCGGTTGTGGCAAGTCTACCTTCCTGCGTTCGCTCAACCGCATGAACGATACGATTGAAGGCTGCAAGGTCGGCGGCAAGATCACGCTCGACAACGAGGACATCTACGATCCTAAGATCGATGTCGTCGAATTGCGGGCCCGCGTCGGCATGGTGTTCCAGAAGCCGAATCCGTTCCCGAAGTCGATCTATGAAAACGTCGCTTACGGCCCACGCATCCACGGTCTCGCCCGCACCAAGGCCGATCTGGAGGAAATCGTCGTGACGAGCTTGAAGAAGGCGAGCCTGTTCGAGGAAGTGAAGGATCGTCTGCATGATGCGGGCACCGGTCTTTCCGGCGGCCAGCAGCAGCGCCTTTGCATTGCGCGCGCGATTGCGGTCAGCCCGGAAGTCATCCTCATGGACGAACCGTGCTCGGCGCTCGACCCGATTGCAACGGCGAAGGTGGAAGAGCTGATCGACGAACTGCGCCAGAACTATACGATCGTGATCGTCACGCACTCCATGCAGCAGGCCGCGCGCGTTTCGCAACGCACAGCCATGTTCCACCTCGGCAATCTGGTCGAAGTGGGCGACACGGAAACCATGTTCACCGCGCCGACCGAAAAGCGCACGCAGGACTATATCACCGGACGCTTCGGCTGATCCGGAACTGCGTTTCAACAGACAGTGCGGCTTCCCCGCAATTTATATTACGAGGTCTACTATGCCGTCTCAGCATACCGTTCGCTCCTACGACGAGGAATTGAAGTTTCTCACTCACAAGATCGCCGAAATGGGCGGACATGCGGAACGTATGGTCGAGCAGTCGGTCGCCGCTATCGTCAATGCGGACAACGCGCTCGCACAGCGCGTCATCTCCGACGATCTCATCCTCGACGCCAGCGAGCGCGAGATCGACGACAAGGCCGTGATGATCATCGCCAAGCGCCAGCCCATGGCCGTGGACCTGCGCGAGATCATCGGTTCGATCCGCATCTCCGCCGACCTGGAGCGCGTGGGTGATCTGGGCAAGAACATTGCCAAGCGTGTTGCCGCCGTTTCGGAATCGCGCCAGCCGGTAAAGCTCTATCGTGGTCTGGAAACGCTGGCCGAACTGGCGCTGACCCAGCTCAAGGACGTGCTCGACGCTTATGCGTCGCGTTCGGTGCAGCAGATCAATGTCGTCCGTGACCGCGATGACGAGATCGATGCCATGTACACGTCGCTGTTCCGCGAATTGCTGACCTACATGATGGAAGATCCGCGCAATATTTCCGCCTGCACGCATCTTCTGTTCTGCGCGAAGAATATCGAGCGCATCGGCGATCACGCGACCAACATCGCGGAGACCGTTTATTACATCGTGACCGGCCTGCAAATGCCGGCTGAGCGACCCAAGGAAGACCTGAGCCACGGTATTGTCGTGGATGAGGCGCGTAAACCCTGAACTGCATCCGACCGGACCCGGAGTGACCCGGAGTCCGGCGGCTGAGAATGAGTGAATAGCGCGGCGGCACGCGGTCGATTGGGGGATTGTATCCACCGCCCGCCGCATTTGGATAGGGAAATACTGGATGTCACAGGCACCCAAAATCGCTGTGGTAGAAGACGAAGAGGCGCTGAGCGTGCTGCTTCGCTATAATCTTGAGGCAGAGGGCTACCAGGTCGATACCATGCTGCGCGGCGACGAGGCCGAAATCGCATTGCGCGAGAATGTGCCGGATTTGCTTATTCTGGACTGGATGCTGCCAGGGGTTTCGGGCATCGAACTGTGCCGCCGCCTGCGCCAATGGCCGGAAACCGAGCGCCTGCCGATCATCATGCTGACGGCGCGTGGCGAGGAAAGCGAACGCGTCCGCGGGTTGAGCGTCGGCGCCGACGATTATGTGGTAAAGCCGTTTTCGACGCCGGAACTTCTGGCGCGCGTCAAGGCGATGCTGCGCCGGTCCAATCCGAGCATTCTTTCGCATGTGCTGAAAGTGGGCGACCTTGTTCTGGACCGCCAGCAGCATCGGGTTTACCGCAAGGAAAAAGAGGTCCGTCTCGGACCGACAGAATTCCGGCTGCTCGAATATTTCATGATGTCGCCCGGTCGTGTCTTCTCGCGCAGCCAGCTTCTGGATGGCGTCTGGGGTCCCGACATCTATGTGGACGATCGCACGGTGGACGTCCATGTGGGACGGCTGCGCAAGGCGATCAATGTCGGTCGCGCGCTCGATCCGATCCGCACCGTTCGCGGTGCCGGTTATTCTTTCGGTTGATCGACGCAGTCATTCAAACTCTCAGATATAGCTCCTGATCGGCCCGCCATGTTCATCGTGGCGGGCCGTTTGCGGATGATCGGCCTGCGGCAACGTTGATCCGATTCGCGTAGGCGGGACCAAAACTGCGCGCCAATCATGCGTTTTCACGCGATGTTACAAATCTGTTTCCAAAGTTGACGGCAACCAACGGAACCCATGGGAAACAGAATTTTTGCAGATCATTCGAAGCAGCGCGGATGTGATGGAGAAAACCATCCAAGCAAAAGCGAATTAAGGCAGCGATATGGCGTGTATTGCGGGAATTTGTATCGCATTAAATCAATGCCTTATCTGAATTCGTAATTCTCGTTAATAAATTATTAATATATTTAAAGGGCTTGTAGGCATATTCGCACTCTCGATTCGGATTTCGTTTCAGGCTGTTTGAACGCTGCCTGCATCGTTGGGATTTGACCCTTCGCCTTTTTTTGGCCTAAAAATTCCAAAACCTTGAATTCGATTGAGCGACAGTAGGGCGTGCGATTTTGATCTTCGTCCTCTTTGACTTGCACCGCAGTCAGACGTTCGCGCGCATCATTCCGGATGTGTCCGCCTGAACGAATGACTGGATCAGTTAAGGGTCCTAACATGAGATTGAGCCATTGACGCGCGCCGCGAAGTGGAAATTGCCCGTTCTTATCGGGCTGGTGGTTGCGCCTTTCGTGGTCACGGGATGCACGACGACCGGAACCACGGGAAAAGCCAATTCGGAAAAGACGGCGGCAAGCCACGTCAAATCCGTCAATGGCGTGAAGACCTACACCTACACAGCGCGTGACAAGGAATGCCTTGAGCGCGCGATGTTTTTCGAATCGAACCGGTCCAGCCCCGACGGGCTTCTCGCTGTCGGCACGGTCGTCATGAACCGTCTCGCATCGGGCCGTTATCCCGATACGATTTGCGGCGTCGTTGGCCAGAAGAACCAGTTTGCGCCGGGCGTCCTCACCCGCAGGATGGATTCCAAGGCGCTGCCTGATGTTCAGGCAACTGCTGATGCAGTGTTGAAGGGTCAGCGCCATCCGAAACTCAAGAACGCCATGTTCTTCCATACGGCGGGCCTGAGGTTCCCCTACAACAACATGCACTATGTGCTCGTCGCCGGTGGCAATTCCTTCTACGAAAAGCGCAACCGCGATGGCTCGCTGCAGAACCCTGTCCCGCAGGAACCATACAATCTTGCCCTCGCCTATTCGCCGCAATCGCCTTCTGTTCCGCAGGATCCATCTTATGATGTGACCCTACCGCAGACCGGTCCGGTTCCGGGAACGGAACCGACTGTTCAGGTAGCACTGGCGGAGGCTTCCAAGGCTCAAAGCGCAGAACAGAACAGCGGCGTCGGTCCTCAGGCGCGCGGTGACCGTCTGGCGCGTCATCGCGGTGTTGCGGTGCCTCAGCAGGAACAGCATATGCAGATGGCGTCCTACCAGCCGCAATTCGATACCACGGCCCCGCAGCCGACCTCGCTTGGCTATGCTCCGGCGAGCCAGAAGCAGGCTGACGCCATCGGCGCGCTTCTTCTCTCCCAGGACCGTCCTGAAGCTCCGCTCTAGGAAGCGCATTTATAATCGGATGCTCTGCAACGCCGGTCTGGTCCAACCCGACCGGCGTTTTGATTTCAATGGCAGATTGCAGTTGTTTTCAGCGAAGGCATCAGGGCCGATAGACCGGACGATAGATCACCATCGGTGCATCATAGAAATCGACCTGATTCTGCCAGGCGCGCCTGTCGGCCCTGCGATCGAGATCGAGCCGCATGAGGCAATTGGCGAAAGCGTCGGTCCTGGGTTTGAAACCATAGCTTTGGCAGGTCTGTTCGTCAGCTGCACGGCGCTGTTCGGGCGTCATCGTTACGCAGCCGGCCAGAAGACCGGTAACACCCAGTAAGATAAGCACTTTCTTATTCATTGCTGTCTGCTTTCTTCTGCAACTGACCGCGTGAATACTATAGCGTAAAGGCAGGAAAAAAGGTGGTGAAATTATGCCGTCTGATAAACTGTCGGTGATTCCATATCCAAAGAGGTCTTCCACCCATGGCTCCTGAACAGCTGAACCCAGTCATCGATCCGGTGAAACTTGAACGTCTTGCGGAAGTCGCCGTTCGTGTCGGTCTGCAATTGCGCGAGGGGCAGGATCTCGTCATCACCGCCCCGGTCGTGGCGCTGCCGCTGGTGCGCCTCATCGCCAAGCATGCCTACAAGGCCGGAGCCGGGCTGGTAACGCCGTTCTTCGCGGATGACGAAATGGCGCTTGCCCGTTACGAGAATGCATCGGATGCGAGTTTCGACCGTGCGGCAAGCTGGCTTTATGAAGGCATGGCAAAGGCCTATTCGGACGGCGCTGCCCGTCTGGCCATCGCAGCCGACAATCCGATGCTGCTTTCAAGCCAGGATCCGGCCAAGGTTTCACGCGCCAACCGCGCCAATTCAAAGGCCTATCAGCCGGCGCTGGAAAAGATCGCCGGTTTCGACATCAACTGGAACATCATCTCCTATCCCAATCCGGCATGGGCGCAGCTCATGTTTCCAAACGACCCGGAAGATGTTGCGACCCGCAAGCTGGCCGAGGCGATCTTCGCGGCGTCGCGCGTCGATGTCGACGATCCGGTCGGCGCCTGGGCGGCGCATAATGCAGCACTTCGTACCCGCACCCGCTTCCTGAACGGCAAGGCTTATAGCGCCCTGCATTTCAAGGGGCCGAACACTGATCTGACTGTTGGGCTTGCCGACGGCCATGAATGGCACGGCGGCGCGTCCACTGCCAAAAACGGCATCACCTGCAATCCGAACATCCCGACGGAAGAAGTGTTTACGACGCCCCACGCTCTCCGTGTCGAAGGCTATGTGACCAGCACCAAGCCTTTGTCGCATCAGGGCACCTTGATCGAGAATATCGCGGTTCGCTTTGAGGGCGGGCGGATTATCGAGGCCAAGGCGAGCCGTGGTGAAGAGGTTCTCAACAAGGTGCTGGATACGGATGAAGGCGCCCGTCATCTGGGCGAAGTGGCGCTGGTGCCGCATTCCTCGCCGATCTCGCAAAGCGGGCTTTTGTTCTACAACACCCTGTTCGATGAAAACGCAGCAAGTCATATCGCGCTCGGCCAGTGCTATTCCAAATGCTTTATCGACGGAGCGAAGCTGACGCCGGAACAGATCAAGGCGCAGGGCGGCAACTCGAGCCTTATCCATATCGACTGGATGATCGGCTCCGGCCAGATCGACGTCGACGGCATCAACGCGGACGGAACCCGCGAGCCGGTGATGCGCGGCGGCGAATGGGCTAACTGATAGCCAGACAAAAAAGCAACGGTGTTAGGTGTCAAGCACCGTTGCGTTTGCGTTCCGGATTCTCGCGTTGAGGATAATGATCATTTTTCGCATGACGGCGACGAGTGCGACTTTGCTCGGCTTTCCCTTTTGCTTGAGGCGCTGGAAGAACGCCTTCATGTCCGGATCGAAACGAATGGCGGGCAGCGCCGCGACGTAAAGCGCGTCGCGCAGCTGTCTTCGACCGCCTGCAATCATGCGTTTGCCGCGCATCAGTCCGCTATCGCGATTAAGCGGCGCAACGCCAACCAGCTTGGCAATCTTTCCTTTGTCCATATGCCCCAGCTCCGGCAGGTCGGCCAGAATGAAGCATGCCGTTCGCAGGCCGATTCCTTTGAGTGACATCAAAACCTCAGCCTTCCGGCCAAGGTCCGCATCAGCTTTCAGGCAAGCCGTCATTGCGTCCACAATAGTCTGGCGCTGATCGAGCAAGAAATTCAGGCTTTCCTCGACCCAGTCTTTCGTTTGCCCGCTCGCCTTTTCCCGGCGATTTTTCTCCTGCACGATCATGTGCGACAATTGTCTGTAACGG
>NZ_JBQQAM010000023.1:0-25221 GCF_052246815.1 Brucella sp. RRSP16
TGCCCTACTGCCCTACTGCCCTACTGCCCTACTGCCCTACTGCCCTACTGCCCTACTGCCCTACTGCCCTACTGCCCTACTCAAGTAACCACCGACGGCTCCGCCCGTCCGCTGCGCTTCTTCACTTCCGCGATCTGTTCTGCTGCTTCGATGTAGGGAGCCAGCGTTTCCTGCGTGTCGAGATTGTGCCGGGCAATATCGGCCTCATAGCGCTCGACATAGATGCGGATGGTGGCGCCCGACGTGCCGGTGCCGGACAGGCGCAGCACCACGCGGCCGCCCTCCGGGAAATAGATGCGGATGCCCTGATGTTCGCTGATCGAGCCATCGACCGGATCGCGATAGGCGAAGTCGTCGGCCTTCTCGATCGTGAGGCCGTTGACCGTCGTGCCCGGCAGGGAGGCAAGCTTGCCGCGCAGGTCGGCCACCAACTGTCTGGCGATGTCGGAATCGACCGCCTCATAGTCGTGGCGGGTGTAATAATTGCGCCCGAAACGCGCCCAGTGCTCCTCGACGATTTCCTTCACGCTCTGCTTGCGCACCGCCAGAATATTGAGCCACAGCAGCACTGCCCACAGGCCGTCCTTCTCGCGCACATGGTCGGAACCGGTGCCGGAGCTTTCCTCGCCGCAAATCGTCACCTTGCCGTTGTCGAGCAGATTGCCGAAGAACTTCCAGCCGGTCGGGGTTTCAAACATGCCGAGCCCGAGCTTTTCCGCCACGCGGTCGGCGGCGGCGCTGGTCGGCATGGACCGGGCAATGCCCTTGATGCCGTCCTTGTAGCCGGGCGCCAGATGCGCATTGGCGGCGAGCATGGCAAGCGAATCGGATGGGGTGACGAAGATGCCGCGCCCGATAATGAGATTGCGGTCGCCGTCGCCATCGGAAGCCGCGCCGAAATCCGGCGCGTGATCGGACATCAGAAGATCGTAGAGATCTTTTGCGTAGACGAGGTTCGGGTCCGGATGATGGCCGCCGAAATCCGGCAGCGGCACGAAATTGACGACGCTGCCCTTTGGTGCGCCAAGGCGCTTCTCGAAGATTTCCGTGGCGTAGGGGCCGGTCACCGCATGCATCGCGTCGAACTTCATGCGGAACCCGCCCTTGATCATGGCGCGGATGGCGTCGAAGTCGAACAGGCTCTCCATCAGTTCGGCATAATCGGTAACGGGATCGAAGATGACGACCTCGGTGTCGCCGATCCGTGTGGTGCCGATCATGTCGATATCAACATCGGCCACATCGGCAATCCTGTACTGGTCGATCACCTTGGAGCGGGCGAAGATCGCCTCGGTGATCTTTTCCGGCGCCGGTCCGCCATTGCCGATATTGTATTTGATGCCGAAATCTTCATTCGGCCCGCCGGGATTGTGGCTGGCCGAAAGCACCATGCCGCCGAAAGCCTTGTATTTGCGGATCATGTTGGAGGCGGCAGGCGTCGAAAGAATGCCGCCCTGACCCACCATGATGCGGCCAAAACCGTTGGCGGCGGCAATCTTGATCAGCTTCTGGATCACTTCGCGATTGTAATAGCGACCGTCGCCGCCGACCACGAGCGTCTTGCCGGCAAAACCTTCCAGCACATCGAAGACCGACTGGATGAAGTTTTCAGCGTAGTTCTGCTGCTGGAACACCGGAACCTTCTTGCGCAGGCCCGAAGTGCCCGGCTGCTGGTCCTGGTAGGGGGTGGTCGCGATTGTCGTTACGGTCATGTTTTTCCCGGTTGATTCAATCAGTTGGTACGATACACCTTGTCGGCATTTGCGGTCATTGCAAGACAACATAGATCAAACTTATTGATTGAAAATAACAAAGCGTGTGTTTGTCGCCGGCCATGCTACAAATTCCGTCATGACGGACAATGCTCGCCCCATCGCTGGCCCGCGCGATCAGATGCGCCTGAAACGCGACGATGCCACCGGCCTCGAAGCCGTGGCGGCGCGCTTTCACAGCCACGCCTATGACATGCATTTTCACGACGAATGGCTTGTCGGGGTGACACATGCGGGCGTTCAGGATTTTTTCTGCCGGGGCAGGCGGCGGCAAAGCACGCCGGGGCGAGTGATTCTCATCGAGCCGGGCGAACGCCACGACGGGCAGGCGGTCGCGGCGGACGGCTTTGCCTATAATATGCTCTATATGCCGCAGGCGCTGATCCGCGATGCCATGGGCGGCAATGATGCGCATATCGGCTTTAGTCAGACCCTGGCCGATGACGAAGGACTGTTCCATGCGGTCGCCCGCGCCTGCGAGGCGATCTTTCTGGAAGCGCCGCGCCTGATGATCGAGGACTGCCGCGACCGGGTGACGAACCATCTTTTCCGGCATCTTTCCCCGCATGTGGGCGACGACGCGGCAGAAAAAGCGGCGGCTCCGCATCCGGTCGCTGCCCGCACGATGGATTATCTGCGCGCGCGTTTCGATGAGGAATTCGGCCTTGATGAACTGGCGGAGGCGGTGGGAGCCGCCGACCGTTTCCAGCTTTCACGCGGGTTCCGGCGCGCCTACGGCACCTCGCCGCATGCCTGTCTGGTGCAGTTGCGCCTTGCCGAAGCCCGCCGCCTGCTGCGCGAAAAAGTGCCGCCGGCGGAGGCCGCAGCACTCAGCGGCTTTGCCGACCAGAGCCATATGGGGCGCTGGTTCCGCCGCGCCTATGGCATGACGCCTGCCGCCTATCGCCGGGGGCGCACAAACGTTCCAGAAATTGCAGCCGCAAAGGGCTAGTTCTTTCCTCGAACAGAGGAAGACCCGATGATTTTCGAAACCAAAGTAGCGATTCTTGTCCTGCACGATCTGCCCGTCTGGCAGAAGTTGAACGTGACCGCCTTCATCGCGACCGGCATATCCGGCGCGGTTCCGCAGGCGATGGGCGACCCTTATGAGGATGCGGCGGGCCGCAGGCATGCGCCTCTGCTCGGCCAGCCGATGCTGATCTTCTCGGCAATGCCGGACGTGCTGCAACGGGCATGGCAGCAATCGATCCAGCGCGATCTCATCCGTGCGCCCTATGTGCGCGCCATGTTCGAGACCGGGCACGACGTCGCCAACCGTGCTGTGTTCAAGGCCGAAAATGCCGATGCCCCCGATCTGGTCGGCCTTGCGCTTTATGGTCCAAAGAAGGATATCGACAAGGCCATAAAGGGAACTAGCTTGCATCCTTGAACAGGACGCTCTGGTCGAACAGGTAGCGGTTGGAAAGCGGCAGGCTTGCCGCGCCCATCGCCTTGGCATGGACGCCAACCTTGCCCTCGATGATCTCCGGCGCCCGCAGGCCCTGCAAATCGAGGCATGAAAGCTCGATGCGGGTCGCTTCCACGATGCGGTGGCGCACATTGCCCGGCAGCCAGCCATCGATGATGGCGGCGGGAAAGTCGATGACGGAGGCGGCGGCCACTGCCGCATGCGCCAGCCCGCGTGCGGCAAGCGCCACCCATTCGTCGAGCGGCGTACCGAAATTTCGCCAGTTTTCCGGCGAAAGCCACAGATCGTCGGAGGGCAGGTGCCGCTCCTGCAACATGCGTTCGAGGACGAACAGCGATGCCGTGTCGATAAGCTGCAAGGTTTCGCCGCGTTCCCACGTGCCGCGCATGCGCATCGGCATGGAGCCGAGCGCGCCCGCATTGCCGGTGCGCCCCGGATAGAGCGTGTTGTTCAGCACCACGCCGCCGCCGATGAACGACCCGATGAAGAAATAGACGAAATCGGTGAATTCTGGTCCGCGGCCAAAAGTCAGTTCCGCGCCGCAGGCCGCCGTTCCGTCATTCTGGATGAAGACCGGAAACGAGAATGCATGGGCGAAATCGCTGACCAGATCGGCGCCAAGCCATGCATCAAGATCTTCGGCTGGCGCACCCACTTCCTCGACCCAGTTCCAGAGTTCAAAGGGGAGGGCAATGCCAAGCCCGGCGATGCGGTCGCGCCTGGCCGGTTCCAGCGCGGCTGTGAAGGCGTTGACGCTGTCGATGGTGAAGCTGCGGATTTCGTCCGGCACCGGCCAGCGATAGGTGATGTGCCGCCGCTCGCGAATCGCGCCCAGAAAATCCATCAGGATGATTTCCGCGCTGCGCCTCCCGATCTTGAGGCCGAAGGAGAAAACCCCGTCGGCGGCAAGGCGCATCGGCATGGAAGGCTGGCCGACACGGCCGCGCACCCGTTCGCCCTGCGTGATGAGGCCGTCTTTTCCAGCGCGCGGATGATGACGGAAACCGTCTGCGCCGAAAGCCCGGTCAGGCGGGCAATGTCGGCGCGGGCAAGCGCGCCGTGCCTGCGCACCAGCGCCAGAACCAGCCGCTCATTATAGGCGCGCACGCCGATCTGGTTTGAACCGCGATTGACGTTCGCGCCGGGCCCGGCGAATTGCTGCATGGCGGGGCCCGGCGTTCCCGAAAGTGTTCCCGAAAGCGTTCCTGAAAGCGTTCCCGAAATTGTGCCGGAAGGCGTAGCGGGAACGCTTTCGGCTGATCCGCTGTCCGGCTCGCGTTCAACTTTATGCCTGACCATAGCCTCTCCCAGATTCCGGCCCATGGGATGCAATCGGAATGCGGCCATGGCGTGCGGGAATTCCTAAACCAAACATCGAAGGAGAAAAACCCCTGACGTGCGGGACATCAAATAAAACAATCGCTTAAGATAGGCGCGGATGAAGCTGGCAGCCTGTCGCCCGCTTGTTTCGCGCTTTCTCCTCCGTCAGTCAGAGTGACACAGGACATTAATAAATCAAGTGGATTTATTAATTGACTCTGTTTTAAAGCCGTGTTTTGCTTCTCCGGTGCCGGGAAGAGGAACCGGCTTCAATCTGGGAGGAGTCCATGAAGAAGACAGTTCTGTCGGCAGCCTTTGCTGCCTTCGCGCTTGGCGCTGCCGCCATTCCATTGAGTTCGGCCAACGCCGCCGATGCCGGCGCGTGCCTCATCACCAAGACCGACACCAATCCGTTCTTCGTCAAGATGAAGGAAGGCGCGGTCGCCAAGGCCAAGGAGCTTGGCGTCAATCTCAAGACCTATGCGGGCAAGATCGACGGCGATTCCGAAAGCCAGGTCGCGGCCATCGAAACCTGCATCGCCGATGGCGCCAAGGGCATTCTGATCACCGCGTCCGACACCAAGGGCATCGTGCCGTCGCTGCAGAAGGCGCGCGAGGCGGGCATGCTCATCATCGCGCTCGATACGCCGCTTGAGCCCGCCGACGCGGCGGACGCAACCTTCGCCACCGACAATTTCCTCGCCGGTGAGCTGGTCGGCAAATGGGCGGCGGCGACGCTTGGCGACAAGGCCAAGGACGCGCATGTGGCCTTCCTCAACCTCACCGCATCACAGCCAAGCGTCGACGTGCTGCGCGATCAGGGTTTTGCCACCGGCTTCGGCATCGATCCGAAGGACAAGACCAAGCTTGGCGACGAGGACGATCCGCGTATTGCCGGTCGCGACCTGACCGACGGCAACGAGGAAGGCGGACGCCGCGCGATGGAGAACCTTCTCCAGAAGGACCCGAACATCAATGTCGTCCACACCATCAACGAACCTGCCGCCGCCGGTGCCTATGAGGCGCTGAAGGCCGTCGGGCGCGAAAAGGACGTGCTGATCGTTTCCATCGATGGCGGCTGCCCCGGCGTGAAGAATGTCGAGGCTGGCGTGATCGGCGCGACCTCGCAGCAATATCCGCTGCAGATGGCGGCGCTCGGCATCGAGGCGATCAAGAAGTTTGCCGATACCGGCGAAAAGCCGAAGCCGACCGAAGGCAAGGATTTTGTCGATACGGGCGTGTCGCTCGTCACCGACAAGCCGGTCGATGGCGTTCCGTCGATCGATACCAAGACCGCGCTCGGCAAGTGCTGGGGCTGACAGGCTCTTTGGGTTCTGGTTCGGCGGATCGGCAGGTCTGCCGGGCCAGGTTGAAGGCAGGAGACAGAGATGAGTGAGCCACAGGCGGCTTCCGCTGCACAAAAACCGTCCATGCAGGACTATGAAAAGACGCTTTCGCAGAGCGCGGCGGAAGTCGCCTCCTTCGATGCGGGCGACCGGTCGCTGCTTTATCGGATGCGGAGTTTCCTGCATCACAATCCCGCTGCCGTGCCGCTGATCGTGCTCGTCCTGTCGCTGCTGATCTTCGGCGTCACGCTGGGCGGCAAGTTCTTCTCCGCCTTCTCGCTGACGCTTATCCTGCAGCAGGTCGCCATCACCGGCATTGTCGCGGCGGCGCAGACGCTCGTGATCCTCACCGCCGGTATCGACCTTTCGGTCGGCGCCATCATGGTGCTGTCCTCGGTGGTGATGGGCCAGTTCACCTTCCGCTACGGTCTTCCCGCCGAGCTTGCCGTTTTCTGCGGCTTTGCCACGGGCGCGCTCTGCGGCTTCATCAACGGCTTTCTGGTCGCCTATGTGCGCCTGCCGCCCTTCATCGTGACGCTCGGCATGTGGCAGGTGATCCTCGCCACCAACTTCCTTTATTCCGCTAACGAGACCATCCGCGCGCAGGAAATCACGGCGGAAGCGCCGATCCTGCAATTCTTCGGCGAAAGCGTGCGCATCGGCGGCGCGGTCTTCACCTATGGCGTCATCGCCATGGTGCTTCTGGTGCTGCTGCTCTGGTATGTGCTGAACCACACCGCCTGGGGACGGCACGTCTATGCCATCGGCGACGATCCCGAGGCGGCGCAGCTTTCCGGCGTCTCGGTCAAGCCCATCCTCATGTCGGTCTATGTGCTGGCCGGTATCATCTGCGCGCTGGCGGGCTGGGCGATGATCGGCCGTCTCGGCTCCGTGTCGCCGACTGCGGGCCAGTTCGCCAATATCGAATCCATCACCGCCGTGGTGATCGGCGGCATATCGCTCTTCGGCGGGCGCGGCTCCATCCTCGGCACCATGTTCGGCGCGCTGATCGTCGGCGTGTTCTCGTTGGGCCTGCGCCTGTGGGGCACCGATCCGCAATGGACCTATCTCCTGATCGGCGTTCTCATCATTGCCGCCGTCGCCATCGACCAGTGGATCAGAAAGGCTGCCGCATGAAAACGAACACCACGCCTGTTCTTTCCGCCAAGGGGCTGGTCAAGCGCTATGGTCGCGTCACGGCTCTCGACCATGCCGATTTCGACCTCTATCCCGGCGAAATCCTCGCGGTCATCGGCGATAATGGCGCGGGCAAGTCCTCGCTCATCAAGGCGCTGTCCGGCGCGATCAAGCCCGACGAGGGCGAAATCCTGCTCGACGGCAAGCCGGTCAGCTTTCATTCGCCGATGGAAGCGCGGCAGGCGGGCATCGAGACGGTCTATCAGAACCTTGCCCTGTCGCCAGCACTTTCCATCGCCGACAACCTGTTTCTCGGCCGCGAAATCCGCCGCAAGGGGCCGCTCGGCTCGCTGTTCCGCATGCTGGATCGGGGTGCGATGGAAAAGATCGCCCGCGAAAAACTCTCCGAACTGGGCCTGATGACCATCCAGAACATCGGTCAGGCGGTGGAAACCCTTTCGGGCGGCCAGCGCCAGGGCGTTGCGGTGGCGCGTGCCGCCGCCTTCGGCTCCAAGGTGGTCATCATGGACGAGCCGACTGCGGCGCTCGGCGTCAAGGAATCGCGCCGGGTGCTGGAACTCATCCAGGACGTGAAGCGGCGCGGCATGCCCATCGTGCTCATCTCGCATAACATGCCGCATGTGTTCGAGGTCGCCGACCGCATCCACATTCACCGGCTCGGACGCCGCCTGACGGTCATCGACCCCAAGGAATATTCCATGTCGGATGCGGTAGCGCTGATGACCGGCGCGATGAGGCCGAAGGAAGCGGCTTGAGCTTCTGATATGCTGGCAGGACGAATCACGGAAACCGGACATGACGCCTATCGAGCGCGAAGCCCTGCCTTCGGAAATTCTTGCGCGGCTGGCGGAAACTGACGGACGCCTGATCGTGGCCGTTGCAGGCCCGCCGGGAGCCGGAAAATCCACCATGTCCGATTATCTGCTCCATGCCATCAACAAGGGCGGCGAAGCGCCGTCCATTGTCGTGCCCATGGACGGATTTCACCTCGATGACGCCATTCTCGACAGGCGCGGATTGCTGGGCCGCAAGGGTTCGCCGCCCACCTTCGACTGCGCCGGGTTTGCGGTGCTGCTGCAACGGCTGAAACAGGCGGACGGCGAAGTCTTCATCCCGGTCTTCGACCGCTCGCTGGAGCTTTCCCGCGCCGCCGCATCCGTGGTCGGGCCGGAGCATCGCGTGCTTCTGGTGGAAGGCAATTACCTGCTGCTCGATCAGCAGCCATGGGCGCAGCTTGCTCCCTTTTTCGACATGACGATCTATCTGGACGTGCCTTTCGACGAACTGGAGCGCCGCCTCACCGATCGCTGGCTCGGCTTCGGCTTCGACGCCGAAACCGCCCGAAACCGCGCCCTTTCCAACGATATTCCCAATGCCGAACTCGTGGTCGCACAATCGCGCAAGGCGGAGTTTGTCGTGGTCTCGGACGGGCGATAACAGGGAATTGCGTCTTTCAAGGGTTGCGGCGACGCGCTTGCGTCTGCATGATGGGAAAATCGCTTCATCAGTTTCCGACCGGAATAGTTCCCCATGACGACTTATGTTTTTGCGCCGCCCCCGCAGCCGTTTCTGCCGGTGAAGGGAACGGACGCGCTCTTTCCCGTGCATCGCATCTATTGCGTCGGCCAGAACTATGCCGATCACGCCATCGAAATGGGCGGCGATCCGACCCGCAACCCGCCTTTCTTCTTCCAGAAGAACCCGGACAGCCTGGTGATCGGGGGCGGCGACTTCCCCTATCCGCCGAAGACCGAGGACGTGCATCACGAGATCGAACTCGTGGTGGCGCTGAAGACGGGCGGCACCGACATTTCCGTCGAAAAGGCGCTGGGCCATGTTTATGGCTATGCCGTCGGCATTGACATGACGCGCCGCGACCTGCAGGCCGTGGCCAAGAAGGCGGGCCGCCCTTGGGAAGTGGCGAAGGCTTTCGAGCACTCTGCGCCCTGTTCGGCCCTCGTGCCGGTGTCGGAAATCGGCCACCCGGAAAAGGCGGCGATTTCGCTTTCCATCAATGGCGAGACGCGCCAGTCGGGCGACCTCAACCAGATGATCTGGAAGGTGGCGGAAACCATTTCCTACCTGTCGTCGCTCTTTGAGCTGCGCCCCGGCGATCTTATCTTTACGGGTACGCCTGCGGGCGTTGGCCCGGTCAAGCGCGGCGACCGTCTGGAAGGCAAGGTGGATGGTGTGGGGGAACTGTCCGTAACCGTAGTGTGAAGATATGCGGAGGAGCATGAATGAGCACCTATCTTCCCGATGACGTGCACGACGCTCTGGAGCGCTTCATCGCCGAAAGGCATCCCGGTCTCAACCAGACCGAGGCGATGACGCTTATCCTGCGCAAATGGCTGGTGCGCGAGGGCTATCTCTCGGCGGAGCCCGAACACGGCACCCCGCCGGAGGAACTGAACGCGACCAATGACGATTGAACAAGGCAGCAAGTGACTATGGCCAAACAGCCGCCGGAAGGAGCGGGCCGCAAGGCCGCGCTCGGGCGACGCCTTTTGATTCTGACAATTCTGGCAATTCTGCTCGTGATCGCGCTCGTCTGGACGAGCATTTATCTGTTCGATCCCAATGGCGGTCTGGACTTCGACGATCTTGCTATTTTTGCGTTTAATTTCAATGCGGTAGATATGGTGCTGCACCGCCTTGCGTGAGCGCGTTAATATTTTTGTTACCATTTGAAATATTCATTTTGGCCGCGCCCTGACGTTTAGCGCTTCCGTTTGCCGCCTTTTGCATGGTACACGACTGTCATCGACCGAAAGAATATTGACTGAAACGGGTGTCCCGCGATGCCCGCAAAGCCAAGAGGATCTGGATGGCATTCGAGGACATCAAGGCGGAAATTGCGCTGCTTTTCGAGCAAATGGTGAATCAGCCGCAAGACGCTCATGAAATCCGCGAAACGGTTCGCGAGAAGCTCAATGCGCTGCGCGCAAGCGGCTTGCCTCTGCCGGCCGATCTGGTCGAGCTTGAAAAACGCATCGAACAAGATTTCGATTCCTGAGAACGGGTCCGGTCATGCGTCTCCAGCTTTCTTCTTCTTCCGCTGATATGGTCCGCAAGGGCATTCTGCTTCTGGGTTGCGCCGTGGCGCTCAGCGCCTGCAACACCACCGACGGCGGCAAGCCGGTAAATACCGCGCTGATCACGCAGACCGATACATCCGGCACGACCGTTGCCGCCGCAGGCGGCGCCGCCGGTGCCACAGCAGATGCCGCAGGCACGGCGACAGCCGATGCGGGCGCTGCCGCCGCTGCTGGTGGAACGCAGACCGTCGCGGCGGTGACCGATCCTTCCGATCCCGTCCTGCCCGCCGTCGTTCCCATTCCCGGCATTCGCGGCCAGTCCGAACCGATGATGGCCTATGCCGGTGCGCAGGCCGCCGCTTCTCCGGCATCCGTTGCCGCCAACATGGCTTTCGAGACGCCGGATCATGCACCGGAAGAACTCGATGCGCTGATTACCAAATATTCCGTCGCCTATGACGTACCGGAACGCCTTGTGCGCCGGGTCGTGCATCGCGAAAGCCGGTTCAATCCGGGCGCGCGCAACGGTCCCTATTGGGGCCTGATGCAGATCAGCCATCCGACCGCGCGCGGCATGGGATATACGGGCGCGGCTAAGGGCCTGCTCGATGCGGAAACCAATCTGAAATATGCGGTCCGCTATCTGTCTGGCGCCTACAAGGTGGCGGGCGGCGACGAAAGCCAGGCGGTCCGCTATTATGCGCGCGGCTATTATTACGATGCCAAGCGCAAGGGGCTGTTGCAGGAAACGGGCCTTGACGGCAGCTGGAAGCGCAGCGGCCCGACCCGTGAGGCAGCGGCTTCCATCCAGCCCGCATCATTGCCGGAAGGTGCCGCCGCACCGCTTCCGGGCGTGGCTCCCATCCAGGCTTCCTACACACCGGCGGCTCAGTAACGAACTGTCATCTTGACGCTGCAATCTAATGGCAGTTTCCTGTTGAGAGCGCGTTTCGATCTGATCTGATCGGATCGGCGCTCTACCTCCATGTTTTAAGCGCATCTTTTCCGAAAACCGCTCCACACTTTCGGGATGCGCTCTGGAACCGACGACAGGAAGACCCTATGAGAGTGCCGCACCCCATCAAGTGGAAATATGACCGGGCCGAATTGTGGGCCGATGGCGTCATCCATGTTCTGGGTGTGGGGCTGGCGCTTGTCGGCGCGGTTGCCATGCTGGTCCATTTCCTGCCGAACATGCCGGCAGTGACCTCGATCTCGTCGGGCGTTTACCTGCTGAGCCTTCTGGCGGCGCTCGGAATTTCGGCTGTCTACAATATCTGGCCGGTCTCCCCGACCAAATGGTTCCTGCGTCGTTTCGACCATTCGGCGATCTACCTGCTGATTGCCGGAACCTACACGCCCTTTGCCATGCATATGGGCGACCGTGCGCTGCCGCTGCTGCTCTTCGTCTGGAGCGTGGCTTCGGTCGGCATCACGCTGAAACTGTTCATGCCGGGGCGTTTCGACCGGCTGTCGATCCTGCTTTATCTGGCGCTCGGCTGGAGCGGCGTCATGGTCTATGACACCATGGTGCAGTCGCTGCCGCCAGCGGTCTTCTGGCTGATTGCAGCCGGTGGCATGGTCTATTCGCTGGGCGTGATCTTCCATGTCTGGGAGCGGTTGCGGTTCCAGAATGCCATCTGGCACGGTTTTGTCGTGGTGGGCGCGGCGCTGCATTATTGTGCTGTGTTCGTTGTCGGCACATGGAACTGAAGTCCGGTTTATTTCGGCTCTGACGGCCTGCAAATGGCACACTTCTGCGCTTCCGGTGCTCATGTGCTTTTCGTTGGCGCGTGGAACTAGAGCATTTCCAGCAAAAGTGTGAAACGGTTTTGCGTTGGATAATGCGATAAAACAAATAGTTAGAGCGGTTCCGGCGATCTGTTAGAACGGAACCGCTCTAACGAAAAGGGCGGCATCCCGGATTCAGCTTATGACGTGCCGAAAATGGTGTTTTGCGAGAACCGGAGCGGAGTGTACTTTAAGGTACATGAGCACCGGAAGCGCAGCAAAGCGTCATTTGCAGGCCGTCAGAAGCTGAATCCTAATGGAAGTCGCGTGAGTTCGGCATGATTTTTACATTTCGCGGATGATGTGCCATCTGGGATGGGGCGACGAGGCGCTGCGCTTCGCGTCCGCTCATCTCGATCAGCGCTGCCGAACGGTCCTGCAATTTCGCCGCCACCAGATGCACCACCCTTCGGGGCTGCGCTGGATGCGGCCTTCGATATGGATCAGCCGCGCCCCCATCACTTCGCGGCGAAACGCCTTCATGATCTTCGGCCAGACGACGATATTGGCGATGCCGCTTTCATCCTCGATGGTGAGGAATACCACGCCCTTGGCGCTGCCGGGGCGCTGGCGCACGGTGACGACGCCCGCTACTTTCATGCGGCGTCCGTCGGCGCCTTCCTGCACGGCGCGGCAGGTGGAAACGCCTTCCGCCGCAAGCCCCTCGCGCAGATATTGCAGCGGATGCCCCTTCAGCGAAAGCCGCGTCGTCTCGTAATCGGCAATCACATGCTCGGATGCCGCCATTTCGGGAAGTTTTGTGCGCGGTTCCTCCGCCAGCTCGCTGGTCGCGGCGGCGCGGAACAGCGGCAGCGTTTCGTCATTGGGCAGGCGGCGCACGGCCCACAGTGCGGCGCGGCGGTCGATATCGAGCGAGCCGAAGGCGTCGGCATCGGCCAGAAGCGTGAAGGCGCGCCGGTCGAGCCGCAGCCGCCGGTGCATGTCCTCGATAGTGCGGTAGGGCTCCTGCCGGTCGGCAATCAGGAGTTCGGTGTCCCGCTCGGAAAAACCGTCGATCTGGCGGAAGCCGAGCCGCAGCGCCAGGCGAATATCGGGCGTTTCCTCCAGAATATTATCCCATTGGCTGAAATTCACATCGACGGGCAGCACCGTCACGCCATGCTCGCGGGCATCGCGCACGATCTGGGCGGACGCGTAAAAACCCATGGGCTGGGAATTGAGGAGGGCGGCGGCGAACACTTCCGGATGGTGGCATTTGAGCCATGCGGAAATATAGACCAGATGCGCAAAGCTCGCCGCATGGCTTTCAGGAAAACCATATTCGCCGAAGCCCTTGATCTGGTTGAAGCAGTTTTCGGCAAAGGTCCGGTCGTAGCCACGCCTGACCATGCCTTCGATCATCTTTTGCTCCATCGTATGGATGGTGCCCATCTTGCGGAAGGTGGCCATGGCGCGGCGCAGCTGGTTGGCCTCATCGGGGGTGAATTTTGCAGCCTCCATGGCAATGCGCATCGCCTGTTCCTGAAAAAGCGGGACGCCCATCGTCTTGCCGAGAATCTGCCGCAGCTCGTCCGGCGGGCCGTGCTCCGGCGCGGGCGAGGGGAGAAGCGGCTTTTCCTGTCCGTTTCGCCGGCGCAGATAAGGATGCACCATGTCGCCCTGAATGGGGCCGGGGCGCACAATGGCGACCTCGATGACGAGATCGTAGAACTCACGCGGTTTCAGGCGTGGCAGCATGTTCATCTGGGCGCGGCTTTCCACCTGAAACACGCCGAGCGAATCGCCCGCGCACAGCATGTCGTAGACGCGCTTGTCTTCGCGGGGCAGATTGGCCAGCGTCAGCTTTTCGCCGCCATAAAGCTGCGGCTTGTGCTGGTGAATGAGGTCCAATGCCTTGCGGATGCAGGTGAGCATGCCGAGCGACAGCACATCGACCTTCATCAGCCCCACCTCGTCGATATCGTCCTTGTCCCATTCGATGAAGGAGCGGTCCTTCATCGCCGCCGGGCCGATGGGCACGGTCTCGTCCAGCCGGTTGCGGGTGAGCACGAAACCGCCGACATGCTGCGACAGATGACGCGGAAAGCCGATCAGCGTGATGGCAAGTTCCACCGCGCGCCGGATGATAGGGTTTTCGGGATCGAGACCCGCCTGCCTTATATGCTGCTTGTCGATGCCGCCGCCCGATATGCCCCACACCGTATTGGCGAGCGCTGCCGTCACGTCTTCGGTCAGGCCCAGCGCCTTGCCGACATCGCGGATGGCGCTACGGGACCGATAGCTGATGACGGTCGCAACAATGGCGGCCCGGTCCCTTGAGTAGCGGTCATAGACATATTGCATCACCTCTTCGCGGCGCTCATGCTCGAAATCGACATCGATATCCGGCGGTTCCTGCCGCTCGGCGGAGATGAAGCGCTCGAACAGGAGGTCCACTTCCGTCGGGTTCACGCCGGTAATGCCAAGGCAGAAACAGACCACGGAATTGGCTGCCGAGCCGCGGCCCTGGCACAGAATGCCTTCTTTGCGGGCATGGTTCACAATGTCATAGACGGTGAGGAAATAGGGTTCGTATTGAAGCTGGGCGATCAGCGCCAGCTCCTTGTTGATCAGCGCCTGCACCTTGGGCGGGATCGTGTCCGCGCCGTAATGGCGGGTAGCGCCTTCCCAGGTGAGATCATGAAGATGCTGCCGTGCCGTCTTGCCGGGCGGAATGGGTTCATCGGGATAGGCATATTTCAGTTCGTCAAGCCGGAAGGTGATGGGCGCCGCGAAATCGGCGGTCGCCGCGACGGCTTCGGGATAATCGCGGAACAGCCGCAGCATTTCCCTGGGCGGTTTCAGATGGCGTTCGGCATTTTTTTCCAGAAGCTGCCCGGCTGCAAAAACAGTCGTGTAGTGGCGGGTTGCCGTCAGCACGTCCTGAAGCGCGCGGCGGTCGGGATGATGATAGAGCACGTCATTGGTGGCGATCAGCGGCACATTGGCTTCGGCCGCGAAACGGGCGATGCGTTCCGCGCGGCGTCCGTCCTGCCCCTGATGCGGCATGGCGAGCGCCAGCCAGACGGAGCCGGGGGCGGCCTTGGCGATATCCGCCAGGCGGTCGGCAAAGTCCGGTCTGTCGTCCTCGGGAGGAAAGACCGCGATCTGGAATTGCCGGGCGCGAAACAGAAGGTCGCTCCATTCGAGATGGCATTCGCCCTTGGTGGCGGCGCGGGTCTTGCCTTCGGTCAGCAGGCGGCACAATTGCCCATAGGCGGCGCGATCACGCGGATAGACGACCATGTCCGGCGTTCCGTCGGTGAAGGACAGGCGGCAGCCGATGAACAGCCGGAAATCGCTCTTGTCGCGAAATTCCTTCCATGCCGCATGGGCGCGCACCACACCGGCCAGCGTGTTGCGGTCGGCAATGCCTATGCCGGACAGGCCAAGCGCATGGGCCTGCAAAACCAGTTCCTGCGGATGCGATGCGCCGCAAAGGAAGGAAAAATTGCTGGCAGCAGCCATTTCAAAAAACTGTGCCATCACGCAAACAACCCATGCAGAAACCAGCGCGGATGATTGAGGCCGTCATAAAGCCCCTCGCGAAAAATCCAGAAACGCTGGCCGTTTTCATCCTCCACCCGGTAATAATCGCGCAGTTCCGGCACGTCCTGGCCGATTGCACGCCACCATTCCGGCTCGATCCGTTCCGGCCCTTCGGCAAGGCGCACCTGATGGCGCACCCGCCGCCACAGGAAGAAGGAAGGCGGACTGTCAGGCACTTCCGCCACGCTTTCGATCAATTGCGGCGGGCGAAACAGTTTTATGGGGCGCGCGGGCGGATCGCCGGGAAGCCCTGGGGAAAGCGCCGGGGGAAGCCCTGAGGGAAGCATCGGAGCGCTTTCATGACCGGCTTCGCCCTTGCCGTCCGCATGGAGGGCGGGACGCAGGCCGAAGGCCCGTTCGGGAATATGGGTGTTGCGCGAAAAGGAAACGAGAACGCGGTCCTGTCCAAGCCGCGCCGAAAGCCGGTCGACAAGCTGGCTGAAACCCGCTTCATCCTCCTCATGCTGGTCGAGCCCCGTCTGGCGCTGGGCGACGGGTGCGCAGCGCAACGCCGCCAGCCGGATCATGTCGAAGCCGAAACCGGCGTCGAGGGGAGAGGTCAAGGCGTTGAGCCTTTCGCGTGCAAGGCGCAGGAAAACCCTGTCGTCGCGCAAGGGCTGGCCGGTTTCGATATGGATATGGCGCACGTCGCCATCGACACGGAAGAAGGAGGCCTCGATCAGCAGCGCGCCCTTGCCCTCCGGTTCAAGCTGCGCAAAAAGCGCCTGCGCCAGTTCCTGCAAAATGTGTTCGACCAGCTCCATCCCCGTGACGGGTTCCGACAGGCGGCGTTCGGCGGTGCGGAGCGGCAGGATGCGCAAGGGGGAAATCGGCGCGCGCTCGCGCCGCGCCAGCCGGTCGAGCCGGGTCGCAAGATCAGTGCCGAAACGGGCGGTGAGCGCGGCGCGCGGAAGCCCCATCACATCGCCGATGCGTTTCAGCCCGGCGCGCTTGAGCCCGGTTTCGGCGGCTTGCGTCAGTTCCAGCGCGGAAAGCGGCAGGCGGGGAAGCTGCCGGTCGGCCTCCACCTTGCTGAAGACACCGCCCTTCGTTCCCCGTGCCAGAAGGCGTGCGGCAAAACTGTTGTCGGCAATCGCTGCCTGCACCTTCAGCCCGGCGCGTTCGATGCGGCCGATGGCGTCGGCGCGCATGGCGGCGAGCCCGCCGAACAGATGCGCGCAGCCGGTTATGTCGAGCATCAGCCCATGCGGCTCATCGTAGGCGACGAGCGGCGTGTAGCGCTCGCACCAATGGACAAGGCGCTTGAGCAAGGCCGCATCCTGTTCCGGCACGGCGGTCGCCACTTCCAGCCTTTCCACGCGGGCGCGGGCATCCGTCAGCGCCATGCCGGGGAAAAGACCGAGCCTTGCCGCCGCCGCATCCACCGCCGTCAGGCGCAGCGCATTGGCCGTGCGCTCGGTCACCACCAGGGGCGGGCGCTCCCTGCCGTCATGCGGAACGGCGCGGCGAAGCCGGTCGGTCGGCAGAAACGGAAACCACAGGGCGAGAAACAAGCGTTCTGCCGTCCCGTTCTCGTGCACCAAATTCAAGGGTTTCATTGTTCCATTCCATGATCCATTGTCCGCATGTGCCGTGGCGGTTGCGCTCCAGCACGGCGGAAAAGGCGGGCTTTCCCGGCGCACTCGCTCCGCTTGAACGCGATGGCGCGGGCGCCACCCGCCAGCGGCTGACGGCAGCGCTTTGCACCGCCGTCCGGTGGCTCCTGAGCAGGATGACGGGCAGCTGCGCGGTTTCTGTTGCCAGAAGCAGGCGGCGCGAGGCGGTGAGGTCGAGACATTTCGGCTGGCCTGTCACCGAGGCGACGACGCCGGAAACAAGATGCGAGGCCTTGCCGCCGCTGCCTGCTTCCAGCGCATCGTTTGCCGCTTTCAGCACATCCTGCGCCGTGGGGCAGCGCACGATCAGAAGCCGCGACGGATCGATCCCGAAGGCATGGAGCCCCGGCGGATAAAGCCCGCCATATTCGCTTGCAGCCTTTTCCTCCTCGATCCAGATGATGGGGCGCCGATATCGTGTGGAGCGCTCGGTCGCGCGGGCGGCAAAGGCGAGCGCAAAGCCGGTCGCCGCCATATGCGCGCCCGGATTTTCGGCAAAGACCTCGTGCAGCGCATCGCCCGCCAGACCGTGCGGAAAGGCGGCATCGGCCCCGGCAAGGCCAAGCGTGAAACTGCGGGCGCGCGCAAAACCGCACCTGTCCTCGCTTCCTGTCCTGCTGGCAAAACTGCCTTGCGGATCATTGCCTGCAATGGCCGTAACCATGCGCCGCAACGCCGCGATGTCGATGCCGCTCACGTTCGATTCCTGTCAAATTGTTCTCTATTTGTTCTAGTATTGAATCGAGCGAGGCAAGAGTCAAGCGGGATCAGTGGGCGGGCTCAGTCGGCGGGATCAGCCGGGAGCATGTGTGGATAAGAAAAATCCTTCCCTGGAGCGCCCTGCGTTCATTGGGACGCACAAAGGTCGCTCTGAGAGGAAGCATTTATCGTCATGGCGATCAGCTGGCACCACAGTTGCAAATTCGTCGGGCCGTGGCGAAAAGAGTGATTTTCGAGTACCGGAGCGGAGCGTATTTGAAGGCAGGCGGGCCCCGGAACGCAGACAAGGCGCTCTTTCAGCCCCGGCCTCACGAAGAATGCAACTGTAGTATCAGGCGGCTTCCCGGAAAGGCACGCCTGCCAGTTGCGCCAGATGACCGGGCAGGTCCGTGCCAGCGCCAGCCGCATTGATCGTGTCGAAATAATCATGCCAGCCGGTGGCGGTGATTCCGGCAATCAGCATGTCGAGGGCTGCTTCGTCCGGAAAACGCCAGATGGCGAAGAAATTCTGACCGGGTGCAAAAGGCTTTGTCGCGTCGACAGGCCCCAATGCCAAAGCCTCGATACCGAGCGCCGCAAGTCCGCCCATGCCCGCGCCGACTTTCTCGAAGAAGGCCTGCCGGCCTTCAGCATCGAGTGCGTGCCAGCTCGATTTTGGGGAATAAAGCTCGGCGAGGTAATAGGTCATGTCATATCCCTTAGGGTTTCATTGATCTTGAAGGAGCGACCGGCATCGGTGCGGCTCCAGATGCGGCGCAGCAAGGTGCTGAGAAGCTGCTGTTCGCCTGACGAGAGATCGCTCATCAGGCTTGCAATCCATGCGGTATGTTGTTCGAAAAGCTGTTGCGCCAGCAGCACTCCTTCGGATGTCAGCCGGACAGTCAGCTTGCGGCGGTCCGCGCTATCCGCGTGGCGCTTGAGGAAACCGTCGCGCTCCAGCCCGTCCAGCAGGCCGGTGATGGTGGCGCGCGTGACACCTGCGCGTTCCGAAAGCGCGTGCGGCGAGAGGCCGTCGGCGCATCGTGCAGCAGAAACAGCAGGACGAACTTGCCCTCCGAAAGCTTGTGCGGCGCCAGCCGGCTGGCGCAATCCCGGTCAATGGCCGCAGCAAGCGACAAGACTTCAAAACAGGCTTTCAGCGCGTCGGTGGACGGGCTGTGCCGGCGTTCCATTTCGCCCAGAAGGGCACGATGCTTTTGCTCGATTATTTCCATACGGAACCTTATAGTAAGGTGCCGTATTAAATGCAAATGATTTGATTGCCTGAGGAGGAAGAGTAGAAAGCTTGAACGATCAGAATATACGGTTTATATATGGTTCGTATATCAAACGCTTATTCCGGACACTGTTATGGGTATCGTAAAGATCGGTGATGAACTGCATGAAGAACTGCGCAAGGCGAGCGACGTCATGTGCCGTTCCATCAATGCGCAGGCTGAATACTGGATGAAGATCGGCATGCTGGCGCAGGCCCATCCCGACCTGTCGTTCAACGAGATCGTGCAGATGCAGTTGCGCGCAGCGCAGGTCGAGCTGCCGGTTCTGCCGGTGCTGGAAGTGCAGCCGTCATGACCAAGACGCCGGCCGAAGTGGAAAAGATGGCGGCATCCGGCGCGCTGCTCGCCTCGGTTTTTGCCCTTCTCGACCGCACGCCGCTGGCGGGCATGACCACGATGCAGGTCAACGATCTGGTCGAGGACTACATCACCCGCGAATTGCAGGCGCGGCCTGCCAGCAAGGGACAATATGACTATCCTTATGTGCTGAACAGCTCCAGGAACGAGGTCGTCTGCCATGGCATGCCGTCGAATGACCAGATCATTCAAAACGGCGAGATCATCAACTTCGACATCACGCTGGAAAAGGACGGCTATATCGCCGATTCCAGCAAGACCTACATGGTGGGTGACGTTGCGCCCTTTGCCTCGCGACTGGTCCGCGTGACCTATGAGGCGCTGTGGAAGGGAATTGCCGCCGTGCGCCCCGGCGCGACGCTTGGCGATATCGGCCATGCCATCGAACGTCACGCCAAGCGGCATGATTACAGCATCGTGCGGGAATATTGCGGCCATGGCATCGGTCGCGAAATGCATGAGGAACCGCAGGTCCTGCATTTCGGCAAGCCCGGCACCGGGGTTCGCCTGCGCGAAGGCATGGTGTTCACCATCGAGCCGATGCTCAATCAGGGTACGGCCAAGGTGAAGCAGGAAAAGGATGGCTGGACGGTGGTGACGCGTGACGGAAAACTGTCAGCGCAGTTCGAGCATACGGTCGCCGTCACGGCCAATGGCGTGCGGGTGCTGACCTTGCGTCCCGGCGAGGAAAAAATGCTGGCGGCAATCAAGAACGCAGTCTGACTTTATCAAATTTTGCCGGTCATCCAGAGCACAAAGACAATCGTCCCGCCCACGCTCATTCCAGCGGCAAGAATGGTTCCCGCGATGACGGGCGCGAGTTTCAGGACCGAAACATGGGGCGTTATTTCCAGCCGGAAATTCGCCCTGATCTTTTCGGGGGTCAGGCAGGTGATTTCGTAATCCCCGGCTGTCATGCAGTCGAAATATCCCAAGGCATGGGAAGCATTGCCGCGCATATCCGTCCGCCGGACGCTCAACAGGAAGCGGCTTGTGGAATGATAGGCAATCGGCGCGCCGGTCGCGCGCGCCTTGATGGCAAACTGCGTTGAGAAATAGGCCGTGCCGGGGAAAATGGTAAACGGCGGAAACACGATGCTGATCGCGTATCGCCCGGCGTTTGGTAAGTGAAAGACATGTGGCCGGGCGCTGCCTGCAAACTGGTGCCGGACCTCAGGCGCAATGATTTTCCATAGAATGGAAATGCAGCGCACCAGCAGATAAATGCCAAGCAGAATGCAGGCGGGCAGGGCCAGATAGAAAGACAAAATTCACGTCCTGCTCTAAAAAAAAGCCCGCCGGGAAGGCGGGCTTTTGTCCGGGTTGGATATGCTTATTTGCGATCACGCGCAGCAAGCGTGCGCAGACGCAGCGCATTGAGCTTGATGAAGCCTGCGGCGTCCTTCTGGTCGTAGGCGCCCTGATCGTCTTCGAAGGTGACGAGCTTGTCGGAATAGAGCGACTTTTCCGATTCACGGCCGATCACCATCACATTGCCCTTGTAGAGCTTGAGCGTGACTTCGCCTTCGACATGGCGCTGGCTGTGATCGATTGCCGCCTGCAGCATTTCGCGTTCCGGCGAGAACCAGAAGCCGTAATAGATGAGTTCCGCATAGCGCGGCATCAGCTCGTCTTTCAGGTGCGCCGCACCACGGTCGAGCGTGATCGATTCGATGGCGCGGTGTGCAGCAAGCAGGATCGTGCCGCCCGGCGTTTCGTAGACGCCGCGCGACTTCATGCCGACGAAGCGGTTTTCCACGAGGTCGAGACGACCGATGCCGTTGTCGCGGCCATAGTCGTTGAGCTTGGCAAGCAGTGTCGCAGGCGACAGGCGCTCGCCATTGATCGAAACGGCGTCGCCCTTTTCAAAGCCAATCTTGATGATCGTTGCCTTGTCGGGCGCGGTTTCCGGCGAAATGGTGCGCATATGCACATATTCCGGAGCCTCGACAGCCGGATCTTCCAGAACTTTGCCCTCGGACGAGGAGTGCAGCAGGTTGGCGTCGACGGAGAACGGCGCTTCGCCCTTCTTGTCCTTGGCGACGGGGATCTGATGCTGTTCGGCGAATTCCAGCAGATGGGTGCGGCTCTTGAACGACCAGTCGCGCCATGGGGCGATGATCTTGATGTCCGGGTTCAGCGCGTAAGCGGAAAGCTCGAAACGAACCTGGTCGTTGCCCTTGCCGGTCGCGCCATGCGCGATGGCGTCGGCGCCGGTCTTCCTGGCGATGTCGATCAGGTGCTTGGAGATCAGCGGGCGGGCAATCGAGGTGCCGAGCAGGTAGACGCCTTCATAGACGGCATTGGCGCGGAACATCGGGAAGACGAAATCGCGCACGAATTCTTCGCGCACGTCCTCGATGAAGATTTCCTTGATGCCCAGCATTTCCGCCTTCTTGCGAGCCGGTTCAAGTTCTTCCCCCTGGCCGAGATCGGCGGTAAAGGTCACGACTTCCGCGCCCAGTTCCGTCTGAAGCCACTTCAGGATGATCGAGGTGTCGAGGCCGCCCGAATAGGCGAGAACGACTTTCTTAACGTCTTTCCACTTGCTCATAATTCACTTCCGTCTGATGCGGTGGCGGTTGGAGCGGAACTCCAACAGATATATCCGCAAGTCTTTTACCAGTTGCCAAGCCGCGTGCAAGCCGACGAACTGCGACTTATCGCGAAAACTCATGCGTATTACGTGATCTGTGGTTCGCCAACTTCATAAATGACGAGATTGCGGTCGCCGATGCCAAGTTCGGGCCATGTCCCGCGCCATGCGGCGATATGGGGGGAGGCGAAATGCCGGTCGAGCGAGGCGCGATCGCGCCAGAATTCCTTGACGTGGATCAGGCCGGGCTGCAGCACGTCCTCGGCATAGCCATAGTCTACGCAGCCATCCTCCGCGCGGCTGGCCGCGATCATGGCCCGCATGGCTTCGCGCGCCCGCTCGAGGTTTTCCGGCGGCAGGCGGACGGTCCCCACGATCAGCAGCATTCCGGTCTCCATTCCACTGTTCCCTTTGCCGGGAAATTATTCTAGCGTGCGCCATCTCTTGGAGCACATTTCGATGTCTTTTCTGACGAACCTGACCTTCATCCCCGAATGGACGATCTTTGTCCAGTTCGCGATAGCAACCGCGATCCTTTCCATCACGCCCGGCCCCGACATGACGCTGTTCGTCGGGCGCGCCCTTTCCGAAGGCAAGGCGGCAGGCTTTGCCTGCATGGCTGGCGCCAGCACCGGCATCGTCATTCACACCACCATGGTGGCGCTCGGCCTTTCGGCGCTGATCATCGCCTCTCCGGCTGCCTTCACGGCGCTGAAAATCGTAGGCGCGGGCTATCTGGTCTTTCTGGCCGTGCAGGCGATCCGCAAGGGATCGGCCTTCTCGCCGGAAAAGAATGGCGGCAAGAAGCATACGCTGTTCCAGAACTGGCTGACCGGGCTTGGCATCAACCTGCTCAATCCGAAGATCATCCTGTTCAACATGACCTTCCTGCCGCAGTTCGTCTCGGCCCATGACCCGCATGCCATGGGCAAATTGTTCTTCCTCGGCCTGTCGTTCATTCCGATGGCGCTGCCCTTCACCATTCCGATGGTGGTGGCAGCGGACCGTTTCGCCGGGCTCCTGAAAAAGAACCCGACCGTGACGCGCATCGTGGACTGGATGTTTGCGGGCGTATTCTCGGCCTTCGCGCTGAAGATCATCACCGCACAGGCGAAGTAAAAAATCAGTTGGTCGGGCGGGATAGAAGCCGTCCGGCATTGCGGCCTGCGAGCAGCCAATAGACGAAGCTGCCGACGACGCCGGCGCCTGCTATGGCTGCAATCCAGAGCGAGCTTTCCTGTACGCTCCGGTTATCGCTGAACGGAAGCGATGCGCTTGCTGCCGCAAGCCCGATCAGTGCGCCCGCAACGCAGTAGAACAGCGACGACTTGTAACCGCGCGCTTCCGCCAGGATGATCAGGATGAGGGCGGGCAGGAAGCTGAACCCGCCGGCCAGTACCGCAAGCGCGAAACCGCTGACGAACACGGCGCTCCAGAAGCTGGTGGCCGCGAAGAACGAACCGGCATCCGTATCGCTCGCCATCATGACGAAATCGTTCATGAAGGAATCGATGCCGAGGGTACGGAACAGGATGGCGGCCAGAAACCAGCCTGCCGCCAGTACAGCGCAGCAATAGCCGAACACGACGACGACGAAGCGCATGATATAGTCCAGAGTATCGTTCAAGCGCGCTCCCCCATCGGACTGTTATTCACCATGCCCGGCGATCATCATGGCTTCGAGCGCGAGGCGCTCGCTCTTGCGCATGCGCTCGGATTCCGACTTGAGCTGGCCGCAGGCGGCGAGAATGTCGCGGCCGCGCGGCGTGCGGATCGGCGATGCGTAGCCAGCCGCATTCACATAATCGGCAAATTTCTCGATCTGCTCCCATTCCGAGCACTGGTAATTGGTGCCGGGCCAGGGGTTGAACGGGATCAGGTTGATCTTGGCCGGAATGCCCTGCAACAGCTTCACCAGAAGCTTGGCGTCCTCAAGGCTGTCATTGATGTCCTTGAGCATCACATATTCGAAGGTGATGCGCTTGGCATTGGACAGGCCCGGATATTCGCGGCAGGCCTTGATGAGCTGTTCCAGCGGATACTTCTTGTTGATCGGCACCAGAATGTCGCGCAATTCGTCGCGCACGGCGTGCAGCGAAATGGCGAGCATGACGCCGATCTCGTCGCCGGTGCGATAGATTTCCGGCACGACGCCGGAGGTCGAAAGCGTGATGCGGCGCTTGGAAAGGGACAGGCCGTCGCCATCGGAGGCGATCAGCAGGGCCTTCTTCACTTCCTCGAAATTATAGAGCGGCTCGCCCATGCCCATCATCACGATATTGGTGATCTTGCGCCCTTCGGCAGGCACCATTGCGCCGTCCGGCGTATCCTTGTCCGGAAAATCGCCAAGCCGGTCGCGGGCGGTCAAAAGCTGCGCCAGAATTTCTTCCGAGGTGAGGTTGCGCACCAGCTTCTGGGTGCCGGTATGGCAGAACGAGCAGGTGAGCGTGCAGCCGACCTGGCTGGAAATGCACAGCGTGCCGCGGCCTTCCTCAGGGATATAGACGCTTTCGATTTCGACGGGGCGACCGGCACCGCGCGGCGGAAAGCGGAACAGCCACTTGCGGGTGCCGTCCTGCGAGATCTGTTCCTCGACCACTTCGGGCCGCGCGATGGTGAAATGCTGCGCCAGCAGGGCGCGCAAATCCTTGGATATATTGCGCATGTCGGCGAAGTCGGAAACGCCGCGCACATAGAGCCAGTGCCAGAGCTGGCTGATACGCATTTTCGTCTGGCGTTCCGGCACGCCGACCTTGATCAGCGCTTGCGCCATTTCCTCGCGTGACATGCCGATAAGCGAAGGCTTTGCCTCCAGGCTGGCGCGCGCATGGCGGGCAAGCTGGTCGCGCGTATCATCAATGGTAAGGTCGAACGAAATGGACATCTGTTTTCAACTGTTGGAGACGACCGCCGGAAGCGCGCCGATAAGCTTCGCCAGACAATCTGGCCCGAATTCATGGATAAATAGGGTCCGGCACCTGGCTTTTCGACCCTTGTTGCGCGCGCTCTTAGCACACAATATCGCATTCGTCATCCTACATGGAGTCTGGTCTGCCATGCACGGGTGCAGGAATGGCCGCGCCAAACAAAAAGCAACGGTGTTAGGTGTCAAGCACCGTTGCGTTTGCGTCCCGGATTCTCGCGTTGAGGATAATGATCATTTTTCGCATGACGGCGACGAGTGCGACTTTGCTCGGCTTTCCCTTTTGCTTGAGGCGCTGGAAGAACGCCTTCATGTCCGGATCGAAACGA
>NZ_JBQQAM010000024.1:0-23462 GCF_052246815.1 Brucella sp. RRSP16
CTACTGCCCTACTGCCCCTACTGCCCTACTGCCCTACTGCCCTACTGCCCTACTGCCCTACTGCCCTACTGCCCTACTGCCCTATGTTGGCGCACTGCATCGCCGAACGCCTCGAATATCTTGCGGGAAGGGGCATCGGAATGCACCCAGTATTCCGGGTGCCACTGGACGCCGACGACAAATCCCTTCGCATTCTTCACCGAGACGGCTTCGATGGTTCCGTCTTCCGCAACGGCTTCGACCTCAAGCTGCGGCGCAAGCCTGTCGATCGCCTGCCGGTGGACGGAGTTCACCCGCACGCTGTCTTCCTTCAGGATTTCTGCCAGGCATGAGTTCGGGTTGAGTTTGATCGGATGCTGGATGGCGAAGCGCTCCGCCTGGCTTTCCGATTCCGGCGCGCGGTGGTCCATCCGGCCTTCCAGCTCCTGGATTTCGGTGGCGAGCGTGCCGCCCAGCGCGACGTTCAGTTCCTGTATGCCGCGGCAGATGGCCAGTACCGGAACGCCCTTTTCAATGGCGGCGCGGATCAGCGGCAGCGATGTCGCGTCGCGGGCATTGTCATAAGGCTCAAAGGCCGGATTCGGCTCCACGCCGTAGAGGGCAGGGTGAACGTTCGATTTGGAACCGGTGACGAGAAGGCCGTCCACCGCATCCAGAATGGCGTCGAGGTCCATCCGGTCGCCGAAGCTCGGCACCAGAAGCGGGGTCACGCCCGCAACATCGATGGCGGCTGCCAGATATTGTTCCGGCGCGGCGTGCCAGGTGTAGTTTTCAAATGGCTTCACATCGGTCGGTACGGCGACGAGAGGGCGAGAAGTCTTGGGCATAATGTTCGTTTCCACCATTCGGAATATGAAGCGGTTTTGCGTGAGTTAATGCCTAGAAACAAAGATAAAGGGCATTCCCAGCGATCCAGTTCGAACTGGAAATGCCCTGTTTGCTCTGTTCCTTACTTCTCCGCAATGGCGCGCGCAATCACGAACAGGTGTCGTCCTGCGGCCCTGCGGTCGGTCTTTTGATTGTGCCTTCTGTGTATTGTGTTGATTTGGACTGATTTTTACGGTCGAAGATGGTTCAAATGCTGCTTCCGATAATCTAGGAATGAATAAAGACGGATTGGCAGTTGAGGGGATGAATGACTGACGATCAGCTTTTCTCCGTCAGGGGCAAGGTTATTGCCGTGACGGGTGGTTCTTCAGGGTTGGGCCTCAGGATGGTCCATGTGCTGGCAGGGCACGGTGCGCATGTGATTTCGATCTCGCGCACCCATGCAGGAGAAAGCATTTGCCCGTCGGGCGGCGAAGTGCTGGAAATCATGGCGGATGTGACCCATCCGGATGAAATCGTCCGTGCTTTCGAAGAAGCGGAAGCGCGTTTCGGACCGATAACGGCGCTTTTCAACAATGCCGGCGTTGCGCATATGGCGCGCGCGCTCGATACGACGCGCGACATGCTCGAACATATTTTCGAGGTGAATGTCGCCGGTGCCTTTTTCGTGGCGCAGGAAGCGGCGCGCCGCATGATCCGGCATGGCGAGGGCGGCTCCATCGTCAACACGACCAGCATTCTGGGCGAGCGTCCGCAGAAGGGCGCTGCCGCTTATTCCATGTCCAAGGCCTGCGTGACGCAGATGACGCGGGCGCTGGCGCTGGAATGGGCCGCGCACGATATTCGCGTCAACGCGATTTCGCCGGGCTGGTTTCCAACGCGAATCAACGAAGAACAGCTGCAAGGTCCGGCAGGGGGCTACTTCAAAGGGCGAAACCCGATGCGGCGCCTTGGCGAGCCGCAGGATCTGGACGGGGTTGTGCTGATGCTGGCCTCCGACGCCAGCCGCTATATGACCGGTTCGATCATCACCGTCGACGGGGGGCACCAACTCTGACAGAGTTGGAAGCTTCTTGCGGTTATTTCCCGCCGCTGGACCTTGGATGGCAGGATTTTTCTCTAAAAGGCGGGACTCTGGCGGCAGAATATCCATCGTGACTAATCTGGATTAATTCTCCGCGACGCGGCAACTAACCTGCGCTGTTCTCCAATTATGGCTGTTTCAGTAATATTAGGACAACTAAAACAATACATGCCTCTGGTTGTAATTGCCGGGCGGGGGTTGTGCGTCTATGGTTTTCCTTAAAAAACATCTGAATACATCTTATGGTGGTCGGCATGACAGCTTGTGGTTTAATATCCCGAAAGATATTTTTAAGTCATTGGTGCGATATTGCTGCCCCATACAAGGGATTAAATGCATCGAATGTGGCAAAGCCGTAAACCTGAGATACCTGCAGATGTGCGGCTATCTTTTCTCAGAGCGCTGTATGGTAATCGTACGACGCTCTGGTTCGGCTTGCTCGCGCACGTTGTAGCCTGTGTCGTCATCTATGTGAAAACCGACGACTGGCGCTATCTGATGTTTGCCGGCGTCTTCGCCATCGTGGCGGTTGGCCGCATCTTCGACATGCACAAGTTCGATCAGGCAAGGCAGCAGCCGCTTTCCCATGCCGATCTCGACCGGTGGGAGACGCGCTATCTGATCGGCGCATCCGCCGTGTGTCTGACGCTCGGCATGTTATGTTTCTTCTCAAGCTTCGTGCTGCGGGATTCCTTCGCCGAACTTGCCAGCCTGACCGTGCTGCTTGCCTCGGTCGTTTCCATCGTGGGCCGCAACTATGCTTCGGCAAAGGCCGTCATCCTGATGTCGGCCTGCACGCTCCTTCCCGTTCTGGCGGGGCTCATTCTGGCGGGGACGCCGTTTCACGTCATCATCGGCCTGCTGCTGATCCCGTATTTCCTGTCCAACATCCAGATGGCCAACGGGTTGCGCGAATTTCTCTTCGCGGCGGTCATGGGCAAGCGTCGCCTGTCCATCGTGGCCGGGCGTTTCGATGCGGCGCTAAACAACATGCCGCAGGGCCTTTTGATGTTCGACAGCCAGCAGCGCATCGCCGTCATCAACAACAAGGCCAAGGCGATGCTGCAGATTGCCGAGCATACCAAGCTGCATGGCCGCAAGCTCGATGTCCTTCTACGCTATTGCGCCAAGAAGGGGCTGTTTCCGCAGACCGACCTGAAAAGCGTGCATGTGCGCATGCAGGACCTCCTGATCGGCAAGCGCGCCCGCGACATTTTCCAGCTTTCAAACCAGCGCTATATCGAATGCATCGGCAACCAGACCCTCAATGAAGGGGCGGTCCTGATGTTCGAGGATGTGACGCAGCGTGTGGAAGCGGAAGCGCGCATCCAGCATATGGCGCGCTATGACGGCCTGACCGGCCTGCCGAACCGCAATTATTTCGAGACTATGGTGCGCTCGCTGCGTCCCCATCAGAAGAAGGGCACGCAGGTCGCGCTCATCGTCATCGACATCAACCATTTCAAGCATGTCAACGACACGCTGGGGCATCATACGGGCGATGTGCTGTTGCGCCTGTTCGCCGAACGGCTGAACTCGCTCGATCCGCAGCGCTTCGTTGCATCGCGCTTCGGCGGCGACGAGTTCGTGGTGTTTGTCTTCAACCTGCGCGGCGAGGCCGATATTGCCGGGGTGATGGACCACATCATGGCGGTGGCGACCGGGGTTTACGATCTCGACGGCGATCAGGTCCAGATCGATATCAGCGCGGGCGTGGCGATCGAGAATGTCGAAAGGTCCGATGTCGGCAGCATGCATATCAATGCCGACCTGGCGCTTTACGAAGCCAAAAGCACGGAAGAAAAATCCTGGTCGGTCTTCGTCGATGCGATGGACACCAAATATCGCGGACGCCAGAAACTCAAGGCGGATCTGCGGCTCGCCATCAATCACGGCGAGATCAAGGTCGTCTACCAGCCCATCGTCAGCGCGCAGTCCCTGCGCGTTGTCGCATGTGAGGCGCTTGCGCGGTGGGAGCATCCGGAGCTCGGTTTCGTGCCGCCTGCCGAATTCATTCCGCTTGCGGAGGAAATGGGCATCATCACCGACATAACCCGCTTCATGCTGGAGCAGGCCTGTGCCGACTGCCTGTCATGGGGCGATCGCATCGGCGTTTCCGTCAACCTGTCGGCCATCGACCTGAAAAGCAACGACATTGCCCGCGATATCGCCAATGCCTTGCAAAAATCCGGGCTTCCGGCGCATCGGCTCGAGGTGGAAGTGACGGAAAGCGCCATCATCTCGGACCGCAACAAGACGTCGATGGTGTTGCAGCGGCTCAAGAATGCCGGGATCAATATCGCGCTCGACGATTTCGGAACCGGCTATTCCAGCCTCAGCTACCTCAATACATTGCCCCTGACCAAGGTGAAGGTCGACCGCTCCTTCGTGCGCGACATCACCACCGACCGGCGGTCGCTGATGCTGCTTCGCGGCGTCACCCAGCTTTCGCATGAGCTGGGGCTCGGCGTGACGGTGGAGGGTGTCGAAACCGAGGAACAGCTTGCGCTGATCCGCGTGGCGGCGGGCGCCGATCTCGTGCAGGGCTATCTGCTCGGCATGCCGGTGCCGGTGGAGGCGATCAGCGCCATGACCGCGAAGGCCGCAGCGCGCCGCGATGGTGGGCGAACCGTCGCCTGAGCAGGCTTGGCCCATTGCCGCCTTTCAGGCGGAATACTCCAGAAAACAGGAAATGAAGCGGCTGCGATTCCACCTGATCGTTCGGGCTGAATCTTTCAGGCTGAATCTTTCGGGCTGAAACGCCCCGCCAGATCGCTCCACTTGAACCATTCGGGCGCGTGCCTTGCAGGTGAGGGCTGCGCTGCAAAAGCGCTTTACCCGGTATTCTCCGCAGTGCATTGCAGCGGTTCATTTATAGTACACATAAATCTGAATAAATATGAATAATAGGGATATTTTTCCGGGGAACTATCATGCTCATAATAGAGAGGAGGAGTGAATATAAGTATTCATTCATGTGCTTATAGAAAAGATATTCGGCTCAATCTTGTTGTTTGAGGGGAGGCTAATGAAACGATTGTATCGTTATACTTTATACGTTCTGGTCGCATTGGTTGTTGTTGCCGGTGTCGGCACGGGGGTCTTCTGGAAGAAAATCCATGAAACCTGGGCCGTCTATCAATATGCCCAGATGTTCAAGGGGCCGGAGATTTTTGAAAATTTCCGCAATGTCTACAAGCGTTATCCGTCCGTGCGCATTCCGCATGAAGGCGAGGTCAGCCCGCTTGCCAAGGCGAAGCAGCCCCTGCCGGAAACTTTCGTCTACAAGGGCGAAACCCGCAAGATTTCCGACTGGCTGGAGCGTGGCGGCACCACCGGCCTCATCGTCCTCAAGGATGGCGTCATCGTCCACGAACAATATGACCACGGCAACAGCCCGGCCACCCAGTCCATCGCATTTTCCGTTTCAAAATCAGTCGTTTCCTTCCTTATCGGCAATGCCGTCCGGGATGGCCTGATCGATATCGGCCAGCCGGTCGACCGCTATGCGCCGGTGCTGGCCGAAGGCGGCTACAAGGGTGTGACGGTCAAGAACGTGCTGCAGATGGCATCCGGCATCGGCTTCAACGAGAACTATGGCGATCTCAATTCCGATATTGTCCGCTATGCCGTGGAACTTCTGACCGGCTCGATCACGAATTTCACCGCGCATCTGAAAAGCGTGCGTCCGCAAGGAACGCTCAGCCAGTATGTTTCGTCGGATACGCAGGCGCTCGGGCTGGTTCTGGAAGGCGCGACGGGCATTCCCTTGCAGGATTACATGAAGGACAGGCTCTGGTCGAAGCTTGGCGCCGAAGCCGATGCCTTCTGGATCGTGGACCCGACCGGAGAGGCTGCCGCAGTAGGCGGGATGAATGCCGTGCTGCGCGATTATGCGCGGTTCGGGCTGCTCTATCTCAACGAAGGCCGCAACTTCAAGGGCGAGCAACTTGTGCCCGCGCAGTGGGTGCATGATTCGGTGACGCCGGATGCGCCCTATCTGATGCCCGGCCGCGAGGATGCGTTCGGCAAGATTCCGTTCGGCTATGGCTATCAGTGGTGGACGCCGGTTGACTGGCAGGGCGATTTCAGCGCTGCCGGCATCTATGGGCAGTTCATCTATGTCAATCCCGCCAAGCGTGTGGTGATTGCCAAGACCTCTGCCCATGCCAGTTACAATGTCGATGGGCAGGATATGAAAGACGAAACCATGCATGCGTTTCAGGCGATCGCCAACGCACTTTAAAGAGCCTTTTTCAGATTAAGGCAGAACCCTGAAATGGCCCTTAATCGGGCCATTTTGCACTTTTTGACGGATATTCCTGCGTAAAAGCCCAACTCAATTGTGGCGAACGAACGTTCATTGTGCGGCGACAAAAAGGCAGGGCACAAAGTTATATCTTTACATGCTGATAAAGGGGCATATTCTGCACACTGATTTGCGGGGTGCGGAAAAATCGATTGCATGACGAATACAGCTGTTACAGGCGATAAACCGCCATTGTCCAATTTTGCGCGGCAGCTGTTGCAGTTTCTCGACCGGGTGGAATATCGCCGTATCGTACATGCGGAGGACCTCGAGGAAATCGGCCGCCTGCGCTATCGTTCCTACCGCACGCGCAATGTGATGCACGAGGCGGAAGTGCCGTCCATCGTCGATGATATCGACCGTGACAGCCATGCTTTCGTCTATGGCGTGCATGTGGATGGGCAACTGGTCAGCACGCTGCGCATCCATCACATCACGCCCGATCATCGTCGCGGCACGAGCTATGCGCTTTTCCCGGATATCCTCGATCCGCTGCTCAACAGCGGTATGCATTTTGTCGACCCGACCCGCTTTGCGGCCGATCCGGAACTGTTGAGCGAATATCCTGCCATTCCCTATATCACCTTGCGCATCGCGGCGATGGCGTCGGAATTTTTCGCGGCGGATCAATGCCTTGCCTCGGTGAAGCCCGAGCATATGGCCTTTTACAAGCGCATTTTCGGCACTTCGGTCATGGCCGATGCCCGCGAGCATGAAGGCTATGGAATCAGGGTGGGGCTCGGCGCTGCACCCATCCGCAATATCCGCGATGCGGTGGCCGTGCGCTTTCCGTTCTTCAAGTCGCAGCCGCATGAGCGCCGCGCCATGTTTGCCGACATGCGGGACAGTTCCGTGCCGCTGACAATCCTGCCGACGGCGAAATATACCGGGCTCGGCATATAGGAATCTGAAAACATCGCCGGAGCTTAAACAATTAAATATAGCCAGAAGGGCAGTTTCGCTTTACGAAGATTGCGGAACCGCTTCTGCGGAGAGAGGGTAGCTGCGACGAAAAGCCTTGCGGTCAATGCATCGGTTTGTTCGCTCGCACATTGAAGATTGCAGGCATTTCCGCTTAACATGACGGTGTATGGGCGGAAATTTTAAAGCGTGTTGCGCTTTAATCTTGTTTTCACGCATGTCTTTGTCCCAAAACCGGTTCCCACTATTGGGAGACATGCTTTAAATGGGTGGAACTAAAATGGCAGAACATCATACGACGGCTCCGGCTGAACTTGGCGCACCGATGGACTATTCCGAGCATGAGAAAACTTATGCCGGTTTCACGGGCCTGGTTAAATGGAGCACGGTGGCGCTTATCGCCCTTATGATTGCCATGGCGTTCGGCTTTTTTGCTGGTGGTTTCTTCTCCGCGACCGTTCTTTTCATCCTAGTCTGTGTCGCTGCCTGGTTCATTCTTTCGTGACCACTGCCGCCGGATTTCAGCTTCCGGCGCAGTATCGTTGAACTGAAGCGCGAACCGGGGTCAACCCGCACGATTTGATCGAATGCCTTGGCATGGAATACCGTGCCGAGGTTTTATGCATGTCTATAGTTCAGGTTATTTGAACGGGCTTCGCCCCGGAAGCTCGTAACTGTGCATGACCGGAATCAATCCCGGAAGAACGCCACGAAAGGGAAACCAGCTTGGCCCAGACGTTATTTATCCCGAAAGAAAGCGACCCCAATGAAAGCCGTGTCGCGGCGTCGGCGGAGACGGTGAAGAAATTCATCGCGCTCGGTTTCGATGTCGTGGTGGAAAAAGGCGCGGGCGAGAAATCGCGCATTCCCGATGCCGAGTTTACCGCAGCCGGAGCCCGGATCGGCACGGTGGCGGACGCCAGAACGGCGGATGTCGTTCTTAAAGTGCGCCGCCCGTCCGATGCGGAACTGAAAGGGTATAAATCGGGCGCGGCGCTCTTCGCCATGCTCGACCCTTACGGCCATGAAGATGCTGTCGCCGCGCTTGCCAGAGCTGGCATTTCTGCCTTCACGATGGAATTCATGCCGCGCATCACCCGTGCGCAGGTGATGGACGTATTGTCTTCGCAGGCCAATCTCGCCGGTTATCAGGCGGTGATTGACGCGGCGGAAACCTATGACCGCGCCATGCCGATGATGATGACGGCGGCTGGCACCGTGCCTGCCGCCAAGGTGTTCGTGATGGGGGCAGGGGTTGCCGGTCTTCAGGCCATTGCAACGGCCCGTCGCCTTGGCGCCGTCGTGACCGCCACCGACGTTCGCCCGGCTGCGAAGGAACAGGTCGCCTCGCTTGGCGCGAAGTTCATCGCGGTCGAGGACGAGGAGTTCAAGGCAGCGGAAACCGCTGGCGGCTATGCCAAGGAAATGTCGAAGGAATATCAGGCGAAACAGGCGGCACTTGTTGCCGACCACATCGCCAAGCAGGATATCGTCATCACCACGGCGCTCATTCCGGGCCGTCCGGCGCCGCGGCTGGTATCGAAGGAAATGGTCGCTTCGATGCGCCCCGGCTCGGTGCTTGTCGATCTCGCGGTCGAGCGCGGCGGCAATGTCGAAGGCGCTGTCGCTGGCCAGATTGCGGATGTGAACGGCGTCAAGATCGTCGGCCATCTCAACGTTCCGGGCCGCATTGCGGCAAGCGCCTCGCAGCTTTACGCGCGCAACCTGATCGCCTTCGTCGAAACGCTGGTCGACAAGGAAACGAAGCTTCTGAAAATCGATCCGGAAGAAGAGCTGGTGAAGGCGACGCTTCTCACCCATCAGGGCAAAATCCTCCATCCGGCTTTTGCCAAGGCTGAGGCAGCACCTGCCGCAACCACGCCAGTTGTTGCAAAGCCGGCTGCAAAACCGAAAGCCGCACCGAAGCCCAGAGCCGCAAAGGCAGAAGTCGTTGGCGATGCTGCGAAACCTGCAGCCCCGAAAACGGCGAAGGAAACGGCGAAGAAAGCGCCTGCAAAAGCACCGAAGGCTGCTGCAAAGTCTTCTTCATCCCCCAAGTCTCCAGTTGATGGAGGAGAGGCATAATGGCCGAAACTAGTCTCGATAAAGCTCTTGAGAGCCTGAACCAGGCCGCAGACGCCGTCCGTCAGGCGGCGGAAAATGCGGGCGGCCTGGGTGATGCGGCGGCTGCTGCCGCGCATGCCGCATCGGGCGGCGCAATCGATCCGTTCGTGTTTCGCTTCGCGATCTTCATCCTGTCGATTTTCGTCGGCTATTACGTCGTCTGGTCGGTCACGCCCGCGCTGCACACGCCTTTGATGGCCGTGACCAACGCCATTTCATCGGTGATCGTGGTGGGTGCGCTTCTGGCCGTTGGCCTGTCGCTTTCCGGCTGGGCAACCGGCTTCGGTTTCATCGCGCTCATTCTCGCGAGCGTCAACATCTTCGGCGGCTTTCTGGTCACCCAGCGCATGCTCGCCATGTACAAGAAAAAAGAAAAGTGAGGCTGAACGAACATGAGCGTTAATCTCGCAGCCTTCCTTTATCTCGTCTCCGGCGTGCTGTTCATTCTGGCGCTGCGCGGCCTGTCGCATCCGACGACCAGCCGTCAGGGTAATATGTACGGCATGATCGGCATGGGGATTTCCATCCTCACCACATTGTTGCTGGCGCGTCCGAGCTTCGGCGGTCTGGTCCTGATCGTCATCGGCATCGCCATTGGCGGCGGCATCGGTGCGGTCATCGCGCGCCGCATCGCCATGACGGCCATGCCGCAGCTTGTTGCCGCCTTTCACTCGCTGATCGGTCTTGCCGCTGTTCTGGTGGCCGCTGCCGCGCTTTACTCGCCGCATTCGTTCGGGATTGGCGAAGTGGGCCAGATCCACGGTCAGGCGCTTGTGGAAATGTCGCTTGGCGTCGCCATCGGCGCGATCACCTTCACCGGCTCGATCATCGCCTTTTTGAAGCTCGATGGACGCGTGTCGGGCAAGCCGATCATGCTGCCGGGACGCCATGTCATCAATGCGGCTCTGGCCGTGGCGATCGTGCTTTTGATCGTCGTGCTCACCAACACGGAAAGCCATTTCGTGTTCTGGCTGATCGTGCTGCTGGCGCTTGCCTTCGGCGTGCTCATCATCATTCCGATTGGCGGTGCGGACATGCCGGTTGTCGTGTCCATGCTCAATTCCTATTCGGGCTGGGCTGCGGCAGGCATCGGCTTCACGCTCGGCAATCTGGCGCTGATCATCACCGGCGCGCTGGTCGGCTCGTCCGGTGCGATCCTCAGCTACATCATGTGTAAGGGCATGAACCGCTCGTTCATTTCGGTCATTCTCGGCGGCTTTGGCGGCGATACATCCGCTGCCAGCGGCGGCGAGGTGGAGCAGCGTCCGGTCAAGCAGGGTTCTGCCGACGATGCGGCCTTCATCATGAAGAATGCTTCGAAAGTCATCATCGTGCCGGGTTATGGCATGGCGGTGGCACAGGCCCAGCACGCGCTGCGCGAAATGGCCGACAAGCTCAAGGCCGAAGGCGTGGAAGTCAAATATGCCATCCATCCGGTCGCGGGCCGTATGCCAGGGCATATGAACGTGCTTCTGGCCGAAGCCAACGTGCCTTACGATGAAGTGTTCGAGCTGGAAGACATCAATTCGGAATTCGCGCAGGCCGATGTGGCCTTCGTGATCGGTGCGAATGACGTCACCAATCCGGCGGCGAAGACCGATCCGAAGTCACCGATCTTCGGCATGTCGATCCTCGATGTCGACAAGGCTGGTACGGTCCTGTTCATCAAGCGCGGCATGGGTTCGGGCTATGCGGGCGTGGAAAACGAGCTGTTCTTCCGCGACAACACCATGATGCTCTTTGCCGACGCGAAGAAGATGGTGGAGAGTATTGTGAAGGCGCTCGATCATTAGGGAAGGCAATAGGGGAGTAGGGGAATAGGGCAGTAGGGCAGTAGGGCAGTATGTTTGACTTGCAAATATACTGTCCGTATCTCCCTTACTCCCTTACTCCCTTACTCCCTTACTCCCTTACTCCCTTACTCCCTTACTCCCTTACTCCCTTACTCCCTTACTCCCTGCGCGCCTCCTCGGGATGAGGGCGTTGGGCGGAAACTAAAAAGGCGGCTTGGAGCCGCCTTTTTTATTGGGATTTTCGTTTTTCAGCGGACCTTTATTATGTGACTACAAAATAATGGAGAGAGAAATGCGGTATATTCTTCGAAATTTTGTAAGTTCTTTATGCATTACTTTTATAATATTCAATGCAATTTCTGCCGCGAATGCCAATTCACGTAAGATTGGACCGGAGGACAATAATAAAAAGGATGAGGTTTCCATTGCGAAGATTTATTTCGCTGGGTCGGTGAATGGGGAAACAGCCGCAGAGCTTATCGAGGCCATCGATGATGCGAACATCAATTATAAAAAACTCAAACGAATCTATCTCTATATCAACAGCTATGGTGGCGGCATGGAAAGCGGCTATGCTGGCTATTGGGCCGTCAAGAGTTCCAGAACTCCGGTGACGACGGTCAACATGGGAATGGTCATGTCATCTGCAAGCATGATATTCTGCGGCGCCGACGACCGTCAGAGCCTGAAGGGAGGACGTTTTATACTTCATCCGGCCTCGGTATCGCTAGGAAACAGTTCTTACCAGCCTGATGAACTGGAAAGAAAACGGCAGGAACTGGACGGCTTCAATGCAATGTTCCGCGATGTTTATAAAGAATGCACGAAGCTGAGCGAGCAGGAGATTGCGGATCTTCTTCATGCCGAGAACCAGAGGCGATTCATGCTAAACGACGAAGCCAGGCAGTCCGGATTGATCGCGAAAATTGCCGATAAGATCATGGACAGTTCGGTTTCGTATTTTGTCACGGATACGAACAAAAATACGAACGACTGAAGTTCAGCCGTAGATCATCTTGTCCTGCAATGCCCGCAGTTCGGCGATCTTCGAGCCGGGCTTCGGGGCCGCATTGGCATAGGTGATGAGTTCGCCCTTGCGGATCGGCGCGAGGACCGTGCCGTTCTGCAGCAGGCCGCAGGGGATGGCTTTGGCCGCGCGGGCCTCCGGTGTCGTCATGATCCATGAGCGGTAGCAATATTGGCCGATGGCATCCAGATGATCGCCGGGCCGCAAGTCCTTCTTGGCGACGGCGCACACTTCCGCCACAGGCTTCGGCAGCGGCACCATGTCGGTCTTGCCGTGCAGCACGACCCGGGCAACCGTCAGCGGCACTTCCAGCGAGGTGAGGTGGAAAGGACGGTGGAAGGTGAAATAGGGGCCCTTGCCCATTTTCAGGTCTTCCAGACGTTCCACAAGGCGGGGATGTTCCATCTTGGCGATGACGAAGACGCCGGGCGACACGCCGCGTCCGATGGAATAATCGACCACGCCGGTTTTGTTCAGGACGCCGCCGTCCTCCTTCGGGATCAGGGTGCGGTTCAACTCGTCGATTGCTGCCCTGGGACCGTGCATGCCTGCAATATCCGGCACAAGGCCGGTGGCGTTGGCAATCGCCGCCATTTCGACCATCGTCTTGGAGCCATCGACAAATTCCACCAGCAGGCGAACATTCATGTTCCGGCGGTCGGCCTCCTCCTGATAGTCGTCGGGGATCGCATCGAAATTGAGCGGATTGTTCTTGCCTTTGCCGGCAGCCACGACCTTGTGGCCCATGGCGGAAACGAACTCGATCAGTTCCATGCAGGATGAAGGCTCGTCGCCTGCGCCCAGCGAATAGATCACGCCCTGCCTGTCGGCCTCGGCCTTGAGGTAGGGGCCGATGGTGACATCGGCTTCCACATTCATCATGACGAGGTGCTTGCCGTTGCGGATGGCCTTGATGCCGGTCTCCGCACCCACTTCCGGAATGCCGGTCGCATCGATGATGACATCGAGCAGCGGGTTGGAAAGGATCAGGTCATTGTCGTCGGTGACGGCGATCTTGCCCGCTTCGATGGCGCGGGTCATTGCGGACTGGGTGGCGGTTTCCTGCGCGTTGTCCTCGTCGCCATAGGCGGTGCGGACAGCCTTGAAGGTGTTGGGCAGCCTGCGGGCGGAAAGCGCGCCGACTTCGATGCCCTGCATCCGCGCCACCTGGGTTACGATGTCGGTGCCCATTTCGCCCGCGCCGATAAGACCGATGCGGATCGGCTTGCCGGTTTCAGCCCGCGCCGCGAGATCGCGCGCCAGTCCAACCAGTGCCACATTTGTCGTCATGAAAATCTCCGCAAAATCTCGAAACCCAGCAAGCGAGGTAATTTTGTCACGCTTGTGTTGATATAGGTGCGTAATAGACGAACAGTCTCTATATCAACACTGACGGACGCGCACCTCCAAACTGCGCGACAAAATATGCATGTCACTGGAGCCAAAATGAGCAGCGTTTCCCCCTTCGATCTCGTGATCTTCGATTGCGACGGCGTGCTTGTCGATAGCGAGCCGCTTTCCTGCCTTGCATTCGAGCAGGTCTATGCCGATCACGGCATGAAGCTGCCGGAAGGGACGGTCGCGAAAGGCATCGGCATGAAGCAGGCCGATATCATGAAGATGATCGAGGATATGACCGGGCATCGCCTGCCGGAGGAGGCGACGAACCTGTTCTGGCCCGCGACGAAAATCCTGTTTGCGGAAAGTCTGCAGCCGACCGTGGGTATCGCCGACTTCCTGCGCGAACTGCCGCAGAAGCGCTGCGTGGCTTCATCGTCGCAGCCGGAGCGCATTGCGTTCAGCCTGGAAAAGACCGGCATCAGCCATTATTTCGGCGATGCTGTCTATTCGTCCAGCATGGTCAAGCGCGGCAAGCCGGCGCCGGACCTGTTCCTGTTTGCTGCGACCAGGATGGGCGTCGATCCGGCGCGTTGCGTGGTGATCGAGGATTCGCCTTTCGGCGTGGAAGGTGCCATTGCAGCAGGCATGACGGCATTCGGTTATACGGGCGGCGGGCACACCTATGAGGGCCATGCAGAAAAACTGGCGGGCAAGGGCGCGCATCAGGTTTTCGCGCATTGGGACGACATTGCCCGGGAAATTCTGGTTGCCGCCTAAGTGTCTGATCCAAAAGTCGCCATGCCAGACTGCAAATGGCAATTTCTGCGCTTCCGGTGCTCATGTACATTTAAGTACATTGCGCTCCGGTTCTCGAAATCACCATTTTCGCCATGGCCTGCCACTTTTTGATTCAGACACAAGGCTTTAATGGTTAAACACAAGGCAAATCACATCAGCAGGAATAGCCAGCGAATGAAAGACGCAATCACGCTCGACCAGTTGCGCGAGGCAATCGGCACGGAAATCGGATGTTCGGAGTGGCGCGAAGTCACGCAGGAAATGATCAACCAGTTCGCGGATGCGACCGATGATCACCAGTTCATCCATGTCGATCCGGAACGCGCCGCGAAGGAAACGCCTTTCGGCGGCACCATCGCGCATGGTTTCCTGACTCTGTCGCTGCTTTCGACGCTGGCCTATGAGGCGCTGCCGATGCTGGAAGGCGCAACGATGGGCATCAATTACGGCTTCGACAAGCTGCGCTTCCTGTCGCCGGTCAAGACGGGCTCCCGCGTGCGCGCCCGTTTCAAGCTGGCGGATGCGGATATCCGTCCGTCGGGCCGTGTGGTCAATCACTATGATGTGACGCTCGAAATCGAAAACTCGCTGAAGCCCGCGCTGACGGCAACCTGGCTGACGATTGCCGTCGTGGAGCCGCCGGAAGGCTGACAATCGGGGTTCAAGCCGCTTCGCGATACGAAACCGGAAGCCGTCCTTCTTCATCGAGAGGGGCGGCTTTTCCCTTATGCCCGGTCATCAGGTCGCGGAAGAAGAACGGGCCGTGCAGGAACATGCCGAAATCATAGAAGTTCTTCTTCTCCGCCCCGCGCATATAAAGAAGGTGCATCAGGAAGAAATTGCCCTTCGAGCGCTTGTAGCGGTTTTCGCTATGGACATGCTTGAAGCGGATGCGGTTGATGAGCGGCGGATTGGCGGTCTTCAGCTTCAGGACCTTTGCCGGGTCCGAACCGTAGAAGTGGATGATATCGGTCAGCACCTGGAATTCCGACCACAGGACGGGGCTCTCCTCGATCACCACACGCACATCCTCGCGCAGGGATTTTGCCCTGGGATGCAGAGCGATCATCATCAGGCACGAGCCGATGGCCAGCATCGAAACCGGCTGTTTTTTCAGAAGGTCGGGGCGTTCGCGCTGGAGATCGGCGAGCGCTTCCACCGCCGGAACCGTGCCAAGGCTATGCGCGACAATGACGACTTCATCGGCATTGCAGGCCTCGATCTTCCGCTTCAGGGCTTCGGCAAAAGCCTTGCGCCGCAGGTTGAGCTTCTCGTTGCGGCCATGGATACGATCATAGGCCGCGGACCAGTCGTCGAGCAGATAGGACATGAAAAACCGGTCGCCGGGCTTGCGTACCAGCAAGGTGGCGATGAGGACGGCCAGCGGTGTCGACCAGAAAATATGCAGGGCCGAAAGACCCGCCGCCAGCGGTGCAAGGGCGATCAGCGCGGCGACGGTCAGAATCGCCAGTGACAGCAGGAACGGCCACAGGAAAAACAGGACGAAGCGCCAGCTCGTCGTCAGATAGCGCAACAGCGTTCCGGTGAAGAGGATGTTCAGGAAGGCGTGAAAGCCGGTCAGCATGCGCTTCGGCGTCGAGCGCGCCGCGTAATCGTCGAAAATATCCGCGGTGCCGAACTGGCAGAACTCGGTTTCCGTCTGCCAGCCATTGCCGGTGGTTACGGCGGTCGTCGTGCCGCAATCGTCAGGCTCGTCCACCATGGGCGGGAGCCTGGTCCTGGCGTTCCACAGGCGGTCGAAATCCTTCAATGCCTGCGCATGGCGCACGCGGACGGCCTTGGGATGCAGGCCTTCATAGCCTGTGAACTGGATAACGAGTCGCTTGCGGAGGGGCATAAGGAGAATCGGATATAATAAGAGGAGGCATTATCGGTTTGCTGGCAAAGTGCTATGGGGTGCCATTAAGGCCGATTTATGCGAGAAACCCGTGCGGCTTAGCCTATTCGCACGGTCGCGGCCATAGTAAATCGTGCGCAAGCCGGTATTTCGCGCAAGCCGGTGGGCAAAGTTGCATCTTGATGTGGACAGGCGAGGCTCTTTCTGATAATAGCCACGACCAATTTGCAGCGTATCCGTTGCGAAGCTTGGGAGCCTTTGGGCGTTGATCGGCCGGTCAGACCGGCTGAAATCGTTAAAAGACCCCCTAACGGCCTCAGGCTTAACCGAAATTCTAACCGATACGGGAATACACGTGCAGGTACTCGTCCGCGATAATAATGTTGATCAGGCTCTCCGCGCTCTCAAGAAAAAGATGCAGCGCGAAGGTATCTTCCGCGAAATGAAGATGCGCGGCCACTATGAAAAGCCGTCCGAAAAGCGCGCCCGCGAAAAGGCAGAAGCCGTTCGTCGCGCACGCAAGCTGGCCCGCAAGCGCGCTCAGCGTGAAGGCCTCGTCGGCGGCCGCGCCGGCGCTCGCTGATCGACCTTGAAATCAGGCGCTGTTGAACAGCGCCTTTTCTGCTTTCCGGTGTCGGCTTTCGCCTGCGCCGGATTTTGCATGTTTTGACTTCAGTTTGCGCGTTCGTTTCCGATATGAAACGAAGGGTCGACATGACCCGGCAGACATATTTTCTTTATCCTGCTTCCATTTTTAATGCAGCGTTACGAAAAGTTTCTGGACTTATCGGGCGCCATTATGTGTAAAAACAAATAATTAGGATATCCGCCTTTGCGGCGCGCCATCCAGAGATAAAACAAGCGCAAGACAATGCCGCCTTTTTGCTGTTTTTATCTGCTGGTTGGGGCCAGTATAGTACCGTAACAGGCAGAATAGTCCGGCAGGAGCAAGCCCTTGAGGGCGGGCTGGCCACGGGATGGAGAAGAAGCAACAGGGTCCTGGCACCCGATGCGAGCTGAAAGGAATGCAGTCGTTGCCCACGCGCTTGAAGATGATGCAATCGTCTGGAACGAAAGTTTCGGGAATTGAGGCATTGGGTGGAACAGGCCGGAACGGCCTTCTCATTGCCGCCGCACTTCTGGCTTTAACCATTGCGGGCTGCCAAAGCTCCACGACCGCGCTCAGCACGGTGGACAAGGCGCAAGGGTCGAGCGAGAACATCAGTTCGCTGACGAGCGTGATCCAGAGCAATCCACGCGATCCGGAAGGCTATAATGTGCGCGGTTCCGCCTATGGCAAGTCCGGCCGCTACAAGGAAGCGCTGCGCGACTTCGACCAGGCAATTGCGCTCAACCCGAATTTCTATCAGGCCTATGCCAACCGCGCGCTGGTCTATCGCTATATGGGCGACAGCACCAGGGCCGCGCAGGATTACAGCAAGGCCATCCAGCTCAATCCGCAATATGACGCCGCCTATATCGGGCGCGGCAATGTCTATCGTCAGGCAGGCCGTCTCGATCAGGCGCTGAGCGACTTCAATCAGGCCATCGCCCTGCAGACGACCGACGGTCGCGCCTATCACAATCGCGGCCTGATCTATCAGGCGAAAGGCCAGCACAAGCAGGCCATCGAGGATTTCTCGAAGGCGGTCTCGCTGAATTCCACCGCGCCGGAGCCTTATAATGGCCGCGGCATTTCCTATGTGGCGCTCGGCGATTACGACAACGCCTTCGACGACTTCAACACCGCCATCACGCTCGACCAGAACGTGGCGGAAAGCTGGGCCAATCAGGCGCTTGTCTATGAGCATAACGGCGACAAGGCCAAGGCTGCCAATTCCTATTCACGCGCCGTGCAGCTTGACCCGAAATACCAGCCTGCAAAGGATGGTCTCGCTCGCACGCGCGGATAACCTTTAGAGCCTGTTCCAAAAGTCGCCTTGTGTGGCTGCAAATGGCAATTTATCTGCGTTCCGGTGCTCACGTACGTTTGAGTACGCTCCGCTCCGGTACTCGAAAATCACCATTTTCGCGCGCACATGCCGCCTTTTTGATTCACGCTCTCATATAGCGAAGTATTGAAGATTGATGGCGGCGCTTTTCAAATTGGGAAGCGCCGCTTTTCTTTATAATTGGCCGCGATATATTGCATCTCATGTCGCTCTTCGATCACATCGGTTTCAAAGCCCGCAACGTCAACCGCAGCCTTTCGTTTTACGAAAGCTGCATGCCCGAACTTGGCCTTGAGGTCATTGCCCGTTCCGGCAGCGGCTTCTTCGTCAGCGGGGGAGAGCGGGCGCCGGTTCCGTTTCTGTGGATCCACGGCAGTGCCGATGGGGTAGCCGACGGCGAGGACAAGCCCGGCGACCGCCTGCACCTGATGTTTACCGCCGGAAGCCGCGAGGCCGTGGAGGCGTTTCATCAGGCAGCGCTCGAGGCAGGCGGCAGGGATAGCGGCGGACCCGCCTATCAGGGGCCGGAAGAGATGGGCTATTATGCGGCGCTGGTCTTCGACCCCGACGGAAACACGCTCGAAGCGGGTTTCCGTGAGAGGAAGAGATAGGGTTCAGGCCCGCAGGTTGCGCTTGTCGAGACGGCTGACCAGCCGGTCGCCGATCCACTGGATGCCGCAAACCATGATGATGAGAATGATCACGACCGCGATCATGATCTGCGTCTCGAAGCGCTGATAGCCGTAGCGGATGGCAAGGTCGCCAAGCCCGCCCGCGCCGATGGCGCCCGCCATGGCCGATGCACCGACGAGCGTGATGATCGTGACCGTGAAGCCCGCGACGATGCCGGGCAGGGCTTCGGGCACCAGCACTTCGCGCACGATGGTCCAGCGGTTTGCGCCCATGGAGCGGGCGGCTTCGATGAGGCCATGATCGACTTCACGCAGCGACACTTCCGCAATGCGCGCATAATAGGGGATCGCGGCGATGGACAGCGGCACGATGGAGGCCCATGTGCCGATGGATGTGCCGACGATGAAGCGCGTGACGGGGATGAGCGCCACCAGCAGAATGATGAACGGAACCGAGCGGAAGCCGTTAATGATGGCGCCGAGGATCGTGTTGACCGTCAGGTTCTGGGCAAGGCCGCCACGCTCCGTCAGGATCATGATGAGCGCGAGCGGAAGGCCGACGACGAGCGAAATCAGGCTCGAAAAGCCGGTCATGATGATGGTCTCCCAGAAGGAGCGCCAGAGAAGATCAAGCATCGCCTGAGACATAGCCGAGTACCTCCGTGGCGTCTGCATGGGTGTCGAGATAGGTGATGGCGGCGTCAAGCTTCGCCTTTTCCTGTGCGGGCAGGCCGATGAAGAGGGTGCCGACCGGCTCGCCCTGGATCGTGTCCATGCCGCCATGGATCAGTTGCGGCGCTATCTGGGTGGCGGCTGCGATGTCATTGAAGAACGCGCCTTTTGCCGCCGCGCCTGATAGTCTGACCTTCAGCACGGCAAGATTGCCCGAATTTTGCAACCGGTCGCGCCAGACGACAGGCAGTTCCGGCGTCAGCACCTGCAACATGCTCTGCGTCACAGGCGATTGCGGATTGGCGAAGACTTTCCAGACCGGGCCTTCCTCGGCGATCATGCCGTGGTCGAGCACGATCACGCGGTCGGCAATGCGGCGGATGACTTCCATCTCATGCGTGATGAGCAGGATGGTAAGGCCAAGCTTGGTGTTGATGTCTTTCAGCAGGGCCAGAATGGACTGTGTGGTTTCCGGGTCGAGCGCGGATGTCGCCTCGTCGGAAAGCAGCACGGCCGGTTCGGCGGCAAGCGCACGCGCGATGCCGACGCGCTGTTTCTGGCCGCCGGAAAGCTGGGCCGGATAATGCGTCGCCTTGTCGGAAAGGCCGACCAGTTCCAGAAGTTCGGCCACGCGCCGGGCGCGTTCTGCCTTCGGCTTGCCCGCGATCTTCAGCGGCAAGGCGATGTTTTCGGCAACCGTCTTGGCCGAAAGCAGGTTGAAATGCTGGAACACCATGCCGATGCGGCGACGCACCGGGCGCAGCGCATCTTCGCCCAGGCCGGTGATTTCACGGCCTTCGATCAGGATCGAACCGGTATCCGGCTTTTCAAGGCCGTTGACGCAGCGGATCAGCGTGGACTTGCCCGCGCCGCTGCGGCCGATGATGCCGAGGATTTCGCCGCGTGAGACCGAAAGCGAAACGCCGTTGATGGCTGCCGTTTCGCCGAACATTCGGCGCACGTCTTTCATCTCGACGATGGGCGCTGATGTGGCGGGTGGCTTTTCAATGGTCACGGTCGTTTCTTCTATGTCTGGATAGGCCGCTGCGAACAGCGGCTGTTTTATTAAGGTTCAAGGAAGGATGATGCCTCGCTCAAGCCATCAGCTTTTGCTGTGGCGATGCTTTAGGGCAATTTTTGTCGGTACGTCAATAAAAGCCGCGCCGGAAACGGTTCCGGCGCGGTCTTTCAAGCTTCAAAAGCGATTATTTCCAGGCCGGGATGCCGGTGCCCTTGTAGGCGCGGTCGAGTTCGGCCTTCACGGCGTCGTTCTGGAACGAAGCCACGAGGTTCTTCACCCATTCGGCGTTTTCATCTTCGGTGCGGACCGCGATGAAGTTGTTGTACGGGTTGTTTTCCTTCGATTCCCAGCCGATTGCCTCTTCCTTCTTGAGGCCGGCCTTTGCGGCCCAGTCGTTGTTCACGATGGCTGCATCGAGGTCGTCGATGGAACGGCCGACGACACCGGCGTCGAGTTCCTTGATCTCAAGCTTCTTCGGGTTTTCGACGATATCGATCGGGGTTGCCAGAATGCCTGCATCCGGCTTCAGCTTGATAAGGCCCTTTTCTTCCAGCACGCGCAGCGCGCGGCCTTCGTTCGACGGATCGTTCGGCACGCCGACGACAGCGCCTTCCTTCAACTCGTCAAGGCTCTTGTGCTTGCGCGAATAGATGCCGATCGGCCAGACGGCGGTATAGCCGGCAACGGAAATCTTGTAGCCGTGCTGCTTGATCTGCTCGTCCAGATAAGGCTTGTGCTGGAAGGCGTTGGCGTCGATTTCCTTGCGTTCCAGAGCTTCGTTCGGCTGGTTGTAGTCGTTGAAGGTCACGCGCTCGATGTTGAGGCCGTGCTTCTTGCCTTCTTCGGCGACGACTTTCCAGACGTCTTCGTCTTCACCGCCCATGATGCCGACCTTGATGGTCTTGTCTTCCGCGTGGCTCGGGGCCGACGCGAAGCCGACGGTCAGTGCGGCTGCGGTGAAGAGAAGGGCTTTCAGACCGGCGCGGCGGGTCAGATTATAGCGGGAAAGGACTGACGACATTTTGTTTTCCTTGTTCAAAGACTTTGGAGAGCCGGTCCCGGAAAGCGATCTTTTGAGATGATCTTTCTCCCCCTGCCCACCTTGTTGCCGATAATTCCCTTTTGTCGGGCAATAAACAAGGAAAATTATTTCAGAATTTGCCGAGGCGATAATGCCGAAATTGCGTTCACGAGACGGTGAGCGGATTGCCATTTCCGCTCTTCCGGCTTGCTTATCGATTGTCAGCAATAATCATCTGCGCGGCCTTCTCGGCGATCATGAGAGTGGGGGAGTTGGTGTTGCCGGACGTGATGGTCGGCATGACCGAAGCGTCGGCAACGCGCAGGCCCGCAATGCCGTTGAAGCGCAGGCGCGGATCGACGATTGCTTCCGCGTCCTGCCCCATGCGGCAGGTGCCGACGGGGTGAAAGATCGTCGTGCCGATATCGCCCGCCGCCTTCTCAAGCTGTTCCTGCGTTTCGTAGGCAGGGCCGGGCTTGAATTCCTCGGGGTGGAATTTCTGCAAGGGCGGCTGCGCCACGATATGGCGGGTGAGGCGGATGGCGTCGGCGGCGACACGGCGGTCACTCTCGGTGGCGAGATAATTCGGCCTGATCGCCGGTTGTGTCCGGTGGTCCGGCGACTTTATGTGGATCGAGCCGCGGCTGTCGGGGCGCAGATTGCACACGCTTGCCGTAAAGGCGGGGAAGGGGTGCACGGCCTCGCCGAACTTTTCGAGGCTGAGTGGCTGCACGTGATATTGCAGATTGGCGGTCTCGTAGGACGGGTCGGAGCGGGTGAATACACCAAGCTGGCTTGGCGCCATGGACATGGGGCCGGAGCGACGGAGGAAATATTCAAGCCCGATCATGGCCTTGCCAACCAGCTTGCTTGCCTTCTCGTTCAGCGTCGGGATGCCCGTGACCTTGTAGGCGCAGCGCAATTGCAGGTGATCCTGCAGGTTTTCGCCGAGCTGCCTGCGCTCCAGCTTGACCGGAATGCCTGCCTGCTGCAGCACATCACCGCGCCCGATGCCCGACAATTCAAGGATTTGCGGCGAACCGACCGCACCGGCGGCGAGAATGACTTCCCGCCTTGCCTTCACTGTCCGGGTCGTGCCGTTCTGGTCGAAAATGACGCCGGTGGCGCGCAAGTCCTCGATCTCGATGCGGCGGACATGCGCGCCGGTTTCAACGGTGAGGTTCTTGCGATCCAGCGCCGGGCGCAGAAAGGCCTTGGCGGTGTTCCAGCGGATGCCGCGCTTCTGGTTGACCTTGAAATAGGAGACGCCTTCATTGTCGCCGCGATTGAAATCGTCGGTGGCGGGGATGCCCGCAGAGACTGCCGCGTCGCGGAAGGCATCGAGGATATCCCAGTGCAGGCGGGCGCTCTCGACACGCCATTCGCCGCCTGCGCCATGCAACTCGCTTGCGCCGGCAAAATAGTCTTCCGATTTCCTGAAGAGCGGCAGGACATCGTCCCAGCCCCAGCCGTCGCATCCGGCCTGACGCCAAAGGTCGTAATCGCGGGCCTGGCCGCGCATATAGATCATGCCGTTGATGGACGAGCAGCCGCCCAGCACCTTGCCGCGCGGATAGCCGAGCGAACGGCCGTTCAGTCCCGCTTCGGCTTCCGTGGTGAAGCACCAGTCGGTGCGCGGATTGCCGATGCAATAGAGATAGCCGACGGGGATGTGAATCCAGGCATAATTGTCCTTTCCGCCCGCCTCGAGCAGCAGCACGGAACGGTTCTGGTCTGCGGAAAGCCGGTTCGCGAGGGCGCAACCTGCCGTGCCCGCGCCAACCACGATGTAATCGTAGGTGTCGGTCATGATCTCATATCCAGTAAAAGGTGGGGGCCGCCGGACGCGCGGGCGGCCCCGCAGTGTCGGTTATCCGAAAAGCCTCTTTCCCAGGCGCGATGCGTAGAACTCGCCTATGATTCCCTTCCGGAAGAGGAGGACGCATGCCATGAAGATGATGCCGGTTACGATCGTGACGGGGAAGTCGGATGTTGCGAGATAGTTCTGGAGGGCGACGACGAAGGCGGCGCCGACGATGGGGCCGATAAGCGTGCCAATGCCGCCCAGAAGCGTCATCAGG
>NZ_JBQQAM010000025.1:0-22707 GCF_052246815.1 Brucella sp. RRSP16
ACCGGACTGAGCACGAATATGTCTCGGCTTCGCGGACGGGCCCCTTGCGGAGATCGATGCCGCTCACCGGTCCCGCACGGCCATTGGAAGACAACGACGTTTACCGGAGCGCTCAGGCTATTGTCATTAAGCATGTAATAAGGACCCCATTTGAGGGGTTATCGGCATCCAAACGGGGCTCTGACGCAATCTCGCTGACATCAGGTCGCTCCGATGACACGTGCTTCCAGCAGATCGAGCTTCCCACGTCCATACATTTGCCTCTTGATGAGTTTTAGCTTGTTGATCTGTCCTTCGACCTGGCCGTTCGACCAAGGTTCGGTGATGGCGGCAGACACCGCTGCCTTGTCTTTCAGTATCCCGTTGGCGAAGGGAGCAAACAGACTATCGCGTGCATCAGCGATCCACGGGTCGAGTTCTGTCTTGGCCTTCCTTCGGATCATTGTCTGGAAACGATCAATTAGGTTGCGAGCTTGGATCAAGGCGGGAACGCCGGCTTCTATGGCCGCAATAGTGATTGTGTCAGCCTTACTCAGTTGATCGCGAGCAGTTGTCATCAATCGGGCAATCCTTCTGGCGGATGGCACTTTTTGAAGTTGCTGTTCGCAGACCCGCTCAGACCGCCGTCGCCTTGCGGCCCACCCCCCAACGACACGAGAACAACCACGGAAGCCTTTGCACTTTAGCTGTCGCCAGAGTTCAGCGCCGTTGTGCTGCCCAGACCCCCAGAGTTGATCCAACAGCGGCAGATAGGCCTCAAGGGAACTTTGTCTGACACGGAACACATCAGTTCTGTGGCCGCGGACGATCTGGCGAACTGTTCCGCGGCTATAGCCGGTCTGTCGCACGATTTCCTTTATTGGCACGCCATCGGAAGCCAGCTTGGTGATTGTCGAATTCACGTCCTCACGCCGTAGATAGCTCTCATATTGCAGTCGTTCAGCGCAAGTGAGTAGCGCAGGATTGATCGTCGTAGCACCAATTGCGGTACGGATCGCCCGCATGGATTTGCGCACGACGTCAAGGAACGCTGCGCTGGCGTTCTCCATCAAATGCCAACGATCTGCGACCTGCATGGCATGGGGTAAAGCCTTGGCAGCAGCTTCACGATAGCCGCCGCCTCTATCACGTGAAACAATCGCTATTTCGGGGTGCTGAGCAAGGAACGTCGAAACTGTCGCGATCTCCCGATCAGGCAGAAGTTTGACAATCCTTCGCTTCTCAAGATCACATACGACGGTGCCATAGCGGTGATTGCGGCGGATAGCCCAATCGTCAATTCCGACGGCGTTTAGAGCATCATCCGGCACCATGGATTTTCTTCTCACCGCACGGATGAGTGTGTCATTGCTAACCGGGATCATCAAGCGTTTGGCAATGGCTGCTGCAGGCCGCCCTCCCAAAGCCAACCCGAGATGATGTACGATGGTATCAAGCCGAGCGGTTCGACGGCTGCGCTCCGGAACGATAAGCTCTCCAAACCTTTCGACGAATATCCGGCGACGACAAAGTGTCATCTCACAAATAAAGCGCCTTGCTGTTAATCGTAGCTGGACCTTGGTGCCACCACAAGGCAAATCAGCAACTATCCGAACGTAGCGGCTATGAACACGATCTGACATTTGGTTGCATAAAGGGCAGGAACGTTGATCAGCGGCTGCCCGCGCTGAAACAATGATTACCCCGTTGTCCTCGTCGGAACGCTCAACAATCAATCCGACCGGGATCAGGGACGACAGACGAAACTTGGTCGCCATGATGCTGACTCCTTTCTGATAACTGCGTCAGTTTCGACCGCGAAATCATCAAATATGAGTTAGACCCCCGTTTAAACGCCGATTGACAAGATTCAATTCAATGTGTTCAAACCCTCGTTCGATATACCAACCGATCTGCCGCGTTGTCTAATCATCCTCATTAAAGCTATTGTTTCGCTTGCGAACGCTAGCGCACGTTTTTGGTCTTCTTCTTTACGAGCGGTCTGGCCAAGTTCCAGATAATAATCGGTGAGAAGCTCACATAGGGGTAAAGCTTCGTTCGAGGCCGTATTGGGTACTGCCTCCAGCCCCGGAACAGATTGAAACGGCTGATGGTCAATCGTTGAGGACCTATGCTCCGCCTGTGCCGCCAACGCCCGTATTTCCGTTGCCGTAGAAGGTTCGGTATTTTGAGCAAGGGAATAAAGAAGTTCGCTAAGTCGGTTTTCCAGCGCCGGAAGATCAAGGTTCGCCGCGTTCGTTGTCTCTGCGCGTTCAAGGTGAAACGCGCGCCTACGTTGCTGTCGCAACCTAGCAACATGAGTGAGTTCTTCATGTGCCATGCGTTCCGCAGCTTTTGCAATCTCGTCAGATTTTGCGTTCGCAGCAACATACGTCCAAAAGGTGAAGGCGCGTTCCTCATTGCGGACCGCTAACGAGAAAGCCCGATAGGCGCTTAACAGTTCTGCGGGCACGGTTTCGGTACCTTCGTCGTCAAATACAGCTTCCGGAGGTGATATAATTATCGAATGGCCTTGGCCGCTCGTCTGTTCCCATACCTCGATCTGTTCCAGGTGTTCGGTTTCTTCGGCAACTAGCACTTCGAAGACCAGAGCTAGGTCCGGCCGTTCCATCTCCCTCATGCGCGTAGCGAGGGCTATGTAATGATCAATCGATTCTTGTTCCATCGCTCTGGCAAGAGCCAGCAATTCGTCCATCGATGCAATTTCCCAAGGCTCACGGTTTACTTTTATCATTCCAATCTCCTCCATGGATTGAGCTCAAGATCTTTGTCTGGTTTTTAGAAAGATTTGCATTCGCATTTGATTTGAATCATGGTCCGCCTACATTGCCTGAAGGTATCACCTTTCTCGTTTCATATTCAAAAGAACGACTGTCCGATGACGCCTCATTTAAAATCATTGTTCACATTCCTTCTTCTAACCATGCTGGTCGCCGTGCCTGCAAGAGCTGGGGACCTCGCAAAATACCTGCCGGTCGTTGATCCGCAGACCCTGTTCCAAGGCGCTGACAGTATCGGCAAGCCACAGGGAGAGCCGCCCATTGCGCCGGTAAAAAAGGGGAATGAGCTCCTCGGCTATGCGTATCTGAGTTCGGATTTTACAAGCACGATCGGCTATTCCGGCAAACCGATCCACATTGTCGTCGGCATCGATACCAAAGGCGTCATACGCGGCATAAAACTGGTAGACCACAAAGAGCCGATCGTGCTGATCGGCATTCCCGAAGCCAAGGTTGTGGCTGCGCTGAATTCGTTGGTCGATAGTGACATGAGTGCTGTTGCCGCCGGCCAGAGCAAGCCGCCACAGGTGGAAATCGTCAGCGGTGCCACAGTTACCGTGCTCGTCATGGGGGACAGCGTCGTTCGCTCGGCAGTCGGCCTTATCCGCAGTGGGAGGCTCGGAAATACTCCTGTGCAGGCTGTCGCAGCCAATGTGCAACGCGCGGTTGATTTGCAGATTCGTGAAGAACACGACTGGCAAACATTGATCGGCGACGGCTCGGTTCGCAGCCTGAAACTGTCGGTTGGTGACGTGACGCAGGCGTTTCGTGACGCCAAACATGATCGCGCCGCCGAAAACCCTGAAACAACCAATCCCGACGACGAATTCATTGAGCTTTACGTCGCGCCGGTCTCAGTACCGTCGATCGGTATCAGCCTACTCGGGAAAGATGGCTATGAACGGTTACAAAAGCAACTGAAGCCGGGGCGTCAGGCGATCCTGGTCGCCGGCGACGGAGCCTATTCCTTCAAAGGCTCCGGATATGTGCGCGGCGGTATCTTTGACCGTATCGAGTTGATGCAGGACGGGCAGGGCGTACGCTTTCGTGACAAGAACCATACCCGTATCGGCGACATCATGGCCAACGGCGCGCCGCGGCTGCGCGAGATAGCACTGTTTCAGGTCCCGGACGGCTTCGACTTCGACGTAACGGAACCGTGGAATTTGCAGCTCTTGGTGCAGCGCGGCTTCGGTGCGCGGGACAAGGCCAATGTCAGCTATGATCTCGGTTATAGTTTACCGGATAAATATCTGGTGAAGCAACCGGAACCGGCGCCTGTCCAGCCTGCTGCACCAAGCGCTGATGCGCCGCGTCAGCCGCAGCCGGTCGGCGAAGCAAATGCAGCCGACATTCTGGGCGAGGGCAATCCGCTCTGGGTCCGGATGTGGGAGATGAATCGTGCCAATGTGGTCATCACCGCTTTTGCCATCACGGTTCTTGTCGGTATTTTCTTCTTCCAGAATAGTCTGGTCAGGCATCCGCGCTTCTTCACCTGGCTGCGGCGTAGCTATCTCCTGTTCATCCTTGTCTGGCTTGGCTTCTACAACAATGCGCAATTGTCGGTGGTCAATGTCCTGACCTTCACCAACTCCCTGATTACCGGCTTCAACTGGGAATTCTTCCTGACATCGCCACTGATCTTCATATTGTGGGCATCGGTGGCGGCGGGGCTGCTGTTCTGGGGTCGCGGACCGTTCTGCGGCTGGCTGTGCCCGTTTGGCGCCCTTCAGGAACTCACCAACAATCTCGCCCAATGGCTAAAGGTGCCGCAAGTCAAGCTGCCATGGGGACTGCACGAGCGCCTCTGGCCCCTCAAATATATGATCTTCCTCGGCCTGTTTGGACTGTCGCTCTATTCGGTTGCGCTGGCTGAAGTGTTTGCGGAAGTCGAGCCGTTCAAGACCTCGATAATTCTCAAATTTGCGCGTGAGTGGCCGTTTGTCATTTATGCACTGACACTTCTGACAGCAGGCCTGTTCATCGAGCGCTTCTACTGCCGCTATATGTGCCCGCTCGGTGCGGCACTCGCCATTCCCGGACGCATCCGCATGTTCGAATGGCTGAAACGCTGGCCAGAATGCGGTTCGCCCTGCCACCGTTGCGCCAAGGAATGTCCGGTTGAGGCGATCCACCCTGAAGGCCAGATCAACGTCAACGAATGCATCTACTGCATGCATTGTCAGGAACTCTATCACGACGACCAGCGCTGCCCGCACATGATCCAGGTGCGTGTGAAGCGTGAAAAATTCGCAGCCCGTAATGCCCCCCTCGCATCGGCTGCCGAACGTGGCGGTGGACCGGCCAGACCCGTCATCTCAGTCAAAGGAAAACCGGTTGAAGGCGCAGCCGATACCGGTCCTGCTGCCTGACTTTTCTAAAGGAGAGAAGCATGTCTGAAGAAACCAAGAAAACGCAGCTCAGTCGAAGACAGCTGCTCGGTACGTCGGCCTTTGTGGCTGCCGCCGGTGCAAGCGGTCTAGGGGGGGCGCTGTTTGCAGGCTCAACCGAGCCGGCATTGGCTGCTGCTGGCGACGCTGGTCACAGTGCGGAAGTGAAGCCTGGAGAACTGGACGAATATTACGTCTTCTTTTCCAGCGGCCAGAGCGGTGAGGTCCGTATCGTCGGCCTGCCATCGATGCGCGAATTGATGCGCATTCCAGTGTTCAATCGCGATAGCGCGACCGGCTGGGGCCAGACAAATGAGAGCCTGAAGGTGCTGACCGAGGGCCTTCTGCCGCAAGATCAAGAGTTCCTCAAGGATCGTGGCGGCATATTCCTGAATGGCGACTTGCACCACCCGCATCCGTCCTTCACTGAAGGAACTTATGACGGGCGTTATCTCTATGCCAATGACAAGGCCAATACGCGTGTCTGCCGCATCCGTCTTGATGTGATGAAATGCGACAAGATCATTCAGCTTCCGAACCAGCATACCGTGCATGGCTTGCGCGTGCAGAAATATCCGAAAACCGGCTATGTCTTCTGTAATGGTGAGGATCGCGCACCGATCCCGAACGATGGCAGCAATCTGACCGACACCAAGCAATATCACGCGATCTTCACGGCCGTTGACGGCGAGACCATGAAGGTTGCCTGGCAGATCATGGTTGACGGCAATCTCGACAATGTCGACTGCGATTATCAGGGCAAGTACGCTTTTGCCACCTGCTACAATTCGGAGGAAGGTACGACGCTTGCCGAAATGATGTCGAGCGAGCAGGACTGGATCGTAATCTTCAACCTGAAGCGTATCGAAGAGGCGGTTGCCAAGGGCGATTTCAAGGAAATCAACGGCGTACCGGTCATCGATGGGCGTCACGGTTCCAAATATACCCGTTACATTCCCGTGCCGAACAGCCCGCATGGTATCAACACCGCGCCAGACGGTATCCATGTGGTCGCCAACGGTAAGCTGTCGCCGACCGTTACCGTGTTCGACGTTCGTAAGTTCGACGAACTTTTCGACGACAAAATCCAGCCCCGCGATGCAGTAGTTGCGGAACCGGAACTCGGACTTGGGCCATTGCATACCGCTTATGATGGCAAGGGCAACGCCTATACGACGCTCTTCATCGACAGCCAGATCTGCAAATGGAACATTGAGGACGCCAAGCGTGCCTTCAAGGGCGAGAAAGTCGATCCGATCCGGCAGAAGCTCGATGTGCATTATCAGCCGGGTCACAACCACACTTCCATGGGGCAAACCAAGGAAGCTGATGGTCAGTGGCTGATCTCACTCAACAAGTTCTCCAAGGATCGCTATCTCAATGTCGGGCCGCTCAAGCCCGAAAATGACCAGCTCATCGACATTTCCGGTGAGAAGATGGTGATTGTTCATGACGGGCCGAGCTTTGCCGAGCCGCATGATGCGACCATTGTTCATCGCTCGAAGATCAATCCCGTCAACTTCTGGAGCCGTGAGGACCCATTCTTCGCCGATGCCGTCACTCAGGCTAAGGCCGATGGTCTCGACCTGATGGACGCCAATGAGGTGATCCGGGATGGCAACAAGGTGCGCGTTTATATGACGTCTGCCGCGCCAGCCTTCGGTCTCACCGAGTTCACCGTCCAGCAGGGCGATGAGGTGACGGTTTATGTCACCAATATCGATGAAATCGAAGACCTCACCCACGGCTTTGCCATCATCAACTACGGTGTCAATATGGAGGTGGGGCCGCAGGCAACCGCGTCAGTTACCTTCACAGCCAACAAGCCGGGTGTGTGGTGGTATTATTGCTCGTGGTTCTGCCATGCCATGCACATGGAAATGAAGGGCCGGATGCTCGTGGAACCGAAGAAGGCCTGACTGCCATGAAGTTCCCCCGCCGGTTTCAGTCCTTGAGCGCTGCAATGCTGCTGACCGTCGTTCTGTGCGACGGTTTGCAGGCACGGCAGATCGATGTCGTGGCAGGCGAAGGCGTACAGGCGGCTATCGACAAAGCGAAGCCGGGCGATGTCGTCCGGCTTCTGAAAGGCAAACACAATGGTGCGGTTATGATCGACCGCGCCATTGAACTGACCGGCGAACCGGGCGCCGTTGTAGACGGAGTTGGCTCGGGTAACGCTATAACGGTCAACGCGCCGAACGCTATCGTGCGTGGGCTGGAAGTGCGCGGCTCGGGCGATAACATGCCCGACCTCAATTCCGGGATTTTCGTGGCAAAAACCGCCCCGGGCGCACGCGTCGAGAACAATCGCCTTATCGATAATCTCTACGGGATTTATTTGCACGGCGCTGCAAATTCCATCGCAAGTGGCAATGAGATCATTGGCCGTCGAGGCGTGCGCATGGCGCAAACCGGCAGTGGCGTTTCCATATGGAATGCCCCCGGTGCACAGGTTATCGGCAACGTCATTCGCTACGGGCGCGACGGCATCTATACCAATGCCAGCCGCAAAAACGTCTTCCGCAACAATGTGATGGAGGATGTCAGGTTCGCCGTCCATTACATGTACACGGACGACAGCGAGGTCATCGGCAATGTTTCGCGCAACAATTCTGTCGGTTTCGCGATCATGTACACCAATCGCCTCAAGGTGATGGATAACCTGTCCGACGGCGATCGGGATCACGGGTTGTTGCTCAATTATGCAAACAGCTCGGTCATTTCCGGCAATCGCGTGATCGGGCGAATGCAATCGATAGACCGTTGGCTTGATGCCGGTGTTCAGAAAGCTGAACATGGCCTTCCTGCGGAAGACCAGGCGGAGACACTGGCAGGCGAGACCTCGCGGCTCGGCCCGGAAAAATGCGTGTTCATTTACAATGCCAACAAGAACAAGTTCACCGAGAACAGTTTCGAGAACTGCAGCATAGGCATTCACTTTACGGCCGGTTCAGAGGGCAATGCCATGAGCGGCAATGCCTTCATCAATAACCGCAATCAGGTGAAATATGTTGGCACGCGCAACCTCGACTGGTCGGTCAATGGGCGTGGCAATTACTGGAGCGACAATCCGGCCTTTGATCTCAACAGCGATGGTATCGCTGACAGCCCTTACCGACCCAATGATCTGATCGACAAGGTATTGTGGACTGCGCCACAGGCAAAAATTCTCATTAATAGTCCAGCAATCGAGACGATCCGCTGGGCACAGACCCAGTTCCCGGCGCTTCTGCCGGGCGGTGTTGTCGATAGCCATCCCCTAATGAAGCCGCCGCATCCGGCCGATCCGGCGAAAGGAAAACCAAATGACTGAGACTGTCGTTCTTGATCAGGTCACAAAGTCCTATGGCGGGTTCGACGCCATCAGCGATGCGAGTTTCAGCCTTCACGCTGGAGAAAGCATCGCGCTGGTCGGCCATAATGGAGCAGGCAAGACCACGATGATAAAGCTCATGCTTGGGCTGATCCGTCCAACCAAGGGTACGGTTCGTGTGCTGGGTGAGGACCCGGCGACGGGTGCTTTTGCCGCCAGATTGCGCCTTGGTTATCTGCCTGAACACGTCTCTTTCAATCTGGCGCTGACGGGAGCGGAAACACTTGGTTTCTATGCGCGGCTCAAGAGAATGCCGGTTACCCAAAATATTGAGCTGCTCGAACGCGTTGGCCTCGCCCATGCTGCGAACAGGCGGGTTGGCACCTATTCGAAAGGGATGCGCCAGCGACTGGGGCTTGCTCAGGCACTGCTCGGTCAGCCATCCGTTCTGCTGCTTGATGAACCGACGACTGGTCTCGATCCCGCCTTGCGCCAGAGCTTCTATGAAATTCTCGAAGAGCTGCGGAGCAAAGGCACGACAATCCTCATGTCGTCCCATGCCTTGACCGAACTGGAAACCAAGGTCGGGCGCGTCATCATCGCGAACAAGGGCAAGATCATTGCCGATGGCTCCATCGATACGTTGCGCCGGATTTCACAACTGCCTCTTCGCATACGCGTGCAGACGCCGGACGTTTCCCGGCTGCCTTCGACAACCGCCAATGCGGCATTGTGCTGGCATCGTCTCGGCCCGGATATCTTCGAAACGGAAGCCCCGACGGAAGGCAAGATGGCGCTTGTCCGCGAAATCGTGGCCATGAATGACAATCTGACGGAACTCGATCTTGTTCCGCCGACGCTGGACGAACTGTACGCCCACTTTCTCAACGCCGGAGAGGCGGCTCGCGCGGAGGCAGCGGAATGAACAATATTCTCATCATTGCTTCCAAGGAAATACAGGAAGGTCTGCGCAATCGCTGGGTTCTGGCGACCACGTTACTGCTTGCAGCATTGGCTCTGAGCATGACTTTTCTCGGTAGCGCACCCACTGGCAGTTCTGTTGCAGCAAGCAGGTTGGACGTGGTGATCGTCAGCCTCTCCAGCCTGACCATCTTCCTCATCCCTCTCATCGCTCTTCTCATTTCGCATGATGCAATCGTCGGTGAGATGGAACGTGGTACGATGTTGCTGCTTCTAAGCTATCCGATAAGCCGGATTCAGCTGGTTCTGGGCAAGTTCATCGGCCAGCTTGCCATTCTCGCTTTCGCGACATTGCTCGGGTACGGCGTGGCTGCTGTAGCGCTGATCGTGACCGGATCTGGCGTGGATGCGGGGAGCTGGCTCTCGTTATTGAAACTCATCGTCTCGTCGGTTCTGCTGGGAGCGGTGTTCATCGCCATTGGCTTTCTCGCAAGTACGCTGGTGCGGGAGCGGAGCACGGCAGCAGGTATCGCCATCGGCATCTGGCTGTTTTTTGTGCTGATCTATGACGCAGCACTTCTTGCTCTGCTGGTTTTCGATCAGGGCCGCATTGTTGGCGGTGGCATACTCAACGGTCTGCTTCTTCTCAATCCAGCCGACTCCTACCGGCTTCTCAACTTCGGTCTCGGACAGGCCGGATCTTTAACTGGCATGGGCGGAATAGCCGGTAACGCCACACTCTCGGCTCCAGCTCTGACGCTAGCGCTCGGCCTCTGGGTCATGCTGCCGTTGTCCCTTTCCATGTTGGTTTTCTCGAGGAAAGAATTATGAAACGCGCTTTGTTTCTGGCCCCTCTGTTTCTTGTTCTGCTTGCCGGATGTTCTCCGGATGAAAAGAAAGATGCCGTCGTTGCTCCATTCGCCCTGACAGAAAGCGCAATGGGCCGCTATTGCGGGATGAATGTTCTGGAGCATCCTGGCCCCAAGGGCCAGATCATTCTCGAACCGGCAAATGAGGCGGTATGGTTCTCTTCCGCCCGCGATACACTCGCCTTTACGATGCTGCCTGAGGAGCCGAAGGGGATCGCGGCGATCTACGTTTCAGATATGGCGAAAGCGCCAAGCTGGGAAGAGCCGGGAGCGGAAAACTGGGTCGACGCGCGCAAAGCCTTTTTCGTGATTGAAAGCGCTGCTGTAGGTGGAATGGGGGCACAGGAGGCCGTACCGTTTTCGACACGAGAAGCAGCGGAGAAGTTCGTTGCGGAAAAGGGCGGCCGTATTAGCACTTTTACGGAAATACCGGAGGATTACGTTCTCGGCGGTCAGTCGGTGCGGCCCTCCGATCTTGGAGCCGAAAGCCATGCGCATTGAAGGTGGACAGCGTCTCAGTCGTCGGCTTGTACTTGCGGGTGGTGCGGCTGGAGTAGTGTTCTGGGCCATTCCAAAACACGCAGTTTCACTCGACCTTCCTGAGCCCATCATCTGGCGTGGCCAGGCGATGGGGGCACCTGCCAAGATTATACTCTATCATCCTGATCGTTCGACTGCCGAACGGTTGCTACGTGAATCTGCTCAAGAAGCGGAAAGGTTGGAGAACATCTTCAGCCTCTATCGCTCGGATTCAGAACTCACCAAACTTAACCGCAATGGGGCGCTGGCATCGCCTTCGCCTGATCTGGTCGAGGTATTGCGTATCTGCCATGAATGCTGGCAGGCCAGCGACGGCCTTTTCGATCCGACAGTACAGCCCCTTTGGAACTGTCTGAAAAAGCATTTCTCGCAAGAACGTCCTTCTCCCGACGGACCATCGCGACAGCTTTGGGACGAAGCGCTTGCAAAGGTAGGGTTCGGTCACGTTCTATTCGATGAGAACCGTATTGCCTTCTCAAAACCGTCGATGTCTCTGACGCTAAACGGCATTGCGCAGGGCTATGTCACTGACCGGGTGACGGCATTGTTGCAAAGGGAAGGGGTCGAACATGCGCTGGTCGATATGGGAGAGTATCGCGCGCTTGGTTCGAGACCGGACGGTACGGCATGGCGCATCGGCATTGCCGATCTCGAAGCCGGAGCTAGAACCGAAGAACATGTTGATATCCGCGATCAGGCGCTCGCGACATCCAGCTTCACGGGCTTTCAGTTCGATGAGTCCGGACGGTTTAACCATTTGCTCAACCCAAAAACCGGATTTTCAGCAGCACTTTATGGTCGCGTGACGGTGACCGCCGCAAGCGCCGCAATGGCCGATGCTCTTGCCACGGCCTTCAATCTCATGGACTCAAAACAGATAGAGGATACGCTACAAAAACTGCGGGGAGTTTCCGCGCATGTCGTTACCCGCAACGGTACAAACCTTCGCTTTCCTGCTTGATTGATCCAATTCGGTTTGAGGTGATCAGTTTGTACTGCAAACACAGAAAGCGGCACCAAGGGATCAATGGAACATCTCGGTTCCAATAAAGTTAACAAACGGGAAATATGCATGAATATGTCAATCGCAATATGCCAAAGGAGAAATGAAATGAATTACCGTAAATACATTATTGGTTTCCTTCTAGCGACGACTATGAGTGGTTCGGCCTTCGCAGCGGATCATGAGGTCGATATGCTTAATAAGGGTGCAGATGGTCCCATGGTATTTGAACCGATGTTGAGTAAGATTGCGATCGGTGACACGATTACTTTTGTCCCAAAGGACAAGGGGCACAACGCAGAGACTATAAAAAAACTCATGCCAGAGGGAGCTGAGCCCTTCAAGAGCAAAATGAACGAGACGAAAACCTACGCATTCGAGAAACCCGGTGTCTATCTTATTAGATGTACCCCGCACTACAGCATGGGTATGGTTGCCCTCGTTATAGTCGGAGACGACACTTCGAACCTCCAATCCATCAAGGACGCCAAACTTCCAAAACCAGCCCGCGAGCGCGTCGATAAAGCACTGTCACAACTATAGGTAGACGGGCAGCTTTCTAAAGATGATCGGACATGTGGAATCGTCATGCCGATGAATGATAGGATATCTCCCCCTCCCCCGCGCGGATATTACGAACTGCGCGGGTTGCTTTTGATGCATAGATGTAACTGTCTTTCACAGATTGTGGAAGGGTTGTCTCAGTTGTCTCGCATATTGAGAGCCGACTCGAAAATTAAGTTGAGCGATTTCAGGAATTTATGATTCTCTGTGGTTTACTAACCTGGTTAATTCATAGCGGAATGGATATGGCGCGCATCGTGCAAATTACCGTGTGCCGAAGTAAGCGTTTTTCACAGGGGGACATTCGCCGGTTTTAAGCGGTCGTTGTGTTATCTGGGTTTGGAAGTTGCGACGAACGGGTTGAGGTTTCGGGGCGTTTATGCCCTTTTTTTAAGTTGCCAGCTTTGAAATGCGTTCGAGCACGAGGCGCAGGATATTCTGGCTTGGGCAAGAGGTCGGCAGATGGAGACGGATCTGGGTCTTCATTTCGATCAGTCGCGCTGCGATCTTGATCAGGCGCAGCCGCAATGTGGCGAACTGAGCGACGGCGAAGCGTGAGCGTTTCGGCATCGCAGCGCGCAGGCCCCACATCACTCAATAGGCTGAGGTGCCCCGGCAAATGCGGGTATCTGCCTAGGCAGTGCACTGCGCTTGGGTTGGAGGGCAACTGATAAGCAGCGCACTTTTTGACAGTGACATGATTCTATAAAACGGAAAAGCCCCGGTAAGGGAAGGCCCACGGGAGGGAACTCAGGTTAATGAGATTTCGGGCTGTATTTGCATTGACGTGACGGTGTGATTCCTTAGGTGCTCTGATTCGGTTGGGAGCACTGCGATGGATGACTTGGTTGTTCGGTTTGTTGGCGAGGACGCCCCTCGTGCGCGGCTGGCGCTGTTGCTGGAGCATTTTTCCGATCTTTCGGACGATCGCGAACCGCAACGGATCATGTATCCGCTCAACGAAATGCTGCTGCTGGTGACCTGCGCCACCATCTGCTCGTGCGACGATTTCGACGATATCGTCGCCTGGGGCCAACATCATCTGACCTTTCTGCGCCGCTTCTCGGAGTTCCATTTCGGCATTCCCTGCGAGCGTTGGCTGCGTATCCTGGTCAACCGCATCGATCCGATCCTGTTCGGGCGCTGTTTCGAAAGCTGGATTGTGGCACTGTGGCCCGATCGCCACGACCTCATCGCCATCGACGGCAAGACGGCGCGACGCACCCTCGACAAACGCAAGGGGCTGAAGGCACTCCATACACTCTCGGCCTACGCCACCAAAGCGCGCCTGACCCTGGCGCAGCTCTCGGTCCCCGAAAAGACCAACGAGATCACCGCCATCCCAGATCTGCTCGATCAGCTTGCCGAGGCCAGGCAACTGGAAGGGGCGCTCGTCACCATCGACGCCATGGGCTGTCAGGTCGAGATCGCCGACAAGATCGTCGGCCATGGCGCCGACTATCTGCTGGCCCTCAAGGGCAATCACCCGACCCTGGAGGCCGACGTCGCTGCCTATTTCAGCGATGCGCCGACCGTCGAGCTGGTCACCAGAACCACGCTCGAAAAGGCTCATGGGCGCATTGAGACCCGCACCTATACAGCTTCCGACAATGTCTCCTGGATCTCCTCGCAGCGCAGCTATCCTGGGCAGCCGCGCTTTCGCAACATCAAGACCATCCTCAAGGTTCACACCCGCCTCGAATATGCCGACCGAAGCAGCAGTTCTCAGACACGCTATTTCATCTGCTCCGCTGTGCTCGATATCGAGCGCCTCGCCGCTGGCGTGCGCGGACATTGGGGCGTCGAGAGCATGCACTGGTTGCTCGACGTCGCCTTCAAGGACGACCTGTCCCGTTATCGCGCTGAACACGGTGCCAAGAACATGGCCGTAGTGCGCCGCTTCGCGCTCGGCCTCGTGCGCGCCAACAAAGCAAAGGGGAGCGTCAAGACAAAGCGCAAAACCGCCAGCTGGGATCCCAATTACTTGCTCGAAATCCTCCAGCAAAATTGACCGTTAACCTCGATTCCGTGCCGTGAGGGAAGGCCCAGGGCTATCGCATTTGGCCGATGATGGATCGAGCGAAGTCATTGGAGCATCCGGCCCGTTTTCTCTTGGCTCGGATCGAGACATCGGTTCTTGATTTTCTTAGGAAGTTGAGGGCGAGTTTTCGCAAGATTGCAAGGTTTTCCGGTGCGTTGTCCTTGCGGCTGCGGTCTTCTGGTCCTCGTCGAAGACCATGTCGAGGCCCCAATGGAGTACGTACTCGATCGACCAGCGCGAGCGGGCTGCGGCAAGATAGGTTTCAGGGAGAAGAGCGCGGGTTCGGTACTGGCGGTTTTGGTTCCGCAGACCCAACTGAGATCCTGACTGAAAAGGCGCGCCGCACTTCGAGGCGGCCATGATCTGCACCGCTCGTTTCGGCGCTCGGTAAAGTCTGGAGCACCTCGTCCACTGCAAAATAATCGGCAACCATCTTGTGCAAGGCGGGTCTGTTCACTTTCAATCGCAGCAAATAATCTCCGCCCTGATCGAGGATCAGTTGCGCGGTTTCTTCCTGGCAGTGAATGGCATCGGCCGTGACTAATTGCTGTAGGTATGCATTTATTGACTTGTATCAACGACATCCGGCTTTTGCGCCATATGCTGGCATTTCGAACCACTAAGGTATTCAGTCGTGCAACATATCAAGTTCACATTCTGGGGCATTTTTTTAGTTTTGACCGTCCTGTGGCTGATTGAAGAACCTCACGTGTATGAGACGACAACTTTCTTCGCGCTTCGTGGGACCATGGTCCAGTACAGCGGAATTATCGCCATGGCTTCTATGAGCGTAGCCATGGTTTTGGCACTTCGCCCCCGCTGGCCGGAGCGGTGGTTCGGCGGACTTGATAAGATGTACCGCCTACACAAATGGCTAGGCATTGCGGTTCTCATCGTCTCGTCTATTCACTGGCTGTGGGGCAAGGGACCGAAATGGGCTGTTGGCTGGGGCTTGATTGAGCGCCCGGTACGCGGGACGAGACCGCCGCTGGAAAACCCGGTCGAGCAGTTTTTATTGGGCTTGCGCGGATCTGCAGAAGATCTGGGTGAATGGGCATTTTATATAGCAGCTCTGCTGATCGTTCTGGCTCTGGTCAAGTATTTTCCCTACCGGCTTTTTTACAAGACACACCGGCTTTTGGCCGTCGTCTATCTGGTGCTCGTTTTCCATACCGTAGTGCTGATGACGTTCAGATATTGGCTTTCACCCATCGGCATCGTGATGGCATTGCTTTTGGCTTCAGGCACCTTTGCGGCAGTGAAAGTACTTCTGCGACGTGTGGCTGTGAAACAGCAGGTTCTGGGCGAGATATCATCAATTCACTACTATCCCGGCGTACGGACACTTGAGGTCGAAATCGACGTCCCACAAGGCTGGCCAGGTCACAAGTCGGGCCAGTTCGCATTCGCGACATCGGACAGTTCAGAAGGAGCACACCCTTACACGATAGCTTCCGCGTGGAATAAAGAAGATAAACATATCACCTTCATCACCAAGGAACTGGGCGATCACACCGACCGCCTGTACGAGAAGTTAAAGGTCGGGCAGGTTGTAAAACTCGAGGGCCCATATGGCTGTTTTGATTTTGACAACGGCCAACTACGCCAGATCTGGATCGGTGGCGGTATTGGCATCACGCCCTTCATTGCCGGCATGAAACATCTGGCGCAAGAGCGGATTACAAATCCAGATGCGCCACACAAGCTGATCGATCTATTTCACACCACGACCGATTACGACGAGAACGCTATCAATAAGCTGAAGGCCGATGCGCTGGCTGCCGGCATCCGGCTACATATCCTGGTAGACTCGCGCGACGGATTCTTGACCGGCGATCGCATTCGGGCTGCCGTACCAGATTGGCGTGAGGCCAGTATCTGGTTCTGCGGTCCGGCAGGTTTCGGAGAGTCATTACGCCGAGATTTTGAGGCGCAGGGCCTACCGGTCGCGAAACGGTTCCATCAAGAGTTGTTCGCAATGCGGTAGAAAACGATGTTCGCGCGAGCTGAAGCACAATCCGGGAAGCATTTTGAATAATCAATCGAACAAGGTCGGGATTAGTGATTTCGACATCGACCGTCTTCCGATTACATAGTGTGATCGCGCGTTTGTTTTGCTTCTCATTGGAAAGGTGGTTGCTTCCCGATAAGATGAAATACTGGCTTACGACTGGGCACCAGGCCCAGCATCAAACAGGAAGCAACCATGAAACAATTTATCGGCCTTGACACCTCATTAAAAGATACATTCTGTTTATACTTCAAACCCATTGGGAATCCTGAAAGGCAATAGCTTTTTCCAAGTTTTCAAACCAAACTATCTGATCAAGACAAATTCACACCTGCCACCTGATGTAGCGCAGATAGCGAGGGTATCTCTATGCAGCTATGATCCCGCGAGGTGATGAGGCCAAGATTGCGCAGTCTCGTGAAACTTCTACTCACGGTTTCAACAGTCAAACCTAAGAAGTCGGCGATATCCTGTCTTGGCATAGGAATATGAACGAAGCCTCTGTTGGGGGACCGTTGAGCGAGAAGAATGATAAAGCATGATAATTTTTCGACTGGTGCCAGCCGACCCAGTATGAGTTGAATAAAGTTCGCCTTCCTTAACGAATCCTTTGTCTCGGCGTGCGAATATTGCTTAATTCTTTCATCTCTAACGATACACTCCTGGAATTTAATTTTAGATAGGGAGGTAATATTGCTTGTTACGATGGTTTCAATTGTCGATGGATAGTGTTCATCGTCGATAATCCCTATTAGTTCTCTTGGGAATATGAAGTGTGTTATCTGCCGCCGACCGTCGGGCAAGACTCTGAAAGCTCTTAATAAGCCCTCATTTACCATGTAAATCCGACCGATTTTGTCACCCTCTCGAGCTATGGTAACGTTCCGGGGAATGGTTTTATCAACACCATTGCATTGCGAGAATGCGATCGCTCCAGAGAGTTCATTGAATAGTGTTTTCCTGACCACAGTCGACGCGTCAAGGCTTATAACATTCGTTTTTTCAGAACTCATTTCGATGACCTGAAGAGTTAATATTGTGTCTTATTCTCAAGGTGGATGGCTCCATAAATCTAATCACTAACATCGTGCGAAACCCCACTATCCATTTGGGGTAGAGATGAGAAGATCAGACTAGTGAAGTATATCGGGTTTTGATGTGATGGGGTATAACTTTCGAGGCAGGCTCCGGTTTTTCGCTTCGGCGAACACCTCACACAAGACTTCGACAGCATCTGGAACCAGAACTATCCGAGTGATATTCTTCTATACTTGATGCTTCTTGATTGAAATCAATGCGGCTTATCTTGCAACCCATAAACTCAGGTCGGTTGCATTGAAAGAGAGCGGGATTAATGCATGAGTGACATCGCACAAGACGGCGATGGAAAACGATTTCGTTTTCCTACCGCATTCACCATTCTTTTTGGCCTCATTGTCATTGTCGCGGCGCTGACCTGGATCATTCCAGCTGGCCAGTACGAGCGAACCATGAATGCGGCTTTGAACAAGGAAGTTCCTATTGCTGGGACTTACAAGGTCGCTGAATCCAATCCGCAAGGTATTACAGATATATTCATGGCACCGATCGGAGGGCTTTATAATCCTTCGACCAATCAGGCCAACGCCATTGATGTGGCGGTGTTCGTTCTCATTATTGGTGGTTTTATTGGTGTCGTCACCTCCACTGGCGCGATTGATGCTGGCATTGGCAGCGCCATGGTTGCGCTCAAGGGGCGAGAGAAATGGCTAATCCCTGTGCTTATGGCACTGTTCGCCTTCGGCGGTACAACCTATGGCATGGCAGAGGAAACGCTTGCCTTCTATATGCTTTTGCTTCCAATCATGATAGCGGCGCGTTTCGATGCAGTAACTGCGGTCGCTGTCATTTTGCTTGGTGCAGGCGTCGGCGTTCTTGGTTCGACAGTCAATGCATTCGCTACGGTCATTGCCTCGGATGCTGCGGGCGTACCTTTCACTAACGGCCTCGTGTTGCGCTGCATCATATTGGGGCTTAGCTGGCTGGCCTGCGTAATCTACGTGATGCGTTATGCTGAACGGGTGCGGCAAGATCCTACGAAATCACTCGTCTACGACATGAAGGCGGCGAACGAAAAACACTTTCTAAGTGCGCATGAGGGTGAAAAGGCTAACTTTACTCTTTTGCACAAGATCGTACTAACGGTCTTTGGTCTCACCTTTGTCGTCATGATCTGGGGTGTTTTGAAAGGCGGCTGGTGGATGGGGGAAATGAGCGGGTTGTTCCTCGCTTCGGCTATCCTGATTGGCTTTATCACACGACCTGGTGAGGCAAGTTTTGTCGACAGTTTCGTCAACGGTGCACGCGATCTGCTTGGCGTGGCGCTGATCATTGGTCTGGCGCGCGGCATCGTCGTGGTCATGGACGCAGGGAAGATCACTGATACCATCCTGCACTGGGCGGAGCTTTCCGTCTCCGGTTTGGGTAAGGTCGCCTTCATCAACGTGATGTACTGGCTCCAGGTGCTGATGTCGTTCTTCGTGCCATCCTCGTCTGGTCTGGCGGTCCTTTCCATGCCGATTATGGCTCCCGTGGCAGATTTTGCCGGTGTTGGTCGCCAGTTTGTAGTCACCGCGTATCAGTCGGCCAACGGAATAGTGAACCTGATCAATCCGACTTTTGCGGTCGTGATGGGTGCCTTGGCCATCGGTCGCGTTCCCTATGAACGCTGGTTGCGCTTCATGTGGCCGCTGCTTTTGATCCTGACCATTATCATCATGGCGTGCCTGAGCGCCGCTGTTCTGCTTGCTTGAAGGAGATTGCAATATGAGCTTAACTTATGGTGTTCATTCTGAAGTTGGCAAACTGCGCCGTGTCCTCGTCCATCGTCCGGGCTCGGCACTTGCCCGCTTAACGCCGTCGAACTGTCATGAGTTGCTTTTCGATGATGTCATCTGGGTCAAGCAGGCCCGTGTCGAACATCTCACCTTTGTCGACGCCATGCGACATCGTGGCGTGGATGTCGTCTTTCTGCGAGAGATGCTGGCAGAGACGATGCAGGATGCCGAGGCCCGGCGCTGGCTTCTGGAGCGTCGTGTCAACGAGAATACCGTAGGCGTTGGTCTGGCTGACGATTTGCGAGCCCACCTCATGGAGATTGACGCCGATGCCTTGTCGCTGATCCTGATGGGCGGCTTGAGTAAAGCCGAACTGCCAATCAAGGGACGTGGGCTTTTCGCGCCAACATTGCGTCCGGAGGATTTCGTCCTGCCGCCTCTGCCCAATCATCTGTTCACTCGCGATACAACCTGCTGGATCGGTGGTGGCGTCACGCTCAACCCGATGCGTTGGAATGCACGCAAGCTGGAAACAGTCAATATCACGGCCATCTATCGTTTCCATCCGGATTTCCGCGATGCGGGCTTCCCGGTCTGGTGGGGTGATCCCGATACGGATTATGGGCTTGCCACATTGGAGGGTGGAGATGTCATGCCACTTGGAAACGGCATTGTTCTTGTCGGTATGGGTGAGAGGAGCACGCCGCAGGCGGTGGGGCAACTGGCGCGCGCATTGTTTCAGAAAGGGGGGGCTGAGCATGTGATCGCCTGCAAGCTGCCTGTAGAGCGTTCATCCATGCACCTGGATACTGTGTTCAGCTTTTGCGATCGTGATCTCGTGACGCTCTTTGCCGATGTTGCAGAAAAGATCGAGCCCTATTCGATCCGTCCGGGCAAGACAAAAGATGAAATAGACGTCAGGGCGGAAGGACGCAAGCTTACCGAGGTCGTTGCTGAAGCGCTGGGACTGAAGAAGTTGCGAGTTGTTGAAACGGGTGGTGATGCTTACGTCGCCGAGCGCGAGCAGTGGGATGACGGCAACAATGTCGTTGCACTGGAGCCGGGTGTGGTCATTGCCTATGACCGCAATACCTACACCAATACACAATTGCGCAAGGCAGGCGTCGAGGTCATCACCGTGCCCGGTGCAGAACTCGGGCGCGGGCGAGGCGGCGGCCACTGCATGACCTGTCCATTAATACGCGATCCAGTTTGAGGAGACGAAAATGCCAGTCAATATCAAGGGCCGTAGCGTCCTGAAGTTGCTCGATTTCACGCCGAATGACATCCGGTTCCTGCTAAAGCTCTCGGCCTCATTGAAACAGGCCAAATATGGCGGTTATGAAGATCAAAGGCTGAAAGGCAAGAACATTGCGCTGATCTTTGAAAAAGACTCCACTCGCACGCGTACCGGGTTCGAGGTCGCCGCCTATGACCAGGGTGCACATGTTACCTATCTGGGGCCCACCGGTACCCAGATAGGTAAGAAGGAATCCATGAAAGACACAGCCCGCGTGCTTGGTCGTGTCTACGACGCTATCGAATATCGCGGCTTCGGGCAGGAACAGGCGGAGATTCTGGCGAAATGGTCGGGTGTGCCGGTTTATAATGGTCTGACAGATGAATTTCATCCGACCCAGATCCTCGCCGACTTTCTTACCATGCGCGAATATACCCGCAAACACCTGTCGCAAGTCACCTTCGCCTTCCTCGGCGATGCCGGTAACAATATGGGCAATTCACTCCTGACAGGAGCGGCACAGATCGGCATGGATGTGCGCCTTGCCGCACCGAAAGCCTGTTGGCCAGAACAGGAACTGATCGACCGCTGTCAGGAAATCGCGCTTCAGACCGGTGCGCGCATTACACTCACCGAAGACCCCGTAGCCGCCGTCAAGGGATGTGATTTTATCTATACGGATGTCTGGGTATCGATGGGCGAGCCGGATTCGGTATGGGCAGAACGTATCGAACTGCTGACGCCCTACCGTGTAACGCCGGAGATCATGGCGGCGGCTGGCAATGCACATGTAAAATTCATGCATTGTCTTCCAGCCTTCCATAATCGCGAGACGGAGATCGGAGAGAAGATATTTGAGAAATTCGGTATCGACTGCATGGAGGTGAGCGAGGCGGTCTTCGAATCAAACGCTTCCATTGTCTTCGATCAAGCAGAAAACCGCATGCACACAATCAAGGCAATACTCGTGGCAACATTGGGAAGCTGATATGCGGATCGTTGTGGCTCTGGGAGGTAATGCGCTTTTAAAACGCGGTGAGCCGATGACCGCCGAAGTTCAGCGCGCCAATGTACGGAAAGCCGCAAAGGCGCTGGCTAAGCTTGCGCGTAACCATGATATCGTGGTTGCACATGGCAACGGTCCGCAAGTCGGGCTTCTGGCGCTCCAGGCTTCCGCTTATACGGATGTCCCAGCTTATCCGCTCGATATTCTGGGGGCCGAAAGCGTCGGTATGATCGGCTATCTGGTGGAGCAGGAACTGACCAATGCCTTGCCCACGCAAATGCGGCTCGCCACGCTCTTGACCCAGATTGAGGTGAATAGTGACGACCCGGCCTTTTCCCATCCGGAAAAACCCATCGGTCCCGTCTACGACAAGGCAGATGCCGATCGTGTCCGGGCGGAACATGACTGGGTGCTCATCGAAGAGAGCGAGGGAAAATGGCGGCGCGTGGTGCCGTCGCCGCGTCCCCAACGTATCACTCAGATCCAAGTCATCCAACTTCTGGTTGAAGCTGGCGTTGTCGTCATCTGCGCGGGCGGTGGCGGTATTCCGGTTATTCGTAACGAGCAGGAGGAAATTGAAGGCATCGAAGCGGTGATTGATAAGGACCGGGCGGCAGGGCTTCTCGCAGAAGAACTCAATGCCGACGCTTTCCTGATGCTCACAGACGTGGACGCTGTCTATAGCGGTTGGGGAACGCCGGACCAGCTTCCGATCAGCAGGGCGACGCCGATTGAACTGTCGACGCAAAAGTTTGCTTCTGGTTCCATGGGCCCCAAAGTCGAAGCGGCTTGCGCCTTTGCTTCTCATCCCGGTCGCATAGCCGGGATAGGACGGCTGGAAGATGCGGCAGCGCTCCTTTCCGGTCAGGCTGGCACAGTAATAAAAATATAGGGTCTGTTAGCGTCCCGAACGTTTGCCAGAAGGGAAGTTGTCGTTTCCATGGATACATTGACAAGGCCCGGAACCATCCTGCGGTTCTGGCCTTTATCCGGTGTATTTGATCGTAGGAGGACTTCAATGTACAGGTTAATTCTTGCGGCTATGGTCATTATATTTTCGTCTGGTAGGCACTGTTACCTTAACCTAAGTGTAAACATCAGTTGCGATAACGGGTGATGACCGAACCTCGTTCTTCGCTTTACCGCCGCCATCGTTATCCATCTGAGATTATTGCAGAGGCGGTGTGGTTGTATTTCCGCTTTCCGCTAAGCT
>NZ_JBQQAM010000026.1:0-22130 GCF_052246815.1 Brucella sp. RRSP16
TGGCGAAGGATGGCAAGGATTTGTGGTTCGCTGAATCTGCTCGTCTTCATTAAAATCTCCTCGATCATATAGCCCGAGAAAATTCTACTTTTGAAGCCCGTTATTTGGTGGGGGGATTACCATACGCCACTGATCATTGAAGCGGATCGAGTCCTGCCCTTTACTGTCTCCCTTCAGAGCTTCCAGCCTGTTACCGGGAGGAGAGTGAAGATCATCTAGAACTAAAGCACTATCGATCATGGTAAGTTTGCGAACAGTTGTTCTTATCAAATCTGCCGGAAACCCCTTTGGCGTTTTGCCTCCTGCAACGGCTTTGGTTCTGGCGTCCTTTGTAGGAACGAACCATGAGTTACTCCTGCGGCTTGTATCATACCGTGATACAGTGCGGAGAGCGAGGCTTTATCTCGACATCTCCCTAAAATTTTGCTTTGATCTTTTGAGGGATTGGGGATCCAAAATTGTCGAAGGCAAAGGACTGGGTATTTGTGGCAGTTGTCCTGTTCATTCTCACGAAGCTTTTCGGGAATGACACACCGGCCCCAGTATCGCCACCAGATGCAGTTCAAACACAGACTACAGTCCAGGCAACCGAGCAGGCTCCGCAGCATTTAGGCTTCGTGCAGGCGACAACTCACCGACTGACAAACCAACCGCCGCCATCGGCTGACCAGCACCCTTTCATCGGAAAATGGCTATATTCGACCGCCAAGGTAAATATGAGATTCGAGCCGTCATTAACCGCACGGGTCGTTACGGTTATCGATAGAGGTAGAAGGGTGCAGGTTATGAACTATCGTTCCGGATGGTTCAGCGTCACTTACGCCAATCGAACGGGATGGATTTCCGAGCTATACTTGGCCGAAAGTCCACCGCCTGTGCCGCAAAAGCTGGTGTCAGTCCCTCGAATAATGGAGCCGCCTGCTGCAACTCGCTTGGCTCCGACGCGCCGATCAGGTCAACCTGTTCGGTCTCCATATATTGGCACGTGTGATTGCCCATACGACGTCATGCGAAATGGCCGTTCGTGTGGGGGAAGGAGCGCATATAGCCGCCCAGGCGGGCGTAGCCCTGTTTGCTATCGCTAATGAAATTGCCTTCAACAGGTTCGGTTTGGCGCAAAAGCGCCAACTCACGAAAGGTGAAGATTAGAGCGAAGGTGAACCAGTACTTCCATTGGTCGTGCGTCCGGACCCGCCAAAAGAGAACTATATTGGGTTAATCATAGCAACTCATAAGTTGACTATGTGGGTCTTGCTCAAGCCAACTGGACGTTGATTTCTCGAACGCCAACCAAACTTGCCTCGCTCGCAAGAACGAGCGTCTTCACCGCATCCTTATTGATTGGAATAATGCCTTTCTGCAGAAATTCTGGCACACCATTCATATCGATACTGCTCGAATAGGCTGCCCGTGCCGAAAAGCATCCACAGTCACCGATAGGCTTGTGCAGTTGAAAATGGGCTTTCACTGAGAGGACATTCGCATTGACGACAGGTTTCTCTCCTGTGACCGTCACGCACGCGGCCAGTTTGTTTTCAAAGGCGATGCCAGGAGCATCCTGAGCGGCAGCTGCTCCGCAAAACCATGCTGATAGAACTACAGCGTAGATTATCCTGGGCATGAACGGATCCTTGTTTAACGTTGTGGCAACTGTTCATGACAGTTTAGAATGTTGGTTTTACAAACGGGAACCTCGAAGCGGGTCTCGGGTTCATCCAGCCAACGACGATATGAGCTGTGGATTTCCACGTCTTTGAAATTGTAGGTTCTCGCTTTTTTGCTGATACGACTTGCTGCCAGTGCTTTGGGTGTTACTGCCATATGGGAAACAAGTTCCTTGAACTGCCAGACTTTCCAGTCTCTTTGCCGGTCGACTACCCGTACGTGATAATAAGGATCATCACGGCGTTCAGGCCGAACCTTGTAAACATCGGCCCACCGCACAATGTTCGACGCGACGGACAAGATAATTGTTTCCTGATGCTGTTGGGCTGAAACCGGGGCAGTAATGAGAGCGCCAAGGACTGACAAACAAAGAACAGGTTTCAACGGTTTCGACATTCGCTTGCTCTTATTCACATAAGCTTCACAGGGTGAAAAAGCCAATGGGAGGCATACATCAAGACCATTTTGCACTTGCGTTCTACTTTGCCTATTGGTTTGGCGTAGGCTCATAACTTGGCCGGAACCAGATTTCCATTTGCTTTCATGCCTGAAAATAACAGCTGGCTGATTGAAAAGGCCCCTCTCCTCGCCTTCTGTGTCAAAGATCGCAGATATCCACCTGGCGAATTGATTGAGGCCAGTTTCTGCAGGATCCACGCAATGGCGGTCGAAGCAGTTTCCGCGCCCATGGAGACTATCGCTTCCCGATAGGCTGAGTGGCTGATCCCGAGGAAACCGGAGACTATTCGTGACGCATCATAGAGATCTCGCCATGAGGCAATCCCATTTGCACTGTATTCGCGAATATCCGGGCATGTCCGAAGCACCTGATCGAGAGAGATTGAAGGGGAAACCTGGACCCTACCCTCTGTTTCGAGGTTCCCAGCAACAGAGCTATCCGAAGAAGGCACTTTCAAATCAATCTTTTTAACGTTTTGAGATTCAGAGAGGGATTCTGGCAGGGATTCATTATGCTGTCGCTCAAACTGGGCGACGCTGTCGCTCATTTCCGGAACAGTTCCCTTTGCTTTCAATGTGATATTCAATTCATCGCGAATGGCTTCAAGATTGGCCTTGATTGCCGAGAGTTGGGCAAGAGATGCGCGCCGAGGAATTGCGTCAACGATTTCGCGGAAGCGAACAAACACCGGTTCCAGCCTTTCACAGAGCTTTCCGGTTTCATTGGCCGCGTCGACAAAGATCGATGCGATGTCTCTTCGCATAACCGAAGCTTCATCTCGAAGACGTTTCAGGGTTTTCTGGTCAGCAAGAATTCTATCTGCAATCTCCGTGATCTCAGACGCGCGTTCGAGCAACGGCGCGAAGGAAAAGCCGAAAGCAAGGTCGACCCGCCCTTCCCTGTCCTTATGAGCATAGCGTTTACGCGTCGGGCTATCCTTGCGGGCGATGATGCCGGCTTCGACCAGGGACGCTAGATGTCGGCGCAGTGTCGATTCCGGCATTCCATGGGCCCGGAGCGATAACTGACGATTGGACGGAAAAACGACAAGACCGTTCTTCTCGTTTATCTCATCTTCAGGGAGAAATGACAAAAGCGAGCTGAGCACGGCAAGACAACGATCATTGAGTTCGAACGCTGATTTGGCGAGGCAAAGCTGCTTATAGATCTCCCACCGGTTTAACCCCCTCGCCTCCTTGCTCTTCAGTTCAGAATTTTGGGTAAACATTCTCATTCGTCCACGGATTGTGGACGTGACAGTCTCCAGAACTTGCATTTCCTCTCACCTTTCAAAAGGCAAAAGAAAACCACCCGCCAAAATGACGCTATGACTCTTGACACTGATTCGGGGAAATGCGATTCTCAGTCTGCTAGAACTTTGAGAGAGGCTTCCACGACGGTGACGTTTGGGGGCCTTTTTCTTTTGCTAAAGTCTCCTAATTGCGTTGCTTGGTTTCTTTATATTCGTCGTATAAGCGTTTCATATTGTCGGAAATCCACTCACCGAACGCCTTCCCTTCGGACTCCGAGAATTCGACGGCGTATACTTTAGACTTTGATTTGGCGACTACCCGTAGCTGAGAGTCATCCGAACTCCAGCCGTGTGCTATAGGGTTGGGTAGTACCTTGTTTGCCTGCTTGAGCGACGCAAAGATTGCGTCAAAGCGTTCGGTACTGTTTAGATTCAGAAAGGAATCAGACGTTAGAACGGTTTCGAGCGCGTTAGGCTTATTGGCTAATAGGGTAGCCATTGAATCCCATTTTGGTCGCCCAATACCAGGAGCCGCACCAATGGCCTGTATAAGCTCATCAGGTAGCTTTCGAGCCAAAGCAATCATCTCGGATAAAACGCCTCTGGACGAAGTGCCAAAGGTGGCCATGATCACAGCCCTGGTAGTCCCTCGGTCTTCTAGACGTCGAGCAAACAGTGCTTTCTCAATAAACGTGAGATCTTTGCGTTCAAGGTTTTCGTTGCCTTGCGCTATTATCAACTCGTCGTCGGACAGGTCTCGAATAAAAGTTTTGACTTTTAGACCAAGTTGCTTGAGTGCAGCAACGCGTCGATGCCCGTAAGCAAGTTGATAGCGACCGGACTGATCGGGGTTCGGTCGTACGAGCACTGGGACAGCTTGGCCGTTCTCCTGGATGCTGGTCAGTAGAGCATCGAAATCGGAACCTGTATAATCATCAAGGCGGTCCTTTACAAAGGACGCGTCTATAAGATGTGCATCGAGCTCGACTATGGATTGGCCATCAGCTAGTGTCTTACGGAGCTCCTCTGCTTCATTAGAAAGACCGGTGATCGCATCATTCATACTTTGCAAAGCGCCCGAAGATATTTGCGGTCGCTTGGGCGTGTTCTCAGCTGAGAACTCATGGTTGGAAGTGATTGGCGTTAAGAAATCTCGCAAAGCATCACGGCGCTTATTCATTTTCTACCCCACGCATCTCTGACGAGTTCTTCGAGTTCATGATTGACTGCATCGAGAGCTTCGATCGCGCGATCATATGTCTGCCGATGAAAGTTTTCTCTGCCGACTTCGTAAAGGGTCTGCTTGGTAATTCCTGCGTCTGATATCGCGGCGGATTTGACCATGGAGTTGGTCAAGACCCTATCCCCGAACAGTCCTTTGAGAAGACCTGCGATTTGCGATTGGGAGCCGTCGTTTGGTTCGTAGCGTGTGAGCACATAACGAAACCAATCATAGTTAGCATTTCCCCCAGCCCTTTCAACGACGTCAAAAAGGCCCGCGGTCATGTGCAAGAACTGGCTCATAGATGCTACATCCAGCATTTGAGGGTGAATTGTAACAAGCACAGAAGTTGCCGCGCAGAGTGCTGACAGGGTCAGGTAGCCGAGCGAAGGTGGGCAATCGAGAACTACGATGTCATAGTCGTCTTCCATGCTTTTCAGCGCTGAGGCTACTCTTGTGAAAAACAATTTGTCACTAGATCGCGAAGATGAAGTCAAAGCTCGGGGGGTTTCGTGTTCGAACTCTTGTAATTCGAGATTACCCGGTACGATATCGAGGCCGCTGAAATATGTAGTTCTAATGATGCTTTTCAGTGGTCGTTGAGCTTCATCATATCGAATTGCACCGTAAAGGGTCTCATTAGGCTCTAGGTCAAACTCCGGTTGTATCCCGAATAAAGCAGACAATGATGCTTGAGGATCAAGATCCGCCGCAAGGACGCGATAACCGCGAAGCGCAAAGTACTGTGCCAGATGTGCCGCCGTAGTGGTTTTGCCCGAGCCGCCTTTAAAGTTCGTAACGGCGATCACCTGAAGCCGATCATCATCTCGACGCCGTTGATCATAACTTTTTTTATTCTTGCTAAGGTAATTCCGGATAGAGTGGATTTGCTCTAGTGAGTAGAGGCGCCTACCAGCTGCGTTCTTTTCAGCCTCACCGATAACGCCTTCGTTAACTAGCGTGCGAAGATAGACATCGCTGATTCCAATTAGCTTTGCGGCCTCTCCCGGAGCGAATTTACGCAATTCTTTCTGTGCTGTCGGTGGAAATGCGCGAGCACGAAGATGTTGAAGCTGGGCGCTTAGCGTATCGGCATCCGCTTCAATAAGCCGAGTTAACGACTTTTCTGCGGTTTGCTTCATATTAGTGGCATTGGCGCTTTGGATCATTAAAATCGCTCAACTAAGATAATTGCAGGATCGAGCGTCAGAATGACTGTATCTATGTGAGTCGTCAACAACTTTAAGGTTAATGAAAAGTTAACGCCATTGAATCCAAAAACTCATGGTTTTGAATCTCCCGAGTTGCCACGGGGTCCGCTGACTTTGGTTTAACAATAACGAGAAGCTGTTCTCAGCTGAGAACATGAGGCTCAGATATTTGGCTCTTGGGATAAGCCTTTTTCGGCAGAGGCGAGCCCCTAGTTGTATCCATTGACGGATAGTCAAGAACGTCAGGGGGCGATCGGTTGCCGCTTTTCAAATGAAGGCTGGGCTGCTGTGAAAAGCCGCCCACAGAAGCCGGTCGTCGAATTCGGGTGGCAGTGATGGCAGAAATCGAGAGGCGTCTACTGAAATGGTTATCTGGTTGGTCAAGTCTGGGTCAGAAGTATCTGGGCCAATGCATCTGGCTCCAATTTAGCGACGTTGTGGCCGCAATCGAGAGAATAGGTTGACCATTCGGTTTCGTGGCTCAATCGTTGAAAGAGGTCGAGGAATGGACTTCCGTCCCATCCATGTGCGCCAACGAAGACCTTACGAGGTGTGTCACGCCAGCGTTCGGTTAAAGTGATTGACTGGAGAAATGTCGCAATCGGTTGAGGGCGGCATCGTGGGTCCAGATTGGAAGGCGGGGCACAATTCAGCCCATCACCTTTTGCACCTGCGATGAACATGTCTCGAAAACGCGGCGTTGTCAGCGACCAGACCGAGTCGCCGGTTTCTGGGACATAGGCGTCAACATAGACCAGTGAGCGGATGCGCGACGGAACGGCGTCCGCTACGCCGCTCACGATCATTCCTCCGTAGGATTGCCCCACAAGGATCAAGTCGTCACTATGCGACTTCACGACATCAACGACCTCGCTTACATGAGTTTCAAGATTGGCCGATGGGGCAGGTGCATCACCGAGTCCAGAAAGAGTTATTGGCAGGACTTTGTGCCCGTGCCCAACAAGGATATCTGCTACTTTCTGGTAGACCCACCCGCCCTGCCAGCCTCCAGCTATCAGAATAAACGTGGCCATAATATTCGTTCCTTTCGTTGGTGCGGCAACGCACTGAAGAATAGCCTGCCTTCGCTTGTTGTCATGCTGAAATGGCTGATTGCTTCGCGCCCAATCCCGTCGCGCTCCTGTACGGTCATCAAAGTCGGCTTTCGACCAAGTCGCTGTCCAGGGGCGCAATCGAAAGTGCGAAAAGCGGTCGTAGCCAAGCTTTGCTAATCAGAACCGTTCTCGGAACTTCTGAACTCAGCTCGGGGATCTGGATTTACAACTTCGTCTGATCGTAAGCGCGTTGATGCGCCTTGATGGCGTCCAGATTGTCGTGGACCCAGAAGTTGAAACCTTCCAAGGCACGCAAGGCTCCGCGGCCGATATCCGTCAGTTCATACTCAACACGTGGTGGCACTTCAGGGAAATAGTGACGCACAACAAAGCCGTCACGCTCGAGATTGCGCAGCGTGAGCGTCAGCATGCGCTGGGTGATTTCACCGACATCTTTCTTCAATTCTGAAAAACGTAGTCGATGATCCACAGTGAGTGAAAGACGCCAAAGAACCGGAACAGTCCATTTGTCACTTAGCAGGCTGCATAACCCGTTTGACGGAATGGGCGCAAATTGCCTGTTGTTCTCTGATCCCCGCGCTGGGCCGGCTTCGCTCTCTTCTTTCAAAGGTATAATCCTTGTGCCTGACGCTGAAAAATGTGCCGTCTTCCGGCTGAACACTATTTGTATATATGGATGGCTCTTGTTTAACGCGAGGGTTTCAAGTGACCAATAGCAAGCACCCCATTCTCGTTTTCGGCGCCACCGGAAGACAGGGAGGATCTGTCGCCAAAGCCTTGTTGAAGGCAGGATGGCCCGTTCGCGCGCTCGTTCAGGATTCCAGCAAAGTGGCATCGCTGCAATTGCGGAATGCAGGCATCGAGCTTGTGCAGGGCTCATTTGAAGAAACCGATGTTATCCGCTCGACGATGAAAGGCGCCTATGGCGTCTTCAGCGTGTTACCAGCAAACCTGGCCGCCGAGGACGAAATTCGCCATGGTATATCGATTGCGGATATCGCTGCTGAAACCGGTATCGACCATTTTGTTTATTCATCAGGTGCCAGCGTTGGGAATGAACTGACAGGCGTCCCGCGTTTTGACGCCAAACCTCGTATCGAAGCTCATATTCGACAACTCGACATGACTGCCACTATCATCCGGCCGATGATTTTCATGGAGATGCTTGTGCGTCCCGGTTTCGGTCTGGACAAAGGCCATTTGGTTTCCCTCATCCAGCTAGACCATTCCATTCAGTTAACCGCCGTGAAAGACATCGGCAGGTTCGTTGCTGCTGTGCTTGCCGACAAGACCCGTTTTGGCGGCTCAACGCTTAAGATCGCAAGCGACCGTCTCACCGGGCGCGAGCTTGAGGTCGTCCTCAGTGAAGCAGCCGGTCGTCCGATAACCTATGAACGGTTTCCCGACGACGTACTCGCTGCAAACGCTGATCTCGCGCATATGGCAAAGAGCCTGGAAGACGGACCGCTTGCCGAGCAGGTCGATCTGACGCTCATGCACGAAATCAACCCCGACCTGCTGACTTTTGCGTCCTGGCTGGCTGGCGATGGGCGCAGTGCGCTCAATGCAGCCTTGCACATCTGAGTCTCGTAAACTCCAGGCGGCTGTCGACCTTCATGGCGGCCCCATATCGTCATGAATGACTTTCCCTGAAGCTGACGTTAAGATGGTCGGAGTTGTCGCAGATTTTGGGTGACAGCAAAAACCAAAACTTTGCACGGCCATCAAACACAGACCGAAAGGGAAAGATGCGGAAGGTAGTGATTATCGTCAGTGCCATTGTCTTGACGTATTCGATCTCTGCGAAGGCCGATCGGCTTGTTTGTTCTGAATCAAGACATCTGCGCTACATGAAAATGGTCGGCGAGGTTGGCGAGATGGGGATCGACCTTGACCCCGTGGGGCAGGATCGTGCGGCTTTCGAGAGGTTGACAGCCGCATATGAAACCCTCAATCCGAGGGGATCGAAGACCTCGCTTTTCGTCGCGCATGTTCCCACTGGTCAGATTTACAGTCAAAGATGTGTGGAAGAGCGCTGTACGATGGAAGAAATGGCATTGCCAGAGCAAGCCTGTTTGATCGATCATATGAACCAATGTAGCTATATTGCGCTTCGCTTCCGAGGCGAAGAGTTCTGTCTACTCCGTTCGCCGCAAAACTAGCGTGTTGCGCTTAATCCCACCCCAAACGCGCTATTCTGGCTCGGAATAGCTAAGTTGTGTGGTTGCCTTTCGATCAGGCGCCTCTCTTCTCGATGACAGGAAACTTGCGGAGAATGGCGTCGCACGAACGAATAAGTCCGGGCAGGTAGGACTGATCGCCCTCCAGGACGAAACGATGATGTTGATTGACGGGATCAGCGGTAATTTCGATCACCGCTTCAACTTGCCCTAGCTTCTGCATCTTCAGAACAGCATTGATCTCGGGTTCTAAGCCCTTGAGTGTGGCTTCGCCAGTCAACGAGGCCGTCATTGCAGTGAGTTGATCGCGGAACTCCTTGATATCCACGGTCATCAGAACGGGGCCCTCACATTCGACACGTGCGCCGTTCGCCTCCATGCGAGCGCGGACCATCAGCCAGTTTCCATCCCAGCAGTCCGACACATCCGGGAACTGGCGTCCATCAATCCAAAGCGAGAAGCCGCTGAAGCGCAAATCGGGTTCATCTGTCATAGCCACAACAATGCCATGTCGTCCGCCCGTCTTCTACTGACCAATGTAAAAAGTCCCCGTTCCACGTGCCACCCTTAATCGTTGGATGGAGGGTTTGCACTTTAAAGCAATCGCGATGCCCGTCCGCTGCGCCGTTTGGCATTGTTGTAATAATCGGATGCCTGCTGCACGGAGCGATGGCGCGATTGTTCCATGGCTTCCGGGAGCGGAATGCCACGATTGGCCGCTTCGGTCAGATAGCCGGAGCGCAGGCCGTGGGCTGAGAGTTCAGCCGCATCAAGGCCAGCCATTTGTGCCCGCTGTTTGACGATCCGGTTGATGGCGCTCGGTTCCAGCGCCCGTGCGGAAACGTTGCCCCAGCGATCGACTTTTCGAAACACACTGCCCTTGTCGATCCGTGTTGCTTCCAGCCAGCGGGTGAGGGCTTCGACGGGACGGCCGGTCAGATAGACGGTTTCATCGTGATCGGCGCCGCTTGTTTTGGTGCGACCGAGATGAATGCCGAGCGAGGGGAGGGGGAAGCCGTTCTCATCGGTGACCGGTGCCTGTTTGACCAGCTGTTCTACGCGCAGGCCGGCCACTTCGCTGCGTCTGCGCCCGCCCGAGGCAAAGGCTACCATCAGGATAGCCCGATCCCGCAATGCGGTTAGATCCTCGCCGGAACAGGTTGCCAGCAGCTTGCCCAGAATATCGCCGGTAATCGCATTGGCGCTCTTTCGGCTGCGTGGCCGGTTCAGCACCCATTGCGACACCGTTGATCAAGCTTCGCTCTGATTGCGAATACAAGCGGCTGGCGATGGAGATCGTCCACAACGAGAACTGGAACTCGGTGACGTCAAAACGGGGTAAGGCAGCAAAAAGGGCGCTCGGCCGAATGATCCGTCAGGCTCTTAGCGGCGAATGAGACCGAAACGGTGGGCTTCATCCAAAAGATGGCGAACGGAGGAAGGCTGCCATTTGCGTCCACCACGCGCCGGCCGCTCTCCCATCTGATCGAGCTGGGCGGCAATGTCGCGAAGCGACAATCCGGGATCGGCAATCGCAATTGCGGCGACCAGTTTCATCAAGTGATCAGACGGTATGCGGCGAGGGGATCGGGCAACAAGCTTCTTGTCGGCGATTTTTTCGCGGACGAGACGATGCACGGCGCGGCGCAGACGCTCGACCGTCCAGTCATGCCCGCGCCGATTGAGCACCTGTACGATATTCTCCCAGCTGTGGACCGGGCGCATTTGTTGCACCAGAGGCAGCCAGGTCTGCGCCGAAGTGATCAGCTCATCGAGATAGCGCTTGTCACGCGCTTGCGACACTGCCCGAATTGCCTCTGGTCTGCGTTCTCTCAAGCCGGGATTGCCGGGAAGCTTGCCTCGTGATTTTGCAGCTTTGATTCCTGCTCTGGTCCGTTCAGCGATCAGTGCGCGTTCGAGCTGTGCAACGGCGCCCAGCACTTGCAGAGAAAACATGCCCTGCGGCGTCGACGTGTCGATGGGGTCACGGATCGATCGAAAGTGGATGCCGCGCTGTTCGAGATCTTCGATAACCTGCAGAAGGTCACTGACCGAGCGGGCGAGGCGGTCCAGCCGGACCACGACGAGAACGTCACCGGCAACGAGTTCCGACAGCAGGCGGGTCAGGACCGGGCGGGCGCGTGAAGCCCCGGAACCCTGCTCCTGAAAGATGCGATCACAGCCAGCGGCTTGCAACTCGTCCATCTGTGCATCATGGACCTGATCGTCGGTCGAGACGCGTGCGTAACCGATGAGGCGAGCGGGACGGGGCAACGCACTGGTGGCCTGACGTTTTGACACGGCTGTTTCTCCCGCGCTTGAAGCGGCTTTGTTCAAATAAGGAATGCATGAGAAAATGGTCAGTTGCAAGCGAGTTTTACTATGCGATTTAACCGCCATCAGAAGCGATTTTAATCGGTAAACGAGGAAACCCTCATCAAAACAACCGTTGCGCGCCAGCGGCCTACCTAAGTTAAAAGGTCCAAATCTATAAACAGGGAGAGGGATAGATAAGCTGGAATGATCGCGGTAGGCGGCGAAAAGAGATAAGCCGAGAGCCTCGGTAGATACCGAGCAATCCGTAGTATGATAGCTCGTCCTTGGCGAAAAAATGAAAGGTAAGAACACTTGGCGTCCCTTGCGGACAACAGTGCTGTGAGAAGGGCTCCAAAAGAACTGTTTTCCTAAAATAGGTGCGACCGATTGGAGAAAATGTGAACTCGACGATACATTAAATCCTTAGATCGTGGCGGGAGATACGTTCCTTGATCTGCCATTTGCTTTTGCTTCAATGGCAGTGTTAACTGTCGTTCGATTGGCGTTGGGGGCATAATGCAGAATCGACAGTTTCTGTTCTCGATATTCGGGCTTGTTGTCAGTTTTCTTGTTTCGGGCTGCATGGCATCCGATGTCGGGCCAATCAATCGTTCAGCGCCTCAATTACTCGCATTCGACAATCATTTCGTGCCCGATCATGGGGATGATGGCGCAATGATAATTGGCCTGGCGCTTTCTGGCGGCGGCACTCGGGCTGCCGCTTTTGGCTATGGAGTTATGCGGGCGCTCGACGATACGATAGCGGACGAATATCCCTATGAGCGAAGCCTGGTCGATAATATCAGGATAATATCGGGGGTGTCTGGAGGTGCGGTTCTTGCGGCCTATTTTGGCATGAAAGGACGCGATGATTATCGGGATTTCCGTGAAACGTTTCTGGTCAGGAACGCTGAAGAACGGGTGCGCACCAATGCTTTGTCGCCAGCAGTCGCCATTGGCGTCCTGAATGGTGGCGCAAATGATCGATCCTCGCTGGCCCGTTGGCTCGATGACAATATTTTCCATGGTGCGACCTATTCAAAGTTTGACTGGCCCAATGCGCCATCGATCTGGATCTCTGCATCGGATATTTATAACCGGGTTCCATTTCACTTCAGCGTAGAAACCTTTGCAGCACTGTGCAGCAATCTGAAGGACGTGCGGCTCGCCGATGCGGTCGCGGCGTCCGCGGCGGTTCCAGTCGTCTTCAAGCCCATTTCGGTTGCATCTAATCATGGCGCCTGCGCATATCGCCAGCCCGATTGGCTAAGCCGGGTCATGCAAGATCCCGAGGCTTCATATAGACTGAAGGCTTACGGACACGCTCTGCACACTTACCGGTCGACCAATGTGAATTTCATAAAACTGCTTGATGGTGCGCTGACCGATAATCTTGGACTAACGCCATTTGCCATGGCCAGAGCGTCGGCGCAGACCCCCTATGGGCCATTGTCGGCTGCGGACGCTGTGAAGCTGAAAACGTTTCTTTACATCATCGTGGATGCAGGCCGTGAGATGGAATATCCATGGGTGAGGGAGCTACAAGGGCCAGGGCTTTCTGAAATTCTTGGCGCGGTTACTGACACTGCCATTTCCTCGTCGGTCAGGGAAGGGTTCGATGCACTCAAGCTGGCGACAACGCAATGGCGCGAGGAACTCATTGCATACCGATGCAGCCTGACTGCCGTCACGGTAATGCGCTATCGCGGCTCGTTGAAAGGGTGGGACTGTCGCGATGTCCGGTTTCATGTACAACGCTTGTCGATACAGGATCTGCCTGTCGGCATGGCAGCACGTTTCAATGAAGTGCCAACCCGTTTTACACTTCCGACAGAACAGGTAGATCAGGTGATTGCCGCCGGTCGCGTTGCGTTTGAAAGAAACGTCATCATCCAGAGCGCTATTCGCGAGGTCCAGTCCTATGCTGGGGTCAGAAAACGGGTTAACCCGAACTTGCCGCAACAAGACCTATTATCATCTGAAACACTGGTGTCAGGGCATCCGTACCGCCAGCACTAGCCGTTTGTTCGCAATATTTCCGTTCATGACAGCCGATCCGAAGCCATAGAATCTTACCATGATTAAACTGCTTTTTATGCTTGCCTGGACATCGCTATGCACGATGCTTGCATTCTGGGCGGCAATGGCGCTCTGGTTTCATTTTCAGGTAGGTCAGACGATCAAGATCTGTGTCATGGCCGTGACCGCACTTGTCCTTGTGACTTATATCTCGGTCCTGTTTTCATCGCGTTCGAGCAGTCAGTTGATAGGTTTATGTAACGTTGCATTCATCTGCTTCGGTTCCATTTTTTTGGCCTGGTGGTTGTCGATGAAGCCCTCGCTCACTCGCGACTGGGCGGCAGATGTTGAGCACACAGTGACAGCGGATGTTCAGGACGACGAGGTGACATTTCACAACATTCGTGACTTCGCATGGAATGACAATCGGATATTTGTGCCCAGATGGAAATCCGAGACCTACAGGTTGAGCGAACTCAACTCGGTCGATGTGGTTCTGTCATACTGGACGCATCCCGCGATCGCACATACGTTGATTTCATTCGGTTTTGTAGATGGTCGCCATCTGGTGTTTTCTGCCGAAATCCGCAAGAAAAAAGGCCAGGAATTTTCGTCGTTGGGTGGTTTTTTTAGAAACTTCGAACTCGCGATGATAGCGGCGGAAGAGCGCGACATCATTTATTTGCGAACCAACGTCCGCGACGAACGTGTTTATCGATATCCGGTCGATGTTGATCCGGAGCTTATGCGGGCGATGTTGCTCAAATATATCGGAAGAGCCAACGATCTCGCCGAAAATCCGGTCTTTTACAACACTCTGACGTCCAATTGCACGACGGTGGTTTTCGACCTTGTCCGCCTGCTGGAGCCGGATTTTCCATTTGATTACAGGATTTTGTTCTCCGGCTATCTGCCGGAGTTTCTCTATGACAATGAGCTGCTCATGAACAGCGAACTGCCGTTCAGTGAAATCCAGCAGCGCGCCGTGCTGACGCCGGTTCGCTCGATGGAGCGCGAACAGTTTTCTACGGTCATCCGGCAGCGTGCCGGTACTTAGCCAGGCCGGATATATGCGAGACGTGCGCTAGCTTATGTTTTGCTTCGTGTTTGCGTATTTTTTTAGCAGGCGAAGTTTGGGAAACGTCAAGAACGATTTTGGCGGATCGACCAGAGCCGACAATGCGCGCGCATAATCCAGCACCAGACCGGGCGTCCACGCCATGGATTCTGCGCGTTTGCGCATCAGTCCCGCTGCCCATAGCTCAGGATAAATGATCGCGCGCAACGCTGTCATTATTGGCCAGTTGTGGTCACGATAAACACCTTCCAGCGCTGCATCCAGAGCATCAGCGACTGCACTTGAGCAATTGCGGTTTGTGAGATTATAGGTGTTGTCTGCGCTGTAATGTTGCCAGAATGCATTCAATCGCGATGCGTCGATATTCTTGATCACCACCTGCACCGTCGATTGGCACCATTCGGCGGATTCTTCCTGATAGTTTGGAAGGAAACGTCCGGGCACATTGTTGTCTGCGGTGGCGCGTAATGTCCGGGTGAATTCGTCCGGCGATCGGTCGATCTCGACTGCCGGATAATGGCTGATATAGACGTGTGGGGCCATTTCCAGAGCCGCATGGCCTGTGGAAATGACGCCGTTTGTATCGACGGCTGCGATATATCGATTGATGGCCCTTTGATGAAGCGGGGTCATGACCTGACCTGTGGGAGTCCAGACATGGACGATCAGCTCGCTGCGATTGGCAGAATGGGCGAGGGAGCTGGAATCCGGCTTGTTCCATAAAGGATTTCTGTTGAAGATACTGCTGATCGATGCGCCTTCTTCCAGCCGTCGCACCCGTGTCGCAATGTTCAATATGCCAAGGCTGGTAAGGATCATGACGGCGCCGACATTGAAGGCAACTGTTCCGGCGTACCATGTTGGCCATGGCTGAAGCGTTGCAATGGCGATGCAAACTTCCGCAATGCCGCCCATCAACCCCAGCCGCCAGCGGGGATAGCGGACAACCCATGCACTACCAATGCGCACACTGCCATCCACAAGGAAGCAGAACCCCAGCACCATCGCAAGCGTGAAGTGGCTGGCGGGGGTGGCGCTGAGGATCAGCAAGGCGACCGCGAACAACGCGATACCCTGCACGACACGCATTCGTCTCGCCGTTCCCTGACTGAACGCGGCAGCCAGGAGGCCGACAGCCACCTCAGGCAGCAGGAAATAGCCAAAAAAGCGCGACGGAATGATCGTCTTTCCGTCCAGCGCATCTATAGCGATGAATGTGCCGAGGAGAAGCCAGACGCCGCCGGTAATGAGCAGTATTTTCCAGTGCCGCTGGATAATTTCGCGACCAAGGAGAATAAGAACGATGCGTATCATGCCTGGGGGTCTCCACTGGGTTTAAGCGTGCGCTTTACGATCAGGGCGAACACCATGAAAACGACGCAGACCATTCCCACAAAGGTCGGTAGGCCGTGCTGCATCACGTCCAGAAAACCGCCTGCCAGCATCGGTCCCACCAAGGCGCCACCGCCCCAGAACAGCCCCATCGCCGCATAGACGCTGATAAGGTCCGCCCCACGGAACTGCGAGCCGATTATCGCGAGCATTGTCGTATAAATGCCAACGAAAATTCCGCCCCAGATGAACAATGCCGGGTAGGCCAGCCAGCTCACCGATAGAAGCAGGGGCCAGAGAAATGCCGTTATTGCGGAAACCGCCGTTAGGGCGATCATCAATGTAACCCGGTTCATCTTGTCTGATAGCCAGCCAATGGGAAGCTGCAGCGCAATGGCACCGACCATGAGAACCGTGATCAGTTGTGCACCTTCGGTTTCGTTCCAGCCGAGCCGCATGGCATAAATGGCAAGGAAAGACAGTCCGGCTGTTTCAACTGCCGAATTGATTGCCGTTGTTCCCATGGCAATGGGCGACAGTCGCATCATACGCAAGAAATTTGAGTGTTTTTGCTGGGCCATTTCAATCTGTCGAAGTCCCGGCAGACTCATGATGACAAAGGCGAGGAGGGCGACGACCGCCCCGATTGCAAATGGCACCAGCCCTTCAAACCCCGTAAACGACAGGATCAGCGGGCCGCCGGCAAAACCCAGCGAGAGCGACGCCGTATAGGTCGCCATGATGCGTCCGCGATTTTTATTGTCGCTCAGCTCGCTGGCCCAGGTTTCCGTCAATACGAACAGAATTTCGGCAGAAATTCCCAGCAGGAAACGCAACGGAAACCAGAACCAGAAACTAGGCACCATTGGAAACAGGATCAGAAGCAACGCTGATGAAAGTAGCGCGGCCATGATGAGATATTTGGGCTTGTAGCGGATAGCCAGTCCCGAAAGGAAGGGGGCTATGCACAGGACGCCGAGCGCATGCATGGCGGCATTGGCACCGACAAGCGTTTCCGTCAGCCCGCTTTTGATAAGCATATGCGCCACCAGCGGAGCCGTCAGGCTGTAAGTGAGCCCGAAAATTGACGCTGTCGCAATTATGATGGCAAGGGAAAGGAGCGAACTTTTTTCACTTGAGCGTTGTGTTTCAACGCTGTCGACTTCTGCTTCCAGTCTCAATTCTTTGCCCCAACCCAAAAGAATAGAATCGATGATACCCCATTGTCCAATACACCGCTCTTCGTAATCAATTAGTAAAGCCGAAATTGCAAAAATTCTACATAGAGGCCTCCCCGAAAAGGCTAAAACGGTTTTCGGAGAAGACTTGTGCTGAAAAGAGATTTTAAAACATTGATCTATTTCATTCAGATCGGTCGTCACATTCTGTGTAACTTCGAATAAACGCCGCGATAAACCAGAGGACCTATATCCAATTCCCTTCTAGAGAACACGGTTTATTTACGCCCTCTATATAATGAGTTGCGCCAACGTATTTTTTTGGGGGGCGTTCATGGCAACATTACTGGGGATGTCGATTTACGTATCATTCTTGGCATTTTGCTTTTTCGGGGCGCTTTTATATGCCTGCGGCTGGATCCTTCTGAAGCTACGGGGCCTGCGGGCGTTGAAAGATCCGACTTCGGTGCCCATTGGTGCCTTTGTCGGCACGATATCCACCGCATGGGCTTTGTCTCTCGGCTTCGTCGCGGCAGATGCATGGACACTCAATTCTCGATCGGATCTCGCGACCAGCAACGAACGGTCTGCGATATTTCGAATGTTGGGGACTGCTCATCCCACGGTCCTGAACAATGAGAGACTTAAGAACGCAGTGGAAACCTATCGGAATCTGGTGGTGTCAGATGAATGGGGAGCCGACGACAATATCGTGCCTTCGCCCAAGGTGGAGAAGTCGCTTCTTGCCATTCGTTCCGTTGTCCAGACGGTGGCCAGCGACGGTACGCCCTCTCCGATCGTATCCCAGCTCATTCATGATTTTAACGAGCTTCAGAATGCGCGCAATGATCGCATCGCTATCGCTAATACGTCCATCGACCAATATAAATGGTATCTTGTACTGGCGCTGACATTCCTGACTATCGCCACTATTGCCTCGACCCATGCGGATCGGGTGCGGGCTGGGAGGCATGCCTTGCTACTTTATTCGGCAACGGCTTCGATCAGCCTGTGGATTCTTGCGATCCATGCCAATCCATATATCGGCACTGAAGAACTAAACCCCACGCTGTTGTTTTCAAGCCAGCGTAGCTGATCAGGCACGTTCTCGAGCGGTCATCACGATGAACGACCGCTGTTAACAAGCTGCATGTGGCAGTTTATAAGTAAGCGCGATCCAGTTCATGCTTAGTGCGGTCGAAGAGTTGGAGGTCCCTCCGTGAATAGTATCATAGCAGCCTCGATGCGCGCCCGCTACGTCGCTTGGCATTGTTGTAATAGTCGGACGCCTGCTGCACGGAGCGATGGCGCGATTGTTCCATGGCTTCCGGGAGCGGAATGCCACGATTGGCCGCTTCAGTCAGATAGCCGGAACGCAGGCCGTGCGCCGAAAACGCCTTTGGATCGAGACCGGCGCTCGCGGCCCGTGCTTTGACGATTGCATTGACCGTTTGGGCATCAATGGCATGGCGTCCGACATTGTTCCATCGATCAACGGCGCGAAACAGGCTGCCGCTTTCGATCTTCGCCGCTGCAATCCATGCATGGAGCGCGTCGACGGGGCGACCGGTCAGATAGACGACCTCGTCTTGCTCGGCACTGGCTGTCTTGGTGCGCCCGAGGCGGATCGACAAAGAGGGGAGGGGGCTGCCATCCTTGTCGATGACAGGCTCTTCCAGAGTGAGCTGTTCCATTGAGAGCCGTGCGACTTCGCTGCGCCTGCGGCCGCCAGAGGCAAAAGCGACCATCAGGATGGCCCGATCGCGCAGCGTGCGCAAATCGTCGCCAACACAGGTTCCCAGAAGTTTCGTCATGATGTCGCCGGTAATGGCCTGCGCACTCTTGCGGCTGCGCGGACGATTGGTGGCACGTACGGCAAGACGCAGAGCGGATTTGACGGACGGTGCCGAAAACGATCCTTCCAGCCCGCGCCAGCGGGTCAATGTCGACCAGTTGGACAGACGCCGCCGCACGGTTGCCGGTGCATGCGGGCCCGACACGCGCAAAAAGCCCTGGCTGCGCAATTCCTCCTCCACGCTTGCCGGCATGCCGTGATCGGGATCGATCTCGCGTTGCTGGTGTCGCCACAGATGATGGGCGATGAATTTCAGGAGCAGGGCTTCGGGTGCCGGGAAGGCGAGGGGGCTGCCGGTTGCGGCCAGCGACCAGGCTTCGAGATAGGCCAGATCCGAGGTCAGCGCACGCAGCGTATTCTCGCCCATGCCTTCATTGACCAGATGGCGGAGTGTCTCGACATCCTGATCCGTCAAAATGCCGGCCAGCATGTCGCGCCGGTTCATCGGCAGCACGGCGGCGATCGCATCGAGCTGCAGCGCACGGCGCTCACTGGCGGGATCGGGCAATTGGGCCAAGGAAGCCTCCGTCATCGGTCAAGAGGCGCTGCTTTCGCGCGCCGTTGCCCGACTTTTGCCGATTTGCGCCCAGAAATCAATCACCATCGATACCGTATAATTATCGATGGTGAGATGCCCAACCCAACAGCATCATCAGTACCAGACATTAAATAACGACTAGTGTCCGTTATAGAAATTGTTTACCATGTTTTCAATGCGTTACCATTTTGACCAACTGCCCCTGAAGACCTTGCTGTCGCCCTTGGCCCGTGCCAGTGAAGCCCTGGCGCGTCTCGATGAGCGTCTTGCTTCTTCGCCGGTCGGCGCGGGGCTGATCGAACGGTTGCATTGTGCCGATGCCTGCGCCTCGCTGTGGCTCGATGGCGAGTTGGTCGAAATGGAAGATCTGGTGCTGCATGAGGCAGCGCGTGATATCCGCTCGCCGAGTCACGCGCTGACCATTGCCCGCGACGTGTTGCAGACAAGGCGGCGCATTGCAGTGCAGGCACCGGATTGGGCGCTGAGTGCGAACGGCTTGCGTAGTCTTCGGATTGGCGGGCAGGCGTGGCCTGCTGCATCGCCTGGTAGTGGCATCCTCGTGGAGAGCGAAAGCATGGCGGTGTCCGATGCGGCGGTCGACTGGCAGGACCGGGACGGGAAGAAAAATCGTGGGGATAACGGGCTCGACCTGCCTGGCATCGATCTCGGCGCGATCGACGCGGTGCTGGCACGGTCCGAAGACGTTCTGGCCAAAGCGAAACAGCCGCAGCGGTGGCCGAAGCCGGAGACTGACCCGCTGATCCGCGATCCCGACTGGGATGAAGAGGAGCGGCTCGAGGAATGGCGAGCCGTGTTGCGGTCGATCCGTGATCAGCCGCCGGTGTTGCAAGCCGTCCTGGCGCTTGATGCCTGGAATGAACTGGCGGTCTTGCAGCGGGCGCCGTGGCTGGGTCGTTTGCTGGCGGCATCCCTGCTCCGGCGCGAAGGGCTGACCACCAACGCGCATCTGGTGGCCTTCAATGCGGGACTGAAGACCATCCGCGTTGAACGGCGGCGTCATCGCAATTTTGAAATCCGGCTTATGGCCAGTCTCGACGGACTGATGGCCAGCATCGAACTCGGTTTTAAAGAGCATGACCGGTTATTGCTGGCGCGGCAAATGCTGGAACGGCGGCTTACTGGCAGGCGGGCTTCGTCCAAACTCCCGGGCCTGATCGAGCTGGTGCTGGCGAGGCCGCTGGTTTCGGCCGGCATGATCGCCGCGGAACTCAACATCACGCCGCGCGCTGCCCTTCGCCTCGTCGAAGAGCTGAACCTCCGCGAGCTGACCGGCAGGGGGCGGTTTCGGGCGTGGGGGATCGTTTGAAGACGATGTTTCAGGTAGTTCTATAATTCTACCTGAGGAATAGCGAACCGCCCCTTGCTTCAGTCGGGCGCCACACTCAAAAAGGCTGGTTTCCTGCCCCATCGGTTCTGAGAGCGGAGTTGGGAAAGCGGTCATGGGAGTGGCCGTCGTGCTACATCCGTAACGCACCCGCGACACGGCGGATGCGATGGCCAAAGCGATAGGAATAGATGAAAACCAGTGCCTCATTACATCGCCCCTTTGCTTGTTTTCCGCCATTCCCACGGTTCCATGAAACTCCCCTGCCAAATGCCTGCCTTACGGCTTTGTGCATCCTTCTGAACGTCGGCATAGGCACCTTTCGAGAACTGGGGCCAATCAAGCGCGTGACCGTTACGAACAAGCCATCTTGCCAGGTCCTGACCGTAAATATTCTCGCAGGTCGCTACGATTCTTCCGTATTGATCAGTATCGCGTTGAGCACATACGATGGGCTGAGCATCATTGAGATAACTTGCCAGCTTCATCGCGCCGATCTGGCCGCATCGATATTCGTTACCGGATGTATCTTGGCACGTCTGTCCACCCTCAGGAGCGTCGACGCCCCATATTCGGATGCGCTGACCATGAATTTCAATTGTATCGGCATCGATGACAGATGCTCGCCCCGCTAGTGCACGGCGCTGGAATTGACGGTCGAACCGATGGTAATAAGCTCCAACTTTTTGCGCAAATCACCCGCGGAACTCTGTATTTCGAGGCCGTCCGGGAGCTCGGATGCTTCCTGAAAGGAACACCGGAGAGCGGAAGAGAAACGCGCGCGCAAGTGTTAATGACAAGGAAACCTTGCAACAATGTAGAATATAGCGGTTTGTAATAAGGAAACCCCGGACGGAGGGGTGTCACATCCGGGGCTGCGCGATCCGACGTTTCCCGTTCATTGCTATCACGCCTCGAAAATCATCTCATAAATCAAGGAAAACACAATGGCGAAATCGGGTTGAGGATTCCCTTGGCTGCCGATCTGATTCCATCGCCCCGACTGTTGATTTGGTCGGAGGCAATATGACCCGAGCTTTCAGTGATGATCTGCGTAGCCGCGTTCTGGCTGCGTCACGCGATGGCATGTCGGCGCGATCAGCGGCGGCCTGGATCGCCAGCGCACGGGTGGGTCAGTTGACGCCTGCGAAGAAGTGCCGACGCGGTGGCTCACGCCTCGATGCTCACGAGGACTTCATCATCGGCATGATCGAAGAGGAAAAGGATATCACGCTCAACGAGATGGTTCTGCGATTGCGTGAGGACAGAACCATATCGATCGGCCGCAGCGCGCTTGACGTCTGGCTGCGAAAGCGCGGCTGGACTTTCAAAAAAAGACCGCACATGCACTGGAGCAGGACCGTCCTAACCTCCTGAAAGGTCGTCAGGACTGGTTCGACGGC
>NZ_JBQQAM010000027.1:0-17312 GCF_052246815.1 Brucella sp. RRSP16
GATGACATTTTTGGGGAAATGAGACCCTTTGAAATCGATCGCCATACCCAGTCACCTCGCCCAATTATGCGCACCGAAGCGACAATAACGCAGCAGAAGTGAAAAATTCGCGACAGAACCCTCCGTCATGAGCCTGACTTCCGCCATCACACCATTCCGGCTTATCGGACGGCGCGCTTTTCAATGAGCCACGCGGGCATGCATTGCGCGATATCTGCGTCATATATCCTGTCATCGTCGCCTGCGCGAGAAGCCAGTCTTTCGAAACAGACACGTCGGCTCGCGCCGACTGCCTGAACAAACAGAGATAGCGGCCTCCGACAAAGCTGCTGCCGAATTCACGCTCGCCTTAAATTGCTGCAGGCTCTTTCCGCGCTGCAAGATGGCGGATCAGAACGGGTACCAACAGCAGCAGACCTACGGCCGACGAGTAAATCTCCGGTGCGACCAGAAGCATCGCGCCGATGATCATCAGCACATTTTCCCACGCTTTGGTCCGCACGAGGAAGAAACCGGAAAGTGCAGCTCCCAGTGCGGTGATGCCGATGGCGCAGCCGAGAAATGCCAGCAAGAAATCCGGCCAGTTGAATCCCGACGTCACCAGCAGCAAAGACGGCGAAAAGACGAAGACGAACGGCACCAGCACCTTGCCCAGTCCGAGGCGGAATGCGGTGTTGCCCGTCTTGAACGGGTCCGCACCCGCCATGCCCGCCGCCGCATAAGCCGCCAGCGCTACGGGCGGCGTGATGTCTGCCAGAACGCCGTAATAGAAGACGAAGAAATGCGCGACGATCGGCTCGACGCCCAGAAGGCCGAGGGCCGGAGCGGCGATGGTGGCCATGATGATGTAATTGGCCGTCGTCGGGATGCCACAGCCCATCAGGATGCAGACGACGCCGGTCATGATGAGCGTGAACAGAAGGGTGAGCGTCTGCGGACCGAACCAGCTTGCCGGCAGAACGGTACCGAAGAAGGCTGCAAGCTGCCCTGCGGTGGACGTGACGATATAGGAGATCTTGAAGCCCACGCCGGTCAGCGTCACCACGCCAACGATGATGCCGACCGTGGCGGCAGCCGCGCCGACGGCAAGCGCATATTTCGCACCATCGCGCAGACCATCGAAGATTTCGCCGACGGTCATACGCTTGCGCGGATTGAGTAACCCTACCGCGATGCACAGCGTGATGCCCCAGAAGGCCGCGAGATAGGGCGTATAGCCGGACAGAAGCACACCGATTAGCACGATCAGCGGAATGACGGTCGGCCAGTCGCGCTTGAACGCTTCCTTCAGATCGGGCAGTTCCTCGCGGGTCATGCCACGCAGACCGTTGCGCTTGGCCTCGAAATGCACCTGCATCAAAACGCCGAAGAAATGCATGAAGGCCGGAACAATGGCGGCCAGAATGATCGTCGTATATGGCAGATTGAGGAATTCTATCATAAGGAAGGCGGCAGCGCCCATGATGGGCGGCGTGATCTGACCGCCGGTCGAGGATGCGGATTCCACGGCGGCCGCGAAATGGCGCTTGTAGCCGAGCCGGATCATGGCCGGGATGGTCAGCGATCCGACAGTGACTGTGTTGGCGACCGAGGAACCGGAAATCATGCCGAACAGCGCGGAGCCGAAAATCGACACTTTCGCGGGACCGCCCGCAAAACGCCCTGCCACCCAGGCTGCACAGTCGAGGAACAACTGGCCAAGGCCGATGCGCGTGGCGAAAACGCCGAACAGCACGAAATGGAAGACATAGGTTGCGACAACGCCGAGCGCGATGCCGTAAATGCCCTGTGTGGTCAGATAGAGATGATTGACCAACTGGCTGACCGTGGCGCCGGGATGAACAAGAATACCCGGCATGGACGGTCCGTAAAGTGCGTAAAGCATGAACAGGATAGAAATAATCGGCAGGGGCCAACCCACCGATCGGCGCGTCGCTTCCAGAAGAATAAGAATCAGGAGGCCCCCGAGCACCACATCGGTGGTCGTCGGATTGCCGACGCGGAAAGCCAGATCGTCAAGCGGGATCAATGGCACATGGAGAACAGCCACGACCGCGACAATCGCCAGCGCCCAGTCGATGATCGATATGCCGAGTGGCCGCAGCAGCGAGGAAACCGCCGGCTTGTCATAACCCGTGCGGGAGAAAGGAAAGACGAGAAACACGAGGCCGAGCACGAACGAGAGATGGATGCCGCGGTGCACCATTTCCGACAGGATACCGAAGCCGGCCGTGTAGTAATGAAAAAGCGACAGGACGATCAGAAGGCCGCCAACGATGCGGGCAGCGAGCGGAGCCAGCGGGCGGAAACGAATTTCGGTATCGAACTGCTCTTCAAGTTCGCGCGCCTTGGCCTCGTCCAGTTCCATCGGCGCGAGTTTTACGTTCTGGTCCTCAGACATGTCGGTTCAACTCCATGTCGCCCGTTCCGACTGGGCCAAATAAGAAATTGGGAGACGGCCGCTCAATCTCTGAGTTGCCGTCCCACATGCTTCGATTCTTTCATGAAAACGGTAGGAAGTTTCCTGGAATTATTTCAGGACACCTGCTTCCTCATAAAAGCGTTCCGCTCCCGGATGCAGCGGAATGCCCTGGCTGGCCGTGGCCGTATCGAGCTTGATCAGCTTGCCCTTGGCATGGCCGGCATCGAGCGCCTTCTGACTGGCTTCATTGAACAGCACCTTGGTGATGTTGTAGACGAGTTCATCCGGCTGCTTGGCGCTTGTCACCCATTGCGCAGCGACAGCAAGCGTCTGGGTTTCGCCGACGTCCTTATAGGTGTCGGCAGGGACGGTATCCTTCGTGAAGAATGAATACTTCTCCAGAATCTTGTCGGCTTCCGGGCCGCTGATCGGAACCAGAGCGATACCGTTGGAGGTGGCAAGTTCGGAAATCGCCCCGGTCGGATAGCCGCCAACGAAGAAATAGGCGTCGAGCGCGCCGTCTTTCAGCCGTTCACCCGCAGGGCCGGGCTTGAGATGTTCCGCCTTTACGTCGCTCTCGCTGAGGCCATAGGCTTCAAGAACGATGCGCGCATCGACGATCGTGCCCGAACCCGGCTCATCAAGCGAAACACGCTTGCCCTTGAGATCCGCAACCGACTTGATGCCGGAATCCTTGCGCGCGACCAGATGGATGGTTTCGGGATAGAGCGTGGCAAGAAGCCGGAGGTCTTCCACCTTTCCCTTGCCGTCATAGAGTCCCGTTCCCGTATAGGCCCAATAGGCTACGTCCGACTGTGTGAACCCCGATTCCAGCGAGCCCGACTGCACCGCGTTGATGTTCGCCACCGAACCGTTCGAGGACACCGCCGTCGCCACCAGGCCCGGCACACCCTTGTCGCCCGCGCCGGAGATCGCGTTCGCGATCAGGCCGCCGATGGGATAATAAGTACCGGCCGTACCGCCGGTACCGATGCGGAAAAAGGCAGGAGCCTGTGCAAACGCGATACCGGCGCCTAGAGCCACAGCCCCTGCAAACGCTGCAATCATCCCGCGCCGGGTAAATATTCCAAATGTCATAACCGCCTCTTTCCCTCATAAATTATGTTCGAATTGTGTCCGTCGAGCATGGAAAGCATAACCCGGCTTGTCAATAGTCCGGTGGACAATTTGGATAAGTCGACCGACTCGTCTACCGCTTGTGCATAAAACGGAAACGCGTGAAGCAGCATGACAATCAGTTGCGGGCGGCCTACCAAAAACCTTCACGCTTATAGTCTTAATGCGTCACGAAATCTTGGTCCGGGGATTCGCCCATGGCGTGGTGTGATACGCTGCCGATTCACAGCGATGGATGAGCGACATGGAGAGGATGGACGATGGGCGGGCAAGCGCGTTCGATGAGTATGTGGAGGCGCTGGTCAAAGTGATCGGACACCGCTGATCGTGCGGAATCTCTATTGTACGGGGTTGATGATGCCGTGGCGCGCAACAGCGTAGAGCAACTGGCAGCGGTGAAGGCCCTGCCCGCGCTTCTGCCAAGCACCATCTTTGCTGCATTTCGTAGGATGTCATTAAGCATGGAATAAGGACCCCATTTGAGGGGTTATCGGCATCCAAACGGGGCTCTGACGCAATCTCGCTGACATCAGGTCGCTCCGATGACACGTGCTTCCAGCAGATCGAGCTTCCCACGTCCATACATTTGCCTCTTGATGAGTTTTAGCTTGGTGATCTGTCCCTCTGTCTGGCCGTTAGACCACTGCGAGGTTATCGCATTTTGGACGGCTGCCCTGTCGCGGATGATACCGTTCGCGAATGGGGCGACCAAGCTTGCTGCTGCGCGGTCGATCCACGTGTCCAGATCATCTTTGGACTTGCGCCGCAGTATTTCGTGGAAGCTTTCCACAACATCTCTGGCCTCGACTAGGTCTGGTAGTTGCTCCTCGATCGCAGCGACCGTCATCGTCTGCGCCTTGGTCAAGTTGTTGCGTTCAAGTGTCATTAGGCGAACGATGGTGCGTGCCGCCGGCGCGTGGCCGAGCCCGTTTTCGGCTTTTTCGGCCCGCCTTCGTCGTGTTGCCCATTCAGTGACAACGCGGAGACCTCCGCCAAAACCAGCCAGTCGAAGCTGCCGCCACAGTTCAGCGCCGTTTCGTGATCCGGCGTCCCATTGCGCTTCAAGCCACGGTAGGTGTGGTTCGAGCGAAGTTTGCCGGACTCGGAAGATGTCGGTCCTTTGACCACGAACAATGCTGCGAACCAGCTTTCGGCTATGCCCGGTTCTGCGTACGATTTCCTTGATGGACAGGCCTTCGCCGACGAGTCCACGAATGACAGAGTTTGTCTCTTCACGTCGCAGATATCCGTCATATTGCAAGCGCTCGGCGGCAGTCAGAAGCTTAGGGTTTACGGTTGCTGTCCCGACTGCAATGCGGACCTGCCGCATCGACTTGCGGACGGCATCAAGAAAAGCGTGGCTAGCGTTTTCCATGAGATGCCAGCGGTCGGCGACCTGTTCGGCCTGTGGCAGGGCTTGCGCAGCGGCCCGCGCATACGCGCCGCCGCGGTCTCTTGCCACGATTTCGATTTGCGGCTGCTCGACCAGCCAGGCCTTTGCGGTCGAGGGTTCCCGGTCGGGCAACAACGCGATCGTCTTTCGCCGTTCCAGATCGCAGATGATCGTGCCATATCGATGATTTCGACGCCAGGCCCAGTCATCAATGCCGATTACAGTCGGTGGCGTCGACGGTGGGCGATCATATCGGCGAACAGTTCGTAGAAGCGTATCATTGCTAACCGGCAATCCGAGACGATCCGCAAAGCGCGCCGCCGGGCGACCGCCCAGTGCAAGAGCAAGATGCCGAACGAGGCAGTCCAGACGGGCTGTCCGGCGAGCCATGGGACGGATCACATCATCACCGAAGCGCTCGGCGAAGATCTTTCGGCGGCAATGGGCGGCACTACAGACGAAGCGTCGGACGGTCAGGTGCAGTTCGATCCTTCGGCCCGCACACGGCAGATCGGCAATTATTCGAGAATAGCGACTATGAACACGACGGGAGGCGGTTCCGCAGTGGGGGCATGTGCAATCTTGGGATCGACCGTAGGCGGCGACGATAATCGCGTCGCCGGCATCACGCACCTCATCAACGTTTAGTTCGCTAGGGATAAGATCAGAGAGACGGAACTGGGCTCGCATGGCGCTGATTCTCCTCTGGAAACAACGCCAATTGAATCCAGAACATCAGCGAGATTGAGTCAGACCCCTTATTCCATGCTTAATGACAGTCATGACAAAAGGCGTTCAGCCTGGGCGACCTATAGGCGCTGCGAATAGCGATGTGCCCGAATGCCTCTCGCAGGGGTTCGAGAATCCGCTGCGCCAGCTGACGTCCGGCCTCCAACGCCAACTCCGGCTGCTCCGGGATATTGGGCACGCCATGGAGGTTTCCCACCTCTGAATAGAGCATCTCGCGCATGAAGAAATTCTTGGAAAGCCGCTCGCGACCGAAGTCGGTGAGCGCTGCGACGCTGTCGATTGATGACTTCACAAAAGCATCCTCAGGGCAGTCTTGACCGTGCGACAGACTGTAGACCCGACCGATTGATGGAACTATAGTGATAATTCACAAGTCATAATTCCATAATTCGGATGAATATCGTGGGCCAGCTGTCGCTATTGCGGGCCTTTGTGGCCATGGTCGAGGAAGGCAGCCTCGCCGCGGCCGCACGCGCGCTGCGCCGATCACCGCCCGCCGTCAGCCGCTCCCTCGCGGAGCTCGAGGCTCTGACAGGGGTGAGCCTCATCGAACGCACGACGCGACGCTTCAAGCCGACAGACGCCGGCCTTCCGCTCGCCGATCATGCGAGGCAGATACTGACAGCCTTTGAAGAGGCCCTTTCCGAGGCGTCGGGAGAAACCCTTGCGCCCCGTGGGCTCGTTCGGATCACCGCCCCGCTGACCTTCGGTCGCGAACATGTCGCGCCGGCGGCGACCTCTATCCTTGATACTCACCCTCAGATCGTGATCGACCTGCCGTTGGCCGACCGCATCGTGGATCTCCATGATGAGAATTTCGATCTGGGCGTCCGGATAGGGGAGGTGGCCGACACATCGCTCATCCGCTTCAAGCTTGGGCAGGTGCGTGAAGTCACGGTCGCTTCGCCAAGGTATCTGGAAGGTCGCGGCACGCCACTCTCGCCCTCAGACCTTTCGGGTCACGATACGATTCAGCACTCAAGTCTGGGCGCATTCGAACCTTGGTGGTTCCAGACTCCGGAGGGACGCCCTGAGAAGGCGGTCGTCAAGGCGCGCTTCGCAATCAATCAGGCCGACGCCGCCATTGCCGCAGCACGCGCCGGCCGAGGCCTCGTCCGCGCCCTCTCATATCAGGTCGCTGACGACATCCGGCGCGGAGACTTGAAGCTCGTACTGGAACAGTTCGAACCACCTCCCAAGCCAGTGAACCTGGTCTGGCCGGAAACACGGCGCTCGCTAGGTCGGGTGAGGCTCGTCATTGACCACCTGAAGATCCTCAAAAGCCTGGAGGTTCTAAAGTCGGTTCCGGAGATTTTGTAAGCGATGCGCGAGCTAGGGCACGACAATCTGCCTCTGTAATCGTCAGGCTTGTTTCCGAAACCAGTCCAGCAGCCGTGAGCCGTTCGTTTGCCGGGCGTCTCGTGAGAAAAACCGCCCCAGTAGGTTGGCCCCGGCTATGTCAGACAGCCGCAAGAGCGCGGCTGTCTTCAACTGATCGCCGACGAGATGTTCCGAAGCGAGCACGGCTCCCCGGCCTGCAAGAGCGGCATCCAAAGCGTGGACTTCTTCAGAGAATGTCCGGCTGATTTTCGGCGATAATGCAGAAACGGCAGGGAGAAGGTGGAGGGCCGGGATTAGCGTGTGTTGTATGCGCTACCTGTTTTTCTGAGCGGTACAGAAGCTCTATTATTGCAAATCACGTAATAATGAAGTGTCAACTTTGGGCGTTCCGTCTGAATAATCGTCCGTAGCACCCTACGACTGCGGATCGGGAATGGACCCGGACGACACTCGCAGGAGCGCAGAATGAAGCTTTATCACCATCCGCTGTCGGGCCATTCTCACCGGGCACGGCTCTTCCTTTCGCTGCTCGGCCTGTCTCATGACCTGGTCGAAGTCGATCTCAAGTCGGGCGCACACAAGAAGACGGACTTCCTCGAAATGAACCCGTTCGGCCAGGTCCCCGTCCTCGATGACGATGGTGTCTTCATTTCCGATTCCAACGCGATCCTGGTCTATCTTGCGAAGAAGGCCTCTCGCACGGATTGGCTGCCGGAGGATGCTAAGGGTGCTGCCGTCATCCAGCGCTGGCTGTCGGTTGCCGCCGGCGAAATCGCCTATGGCCCGGCCGCAGCGCGACTGATCACGGTCTTCGGCGCCAAGTTCAATCCGGAAGAAGTCATCAATCGCGCGCACACGGTACTGGGCAGAATGGAAAGCCAGCTCACCGATCGCGACTGGCTGGTTGGCGACCGCCCGACGATCGCAGACGTCGCCATCTACAGCTATGTGGCACGCGCGCCCGAAGGAAACGTCGATCTTTCGGACTACCCATCCGTCGGCGCCTTCCTCCGCCGTGTGGAAGCGCTGCCGGGTTTTGTGGATTTCGTCCGCACGCCGGTGGGCCTCGCAGCAGCATGAATGCGAGCGGAGCGTGCCTGCCCGCGCGCTCTGCCACTCCTGGAGGGCGGGACATGCGCACCAAGACACCATCGACATGGCATGAAGGCGAAAGGCTCCTTCAAGAGAAGGTGGGCGTCGTCGAACGCATGGCCGAAGTCGGCCAGCGCGTCGTCCGCGACTACATGCCCGACCAGCATCGCGACTTCTACGCCCAGCTCCCCTTTATCGTGCTCGGCAGCGTCGATTCCGGGGATGACGCATGGGCGACCTTCGTCGAAGGCCGGCTCGGCTTCATATCCTCTCCTTCGCCGACCGTGCTCGACATTGCGGCGCCGACGGACGCAACCGACCCGGCCAGCGGGGGCATCGCGGACGGCAAGCCGGTCGGTCTGCTCGGCATCGAGATGCATACCCGTCGGCGCAATCGCATGAACGGGTTCGTTTCCGCGATGGAGGACGGCTTTCGTGTCAACGTCGATCAGAGTTTCGGAAACTGTCCGCGCTATATCCAGCTGCGAGATTTCGCATTCACTCGCGAACCCGGGCAGGCATTCTCGGGGACCATGGAGAACCTTCCCGCATTCGACGGTCCGGCCCGTGCCATGATCAGAGGCGCCGACGCCTTCTTCGTCGCATCCTACGTCGACCGCGAAGACAGGCGGCAGGTGGATGTCTCCCATCGTGGCGGGAATGCCGGTTTCGTCCGTATAGGGGATGACGGGACGCTGACGATCCCGGACTTCGACGGCAACCTGTTCTTCGCGACGCTCGGCAACATCCTGGTGAACGGCAAGGCGGGGCTGCTTGTCGTGGACTTCACGAGAGGCGATATGCTGCAGATGACCGGTGACGCCGAGGTCATTCTGGACTCCCCCGAGATCACGGCCTTCCAGGGAGCCGAACGACTCTGGACGTTCAAGCCCCGGCGGATCGTCCGCCGCGCCAATGCCCTGGCTCTGCGTTGGGGCTTCCAAAAGGACGGTTGGCCCCCAAGTACCCTGATGACGGGCAACTGGGCGCGGGCTGCCGACCGGCTGCGCGCGGCTGAACTTGCCAGGCAGTGGCGCCCGCTGACTGTTGCCAGGATCGTCAAGGAGAGCGAAACGATCCGCTCGTTCCACCTGCAGCCCGGCGATGGCGCGGGGCTTCTGCCACACGCTGCCGGGCAACACCTGCCGATTCGCGTGACGCCGCCAGGCCGCGAAAAGCCCGTGATCCGCATCTACTCGCTTTCCGTCGCTCCCTCGGACGGCACCTACCGCATAAGTGTCAAGCGGAACGGACTGGTATCGCGGTTTCTGCACGACAGCGTTGCCGTTGGCGACATTATCGAGGTGCGGGCGCCCGCCGGCGGCTTCACGATTGACGCCGGGGCGAAACGCCCAGCCGTGCTCGTTGCCGGCGGCGTCGGGATTACGCCACTGCTCGCGATGCTCCGTCACATTGTCTATGAAGGGCTTCGCACGCAGCGCGTTCGTCCCGTCACGCTGTTCCATGCCGCGCGTTCAAAGAACGAGCGTCCCTTCGAAAAGGAAATAGCCGAACTTGCCGCGGCCACGAAAGGCGCGATGCAGGTCGTTCGGGTCCTGAGCAACATTGATGGTGCCGAAATGGGTATCGATTACGATGCCGCCGGTAGGATCGACATGGCGCTGCTTGCCCGCTACCTGCCGTTTAACGACTATGATTTCTATCTCTGTGGTCCGCCGCCGTTCACCCAGGCGCTTTATGACGGGCTTCGCGGCCTCGAGATCACTGACGACCGCATCCATACCGAGGCATTCGGCCCTTCGTCCCTGAAACGAACCTCTGACGCGGCCGCGATAGTGCCAGTTCCGGCCCGCACGCCGCCATCCACCCGGCCGTGCCTGTCATGTTCGTGAATTCGCTGAAGGAGGCGCGTTGGACGCCCGGGTCCGGCACATTGCTGGAACTGGCGGAAGGACGCGGTCTCGAACCCGAGTTCAGTTGCCGGGCTGGAAACTGCGGCACATGCCGCACCCGCTTGATCGAGGGCGCGGTGACCTATCTGAAGGAGCCGACCGCAAAGGTCGACGAAGGTGAGGTCCTGCTCTGCTGCGCCGTCCCTTCAGACCAGAATCGGGGCGGTATCCTGCTTGCTGTCTGAGGGCGGGACTGCTGCACATTCTCGACCTCGATGTTCAGCTTCAGACCGCCTTTACTGTGAACATATGAGAACGTCGTTTCGACAACCAGAGGAGCCAAAAGATGTCTCGTCCCCCACTTCCCCCTTTCACCGAGCAAAGCGCCATCGAAAAGGTCCGCCTTGCGGAAGATGGCTGGAATACCCGCGATCCCGCGAAAGTCGCTCTCGCCTATACCTTGGACACGCGGTGGCGCAACCGCGTTGAATTCGTGACCAACCGTGCAGAAGCGCAAGCCTTCCTGACCCGCAAGTGGAACAAGGAACTGGAATACCGCCTGATCAAGGAGCTCTGGGCCTTCACAGAAAACCGGATCGCAGTGCGCTACGCCTATGAATACAGCGATGACAGCGGTCAATGGTTCCGCGCCTATGGCAACGAGAACTGGGAATTCACCGAGGACGGCCTGATGCGGACCCGCCATGCCAGCATCAACGAACACCCGATCACCGAGGCTGATCGGAAGTTTCGCTGGCCACTTGGCCGTCGGCCGGACGATCACCCCGGCCTGAGCGACTTCGGCTTCTAAAGTAATTCCAGCGAAAGTGCGAAGCAGTTTGGCGTCCGGGAATTGCATTAAAATAAGAGTTAGCGTGTTTTCGCGATTCAAAGACAAGCGGAAATGCTCTGGATCACGTCTCACGTTTGGGAGAGATCGACCCATGACCGAGTTCAAGCTGGACGAGCGCATCCGACTGCCGGTGGAGCTCGCGCTCACTGCGACGAGCAACGATTCTTTCCTGTTTCGGAAACAGGAAGCATCCGCACGCGCCATGAGCATGATGGGCGCAGAGATCGACGTTGCGCGAAGGGTTCAGCTTCGATCTTAAGATATCGAAGGCGATAGCCTTGGCGCTGGCGGTCTGTGAAGAAAACCGTCAGCGTGCTCTTCGCACAGGACTGTGCGCGCGAAGCTGCGCGGAAATCGAGAAGATGGCTGCGGCATTCCGGCAGTCGAGCTCCTGAGCCACGGTCGGTTTCTCATGAAGACTTGCTTCCTTGCCTACGACATCCCTATCATTGTCTCCAGCGCCGGGAGGTAAGCAGTTGGATCGTTGGCAAGCAATGCGGATATTCGTGAAGGTGGCCGAAACCGAGAGTTTTGCAGAAACTGCCCGCCACTTGAATATGAGCGCGCCTGCAGTGACACGCGCTGTCGCTTCGCTCGAGGATCTCATCGGAGCGCGTCTGTTCGTGCGAACGACGCGCTCGGTAAAGATGACCGAGGCAGGGTCACGCTATTTCGAGGATTGCCGCCGGATTCTTGCGGACATCGCTGAAGCAGAGGCGGCAGCGGGAGGCTCCGATGCCACGCCGACTGGAACGCTTTCCCTGACCGCTTCAGTGTTGTTTGGCCAAATGCATGTGCTTCCGATCGTGATGGAATATCTAGACGCTTATCCCGCCATGAAGGCCAAGACCCTTTTCGTTGATCGCCCCGTGAACATCATCGATGAAGGAATCGATGTGGCCGTCCGTATCGGCCGTCTCCCGGACTCGGGTCTTTCGTCCATAAAGGTCGGCACTGTCCGGCGTGTTATCTGTGGATCGCCGGACTATTTCGAGCGTTATGGCATTCCGAATACTCCAGCGGACCTCAAGGATCACCGCATCGCCGTCTCGACAGGCGCCTGGGCCTCGCCTGAATGGCGGTTCGCCAACGAACAGCGCGTGACAATCGATGCCACCCTCCAATGCAATACCAACGAAGCTGCGATCACGTTCGCACGACAAGGCCGGGGGCTGACAAGAGTTCTCCACTACCAGATCGGACCGGCACTTATGGCAGGAGATCTGCAGATCGTACTCAGCGAGTATGAAGAGCCGCCGATGCCCATCCATATCCTGCATCCAGAGGGCAGGTCCGCCTCCGCCAAGGTTCGTGCGTTCGTGGATATCGCTAAAGCAGTCCTTCGTGAGAACCGTTTCCTCAACTGAATCCTCTTGCGAAGACTTCAGTCCGTGACCTCTCAAGCTTGAGCCGACCTGGCGGGTGCGACGGCACGACAATCTCCATCTGTGACCGTCAGGTTTGTTTCCGAAACCAGTCCAGCAGCGTCGTGAGCCGTTCTCTCGCCGGATGGCTCGTGAGGAAAACCGCCCAGTAGGTTGGCCCCGGCAAAGCGATATCCGATAGCCGCGAGAGCGCGCCTGTCTTTAATTGATCTCCGACGAGATGTTCCGAGGCGAGCACGGCTCCCTGGCCTGCCAGAGCGGCATCCAAGGCGTGGACTTCCTCGGAAAATGTCTGGCTGATTTTCGGGGAAGCGCCGTCTGCCTGGGCATGGGCCTGCCATCGCTCCCAGCTCGGCGCATTGGCCGCTCCCGATCTCCAGCGATAGTGCAGCAACGGCAGTGCAAGGATTTGATCCGGCGAAAGCAGCTCCGTGCCCGACAGCAGGCCAGGAGCACAGACGGGGATGAGGCGGTCTGGAAACAGACGATGCCATTCGGCATCCGTGCCGGGGCGCTCGGCATAGCGTATCGCCATGTCGATGCCCGAAACATGCAAGTCCGCAACGCGGTCATCCGCCTCGATGGCGACGCTTAATCCTGTCTGCTCGCGCAGTTGCGGAAGACGCGGCATCAACCACCTGCTGGCAAAAGCCATGGTGACGGAAAGGCGCAGCGGGCCATCCTGACGGTCTGACAACTGCTCGATGGCGGTTGCGATGCGATCGAGGGAATCCCTGAGCACCGGAAACAGCTTTTCGCCCGCAGTTGTAAGCCGGACCGGGCGTGGATAGCGCCGAAACAGCTCGACGCCGAGAATTTCCTCAAGCTGTCGTACCTGATGGCTGATTGCCGTCGGCGTCAGATGCAGCTCTTCGGCGGCAGCTGAGAAATGCAGATGCCGGGCCGCTGCCTCGAAGGCGCGCAGGCCGTGGAGCGGTGGAAGCTTTCGCAACTATAGACTCCGGAGGCTGATCATTGTCCATGATGAATCTGATTCATCCAACCCCTGAGATATACGCTTTGGCCAGCGTTTTCCACGCCTGATATTTTCAAAGCAGTCCCAACCAGCAATGAAAGGAAAATTCGATGAGCTGGCTATATCTTGGAGCTGCTGTAATATTTGAAATCGCCGTTGCTATCAGTGCCGGGAAGGCGAAAGGTTTCACGCATGTCGGGTGGACCGCCGTAACTCTCGTCAGCGGTGCAATCGCTACCTTCTTCCTCAGTCTCGCACTGCTGACCTTCGACGTTGGCGTCGGTTACGCCATCTGGACCTCGGTCGCGGGCGTCGGCATCGTCGTCCTGGGTGCGCTGTTCTTCGGCCAGCAATTGAACGTGAAGAAGCTGCTCGGGATCGCTCTCGTCATCGGCGGGGTCGTCGGCCTGCGCCTCAGCGGCGCGGCATAGCGCTCAATTGTACTCCACCCATCTCTCCCGATCTGAAAGGAACCCGAAATGACAAATGCAATCGAACAGCCGCAAAGCAGCGGCCGCGCCTGGGCCATGCTGATGCTCGCGAGCGCCTTCGAGATTGGCTATGCGCTCAGCGTCGGCGGCAGCCAGGCCTTCACGGTTCTCGGCTGGTCCATCGCCGCACTGCTCTTCTTCCTGCTGACGCTTTATTTCCTGAGTGCCGCCTTGCGGACCATCGATGTGGGAATTGGCTACGCCGTATGGGCAGGCATCGGCTCCGTCGGCGCGGCCGCGGCAGGCACCGTCCTTCTCGACCAACCCCTGACACTGATGCAGGCATTCTGGCTCGCGGTCATCATCGCCGGCGTCGTCTGGTTGAAGCTCTCCGACAGTCCGAAGCTCAAGGGAGCATCCTGATGGTCGCCGGCGCTTCCCGCCTGACGCAGCTCATGGAGGAGGCCGTCGCCTTCTCCATGCACCATGTCCACGAAGGCGGCATTCCATTCACCGCCTTCGTCGTCGATCACAACGGCCAAATCCTCGGGCGCGGGGTCAACCGTGTGCGGGCCCATCACGATCCCACTGCTCATGCCGAGGTCGAGGCGATACGTGATGCCTGTCGCACGCACGGCACGACCCATCTGACCGGAGCGACGTTGCTCGCGTCGGGAGAGCCATGCGCGATGTGCTACATGAGTGCACGCAGTGCAGGAATCTCGCAGGTCTTCTTCGCTGTCGACCGTGACGAGGCCGCTACGCATGGCTTCGATTATCGGGGCAGCTATCGTCTCTTCGTCGATGACCCTCAAACATGGCAATCGCCTACCGTGAGCAAGCTTGCTGTGTCGAGGGGATTGAAGCCTTTTCTGGCGTTTCATCCCGAACGGCGCGCTCCATAGGATCGCGGCTTTGCGAAATCAGCCTTCGCAAACTCCACAGAAATTCGGTTATGTGGAGCGCAACATAACCGAATGACGTTGAAAGTCGTGCAGAGGTCTTGACGATTATCCTCGCGGCGGCGCGGGACAATGATCCGGTCGGGGCTGATGTGACTTTCTCCGCTCTCACTATGCGGGCGCGAGCTTAATCGCCACGATGCCGACAACGATCAGCACAACGCCGCCGAGCCGCATCAGGTTGATCGTCTCGCCGAACAGCGCGATACCGAGCAGCACCGTTCCGGCTGCGCCGATGCCGGTCCATATCGCATAGGCGGTGCCGACCGGCAGAACCTCCAGCACCCGACCGAGCAGATAGACGAAGGCGGCGAGTAAGGCGAGAGACAGGATCGTCCAGCCGGGGCGTGTGTAGCCTTCGGCATATTTGATCGAGATCGCCCAGGCCACGTCGAGAACGCCGGCGATGATCAGCAGCAGCCATGCAAGACCCTGGCTCATCATTGCACCGCCAGCGGTTCTGCCGTCACGACGCCACCTTCATGCCTTCGGCGTGCATCGCCTCCCGCACGGCGGGACGTTCCCCGACCTGCGCCTGGAAATCGCGCAGATGCGGGAAGGCGGAAAGATCGACCCTGGCGAAATCCGACCATCCGACAATGGTGAACAGGTAGGCGTCGGCGGCGGTGAAGGTTTCGCCGAGCAGGAAGGGGCCGGCTGCCGCCAGATGACGCTCCACATGGGCCAGCCGCTGAGCAATCTTGGCACGAGCGACCTCCTGCGCCTGCACGCCATATTCCGGGTGGAACAGCCACGGGCTGGACATCTTGTGGAGTTCGGTGGCGATGAAATTGAGCCAGGATTGCAGAGCCACGCGCTCCGGCGTGCCGGCGGCGGGGGCGAGCCCGGAGCCGGGCCGGAGGTCGGCGAGATATTGGACGATCGCGACGCCCTCCGTCAGCACCGAACCGTCGTCGAGGACCAGAGCCGGCACGTAGCCGCTCGGGTTCACGGCCGAATAGTCGTCTCCTTTTCCAGTGACATGCGGCGATTTCCTGATGTCCACGCGCTCCAGATCGAGCGGGACACTGGCTTCGCACGCCACGATATGCGGCGAGAGCGAGCAGGTGCCGGTGGCGTAGTAGAGTTTCATGGTCCAATCTCCTGAAGCTTGTAGCCTGATGTCGAAGCCAATCTAGCGCCAGCGGATGCGCAAGGCTCATTGGCATTTCGCCAGCGGCGCTTGCGTGACTGCAAGCGAAGAAGATGCTATTCCTGTCAGCATGGACGATTGGAACGAAGTCAGGCTCGTGCTGGCGGTTCAGCGCGCCGGCAGCCTGACGGCGGCGGCGCTAGCGCTCGGCATCGACCACTCCACCGCCTTCCGCCGCCTGAAAGCGCTGGAGGAACGGCTCGGCGTGCGGCTGTTCGAGCGGCTTCCGGCCGGCGCTTATCAGACGACCGAGGCAGGCGCGCGCATGGCTGCCGGCGCCGAGCGCATGGAGGACGAGGCGCTGGCGCTCGACCGGGACATCTCGGGCCGTGATCGTCGTCTGTGCGGACGCCTGAAGGTCACGTCATCCGAGACGCTGGCCTACAGCCGATTGACAACGCATCTCGCTGCGTTCCGGCAGGCCCATCCCGGCATCGTCGTGGAACTGGCGATCGAGAATCGCGTGCTCAGCCTGTCGCGCCGCGAGGCCGACATCGCTTTGCGGCCGGTCCGTCCGAAGGAAGGCGATCTCTGGGGGCGCAAGCTGTCGCGCATCGCCTGGGCGCTCTATGCCAACGCGGCCTATCTCGACGCCAACGGTGGCCCGCTCTCAACCGCCAGCGACGTGGATCGCCATGCACTTATCGGCTGGGAGGAACCTGCCTCGGGCATCGCCGCGGCCGACTGGCTTTCGCAGGCAGCCCCCTCGGAGGCGTTCGTTTATCGCACGAACAGCCTTGTCAACCAGCTCGTCGCAGCGAAGGCCGGCATCGGACTGGCGCTGCTGCCCTGTTATCTCGGCGACAGCGAGGCCGGCGTGACGAGAGCCGTGCCGGAGCCGGTCGCCGAATTGAGCGGCGAACTCTGGATCGTCACCCATGCCGATCTCAAGGGGACGGCGCGCGTGCGGGCCTTCTTCGATCTCGTCGGCGAAGGGTTGGCGCGCGAGCGGGAATTGTTTGAGGGTGCGGCCAATTCGTAAGCGATGGGCCGCGCTATCGCTACCTGGTGTCCTGGAAACAGCAGAAATCCGATCGGTCCCAACGCGTATGATCGTTCTGCCGACGTCTGGAGCCCTGTCATCAGGCAGAGCGTGGAGCGGTTGGTATCGTTAGCCGCATGAGCGCTGAAACAAAGACGAACGCCCCCGCCGGAGCGGAGGCCGTGCGCATACATTGGATCAGGATGTGAGAGCCTTAAAATGGAGGTCCTTAAGCACCTTGATCACCATATTCCTGGCTGGTCAGCAGATCGGCAAGTTTCTGCGCTGCGGGCCCACGTGCCTCGTCCCGACGGTGGGCGACATAAGCACTGGATGTAATCTCCCCACTGCGGCCCATGGCGCTAACATTGAGACGCACGAGCGTTCCCTGTTCCAAATCCCTCTCAACGAGCCAATGGGGGAGCCGCCCCCAGCCTGCTCCCCCCAGGATGAGATGGTGCTTGGTATCCTGCGTGTTGACGCGGCAGGTCTGTGACGAAACCACCCCGAAATCCCGGCCTGCTGATATGTCGGACGGGTCGGTCAGAACGATCTGGAGATGATCGGCAACATCCATCAGCT
>NZ_JBQQAM010000028.1:0-15592 GCF_052246815.1 Brucella sp. RRSP16
GGGCAGTAGGGCAGTAGGGCAGTAGGGCAGTAGGGCAGAGAAGGATATGTGCGTTGCGGTCGTCCGCAAGCCAAACATACTCCCCTACTCCCTTATTCCCCTATTCCCTTAACATACTGCCCTATTGCCTTATTGCCTTACTGCCTTTTCATCGAGACCGCCGGCGCGCCATCCGGTCCGAGCGACGCGACCCATTGGCTGATGGCCGCGACATCCTTTTCGCCCAGCATATGATCCGCATCGATGGTGCGGGCGTCGACGCGCGCGCCACCGGAGCGCAGAAGCGCTGAAAGCGCGGGCGCGAAGGGCGAATAGAGCTTGTCATCCTCGCCCGTGATGGTGAGAACGCGCGCCTTGCTCAGATTGGCGGCGGGCGCATTGTCCAGAACCGGCATCGAGCGCATGAGGACAGCGCGCTTCACCAGATCGGGGTGGAGCATCATCGTCGCCGCCAGAAGATTGGCGCCGTTCGAATAGCCCACGAAAGTTGCGTGGGTGAGGTCAAGTTCCTTGTCGTCGGCCAGACGCGTGAGGAAGGTCACGAAGGCATTGGCTTCGAGCTTGATGTCCTTCTGGTCGAACTTTACGGGCGTGATGCGCTTGTACCAGCGCGTGCCGCCATCCTGCATCACGCGGCCACGAATGCCGAGCAGCGTGGCGCGCGGCCAGATTTTGGATGCCATCGGCACGAGGCTGGTTTCATTTCCGCCCGAACCGTGCAGCAGGATCACCAGTTCACTGGAGGCGTTTTCCGGCTTGTAGAAGCGATGGATGAACTGCCTGCTGCGCGAAAAATTCTGTTCCGGCGTCGTTTCCGTATCCATCTTCTTCTCGCGCATTGTCACGCCTTCACCCAGCTTGGGGGCGCCCTGCTCTTCTTTCATCGATGCGGCGATGGCGCTCAGGGCCTTGCCCTGACCATTGGTCGAAACGGGCTGTCCCTCAGCCAGAGCCGAGCCAGCCGCCACCGTGAATGCAGCTGCCGCCAAAGCGGCCATAAACATCTTCTTTACCATGATCTCAACATAGCCAATGAGACGTTAACGAAGGTTTGAAGGCAGCTCTTCCCGGGTGCGTCCCCACCCCTGCCGGCGATAGCGAATTTAGTCCGAAGTCGCTCGTTCGGTTGCGCTAATGTAATGCGGTTAACAGCAGAGTTTTAGCGAGAATATGGCAGAACGCACGAAAAGTTACATCGTGTTACAATTCTGTTACGCATTCACGCGGCTTCAACAATGCGTGACCACCGCGCTGGCCGCAGATTATCCATGCTTTTGACGCCTTTACGTGGAATCATGTCTGCAACTTGAGGGTCAATCATTTTGGAAGTGGGAACGACAATGAGCAGCTTCAAACCGGGGCGTTTTTCATCCGCCCGCCTCACTTATGATGCGGTGACGCCCAAAAGCCTCTATCTCAACCGCCGCTCCTTCATGGTTGGCGCCGGCGCCCTCGCCGCCGCTGGCATTGCCTCTTCGGCTTTTGCCGAACCGCTGAATGCCAAGGCTTCCGCCTATAAGGTGGACGAGAAGCTGACGCCGCAGGATGCCGTCACGACCTACAATAATTTCTACGAGTTCGGCACGGACAAGAGCGACCCTTCCGCCAATTCCGGCAATTACAAGCCGCTGCCCTGGAAGCTCACCATCGACGGCCTCGTCAAGCAGCCGAAGGAATTCGACATTCAGGACCTGATTGCCCGGATGCCGCTTGAAGAGCGCATCTATCGGATGCGCTGCGTCGAAGCGTGGTCGATGGTCATTCCGTGGATCGGATTTCCGCTCGCGAGCCTGCTGGCGCAGGTGGAGCCGCTCGGTTCGGCCAAATACATCGCCTTTACCGGCCTCGTGCGACCGGAGGAAATGCCGGGCCAGACCGGTCTTTTTCAGGTTCTCGACTGGCCCTATATCGAGGGCCTGCGTCTTGACGAGGCCATGCATCCGCTGACCATCCTGTCGGTCGGCCTTTACGGCGAGACATTGCCCAATGCGAACGGCGCGCCGATCCGGCTCGTGGTGCCGTGGAAATACGGCTTCAAGGGGATCAAGGCGATCACCAAAATCAGCTTCGTCGAAAAGCAGCCGCCAACCTCGTGGCAGCAGCAGGCCGCCAACGAATATGGTTTCTACGCCAATGTGAACCCGGAGGTCGACCATCCGCGCTGGAGCCAGGCGACAGAGCGGCGCATCGGCGAAGGCGGTTTTCTGGGCTCGGGCCGACGCCCGACTTTGCCGTTCAACGGCTATGGCGAGGAAGTCGCATCGCTTTATGCGGGCATGGACCTGAAGGTGAATTACTGACATGGCGGCTGCGACCCGGACAGAGCGGAAGAAAACAACCCGGCCCGGTGAATGGAAAATCTGGCTGCTTTACGCGGTCGGTTTCGTCCCGGCTGTCTGGACCTTCTATCTGGGCGCAAGCGGCAATCTCGGCGCCGATCCGGTCAAGACCTTTGAACACACGCTCGGTCTGTGGGCGCTGCGCTTTCTCATTCTCACCCTCATGGTCACGCCGATCCGCGACCTGACCGGCATTGCGCTGCTGCGCTACCGCCGGGCGCTGGGTCTCCTCGCCTTCTATTATGCGCTGATGCACTTCGCCACCTACATGCTGCTGGATCAGGGCCTGAACATCTCCGCCATCGTCACCGATATCGTGCGGCGGCCCTTCATCACCATCGGCATGATCAGCCTTGTGCTGCTGGTGCCGCTCGCGCTGACTTCCAACAACTGGTCGATCCGCAAGCTCGGGCGGCGCTGGAACAGCCTGCACAAGCTGGTCTATGTGGCAATCGCGGGCGGCGCGATCCATTTCATCATGTCGGTGAAAAGCTGGCCCGCCGAACCGGTCATCTATGCCGGGATCGTCGGCGCGCTGCTGCTGTGGCGTCTGGTGCGTCCGCACGCCCGAAACCGCAAGCCTGTTTCCCGCCCGCGCGGCGAAGCAATCGCGGCAAAGAAATAAGCCGCCAGCGAGAGCCTTTTTGCAAGAATTCTAATATAGAATCTAAATTTCGTGTTCCCACACTTACCCCCATGACATGACGATGCAAATCATGTCAGTATCGCCGCGATTTCCGCACACGGAATAGTTCCCGGCGGCGGCAACTGACGAATACGGAATGCATATGTCTTCTCTCCTGAAATCGGCTCCCGTCCGCATCGCAGGCAAATTCGTCTTCATTCTATTCACCCTTGTCTTTGCGATCTGGGCCAGCTTCGCCATGTGGTTCCAGCTGCCCTTCGGCGATGCCATGCGCGGCTCCGTCATCGCCATCTGGCTTCTGATCGCCCTTGCGGTGATTATAGGCGAAAGACATTACAGCTGCTGGCGCAGGCGGCTCTTCTTCTGCCTTCTTGCGCTGGCGATGCTGGCGGCCTGGTCCACGGTGCGCCCGTCCCTCAACCGCATCTGGGCGCCCGATGTTGCCCGCACGGTGACCGGGCAGGTCAATGGCGATCTCGTCACCCTTTCCAATGTCCGCGATTTCATCTGGCGGACGACGGAGGATTTCACGCCCAACTGGAAGGAAGAAACCTACGACCTCAGCAAGATCACATCGGTCGACGTCTTTCTTTCCTACTGGTCGAGCCCGGCTATCGCCCACACACTTTTGTCGTTCGGCTTCGAGGATGGCCGCCATGTGGTGTTTTCAGGCGAAATCCGCCGCGAGCATCACGAGGTCTTTTCCGCCATTGCCGGGTTCTTCCGCCAGTTCGAGCTGGCGATGATCGCTGCCGAAGAACGCGACATCATTTATCTGCGCACCAATGTCCGCAAGGAAAACGTCTATCGCTATCGCGTCAACCTGCCGCCCGCAGGCGCACGCGAACTCTTCCTCTCCTATGTCACGCTGGGCAATCAACTGGCCGAGCAGCCGAAATTCTACAATACGCTGACCGCGAACTGCACCACGATCATCTTCCACATGGCGCGGGTGCTGGACCCGAACTTCCCCTTCGATTACCGCATTCTTCTGTCAGGCTTCCTGCCCGGTTATCTGTACGATCACGGCTGGCTGGAGAATGGCGGCACGTTGGAGGAACTGCGCCAGCGCGCATCGATCGATGCAAGGGCGCTCGCAGGCGGACGCGACGGCTTTTCGGAGCGCATACGCGAATAGGGAATTTCCGGCAAAAGTGCGAAGGGTCTGGGCGGCACTGCCGACGGGAACCGCTCATGAAAAACCCCGCCGAAGCCGTAACTTCGACGGGGTAATCTTTTATGGGCCAGATTACACCGCGGCGGTGATGATGATCTCGACCTTGTAGTCAGGCGTTGCCAGAGCTGCCTCGCCGGTGGCGCGTGCAGGCGTGTGAGCCGGATCGACCCATGCATCCCAGACGGCGTTCATTTCGGCAAAGTCCTTCATGTCGGCGAGCCAGATGATGGCCTGAAGAATCTTGGTCTTGTCGGAGCCCGCTTCCTTGAGAAGACGGTCCACCTCGGCCAGAACGGCCTTGGTCTGGTCTGTGACGCTGGCGCCAGGATTTCCCACCTGACCGGCGAGATAAACGGTGTTGCCGTGAATGACGGCCTGGCTCATGCGCGGGCCGACTCCGATGCGACGGATGCTCATGGTGGACTCCTCTCGATACTGCTCTTCCGCGGGCATGGCCCGCATGTGAAAATGTTGCGTATCCTTATTAAAGCCCTGATCCGCTTTGGCAATGCCTGTTTGAAACCTGCCACACGTTTCAAAAAGAAAGAGACGCCGAGAAACTAGGCTCCACCCCAGAAAGTTGTAGATGGCGATTTAATGCACCTAGAAAAGAAATTTGAGACATGGCATAAACTTGCTCTGAGATTCGGCATGGATGTCGGCGGCGGGTTTGACCAGCGCGTTCGATGTGAAGTGTGGCGTGGAGACGGTGGCGCAGGTCAACGTCGAAAGCGCGCAGAATGGGCGGGAACGTACCTCTGCAATCGTCAGACCCGACCGTACCGATGAAGCTAAACTAGCCGTAACCTTATCCTTCAAGGGGACCTGTTCGACGGCTAGACCCATTAATTTCACGGGCCGGGCGGCTCCGCGGCGCGCAAAAGCAGCGCCCTTGCCAGGCAGCCCAAAAAGGCTAAGCTGAGGTGAAGGAGGCATTGCTTATGAGCGCAGCATGCAAAAACGTGCCAATTCGGCACGGGCCGGGGCATTTCGGCGCCGCATAGCGGGCTGGGCCTTCGGATTGACGTTCGCATGGATGTCGGCGGCGGGTTTGACCAGCGCGTTCGATGTGAAGTGTGGCGTGGAGACGGTGGCGCAGGTCAACGTCGAAAGCGCGCAGAATGGGCGGGAACGTACCTCTGCAATCGTCAGCGCCTGTCGGACGGGTGGGGTGAACGAACAGGGCCTTCAAGACACATGTCTTCTTCTCGTTTAATGCGTATTGTACAAAGTAAAACGGCGCTCGAAAAAGCTTGGCGCGTTATCAGAGAAAATGCACAAACTTCAACTTCGGACAAGGTTAGGGCTGAAGTTCAAAAGTTTGCAGAAGATGCAACAAAAAATATAAATGCGCTATCGACAAAACTCTCGCGTAAAACCTTTCAGTTTCCCAAATCTTCTGGCATTCCCATCGCAAAACAAAATGCCGATGGAACTAAAAGCAAAACAAAAATTCGTCCGATTGTTTTGTCCCCACTACCAGCTCGCATCGTACAGCGAACGATCCTCGACGCCTTAAGTACGGTCCCAGAGCTGCGATTTTTTGCCGAAAATGCCTATAGCTTTGGCGGGATTCGCAAGAAACAAGATGGATTAGCGGCCGTCCCCGCAGCAGTCGAAGCGGTTCTCAAGGCTATTGGCAACGGGGCTACGCATGTTGCTTTCGCTGACATCAGAGCGTTCTTTACGATGATCCCGAAACCGATTGTTACAAAGATCGTAGCCGACGCAACCGCAGACCCTGAATTTATGGTTCTGTTCGAGAGCGCCATTCGTGTAGAACTTGAGAACATGGCGGAGTTAAAAGAGAAAGCTAAAAACTTTCCGATAGAAGAAATTGGCGTTGCACAAGGAAACTCATTGTCTCCCTTGCTGGGAAACCTATTGTTGCACGATTTTGATGCGAAAATGAACAGTGGTGACTGCACTTGTATTCGTTATATTGATGACTTTATCATTCTCGCACCATCCGCAGCAGCTGCTAAAGCACGAATGAAGCGGGCTATCCAAATTCTATCCGGCTTCGATATGTCACTCTCAGAAGAAAAATCTACGCGAGAGCCAATTGCAGTGACTGAAAAGTTCGATTTTCTCGGAATTGAATTTAACAACGGCTTATTACGCCCCTCTCGGAAGGCGATTTTAAAACTTGAAAGCAATGTGAAATCGAGATTTGAGCAGAGCTTGAAAGGTATGCTCAATACCAAAACCGGCACCCCGATTCCGAAGCAACATTCTCTGATTGCAACACTTAACCGCGTGGATGGCATCATAAGAGGATGGGGCAAGCATTATCAATTCTGCAATGATATCCATTTACTGCAGAGGGTTGATGAAAAAATTCAATTACTTATTCGACAATTTTTGGGTGCTTATAGGGATATAAAGAATAAGCGCGACGCAAATGACGCTGCTAGTTTACTTGGTATTGATGAGTTGAAGCACCAACAGCGCAAGCCATTGGATTGGCCGAAAAAGCACCAAAGTGTTCAAGCATTAGGGGAATGGGATAGCGTTTCCAATGTTCCCGAAACGTAATGGCCTCGCTCCCATGCACACTTCGCACATTGACTCTTTCCCGCCCTCACCCTATAAGCCGCGTCACGTTCGCCCGCGCGGTTTTACGGATGGTTTTGTGCTGTCCATCGCAAGGGAAAGAACCAGCTCCTGTTCAATAGAGCATGACCCCGAAAGTGAATAACGGTTTCGGACAAGGTCATGTTCAACGGAAAAACAGAATCAAGAAGGGCCGCACACCGCGGTATTAAATAAATGAAGCGCACTTACCAGCCATCCAAGATCGTCCGCAAGCGTCGTCACGGTTTCCGTGCACGCATGGCAACCACCGGCGGCCGCAAGGTTCTCGCCGCTCGCCGTTCGCGCGGCCGTAAGCGGCTTTCCGCTTAATCTTTTCCCGCGCTGTCGCGCGGTGACTAAAGAAATGAACAAGCCGAAACAAATACTCCGCCTTCGCAAGAGAGCGGAGTTTTTGGCTTTGAGGAATGGTGAAAAGCGACGTGGTCCACTGTTTCTTCTTGAAGTCCGGGAACGGACCGAAGAGGAATCGCAAGCCGCCAGGATCGGCGACAAACCCCGTGCAGGTTTCACCGTAACGAAGAAGAACGGCAACGCCGTGATACGAAACCGCATCCGCCGCAGGCTCAGAGAAGCGGTTCGTTGTCACGCAGGGCGTGACATGGCGCCTTCGACCGACTATGTGATCGTAGCGCGCGAGCAAGCCCTCACTGCGCCCTTTTCGCGACTGACCGAAGAACTCTCCCGCCGCATCAAGGCGAAGGGTGAACGGCGGGGCGATGGGAAACGCCGAACGGAAAGACCGGAATCAGGACCCGTCAATGGAAAATAATCGTAATTTCTTCATCACCATTGCCCTGTCCATCCTCGTGCTGACGCTGTGGCAAGTGTTTTATCTGGGTCCGAAATCGGAAGCCCAGCGGGAGCAGGCACGCATTGAGGAGCAGCAGCAGCAAAAACAACAGGCGACGCAGCAGCAGGCGCAAGGTGGTCAGAACGGCGACACGCCGCAGATGCCCGCCGCCTCCGGGAACGTTCCCGGTCACAGCGATGTCGCAGCCGGCGGCGGCACGCTGACCCGCGAGGCAGCCGTTGCCCAGACGCAGCGCATCGAAATCGACACGCCTTCGCTGCGCGGTTCGATCAACCTGACCGGCGCCCGCCTCGACGACATCTTCCTGAAGAACTATCACGAGACCGTCGACAACAATTCGCCGAACATCGAACTGCTCGCGCCGTCGCCGCTGCAGCAGGGCTATTTCGTCGAACTGGGCTTCACCGGCAACGAGACCACCGGTCCCGTTCCCGGACCGAACACGGTCTGGACCGTGGAAGGCAACAACAGGCTGACGCAGACGACGCCCGTTACGCTGACCTATACCAACGAGAAGAACATCACCTTCAAGCGCATCATCTCGGTCGACGAATCCTACATGTTCTCGGTCGAGGACACGATCGTGAACAATTCCGGTGCGCCGATCTCGCTTGCTTCCTATGGCCGCGTGACCCGCTTCAACCAGCCAGAACATGCCAGCGCCACCTATGTGCTGCATGAGGGCCTGATTGGCGTCATGGGTCAGGACGGCCTGCAGGAAATCAAATATTCCAAGATCGAGGACAACAAGGACATCTCGTTCAAGGATGTCCAGGGCGGCTGGCTCGGCATCACCGACAAGTACTGGGCGGCGACGCTCATTCCGCCGCAGGACGAAAAGTTCACCGGCCGTTTCTCGCATTTCACCAATGACCGTCCGCGCTATCAGGCCGATTTCCTCGGCGCGCCGATGACCATTGCGCCGGGCCAGACCCAGACGGTGAAGAACCACGTCTTCGCAGGCGCGAAAGTGGTTTCCCTCATCAAGAATTACGAGGAAACGCTCGGCATCAAGCAGTTTGAACTGCTGATCGACTGGGGCTGGTTCTACTTCATCACCAAGCCGATGTTCTATCTCATCGACTGGATCTACAAGTTCTCCGGCAATTTCGGCGTCGCCATTCTGGTCGTCACCGTTCTGCTGAAGGGCCTGTTCTTCCCGCTTGCCAACAAGTCGTACAAGTCGATGGCGCGCATGAAGCTGGTGCAGCCGAAGCTCACTGAAATCCGCGAGAAATATGCGGACGACAAGATGCGGCAGCAGCAGGAGATGATGAAGCTCTACAAGGAAGAGAAGATCAATCCTCTGGCCGGTTGCTGGCCGGTGCTGGTGCAGATTCCGGTGTTCTTCGCACTTTACAAGGTGCTCTACGTCACCATCGAAATGCGCCACGCGCCGTTCTTCGGCTGGATCCAGGACCTTGCAGCGCCCGATCCGACCTCGCTCTTCAACCTGTTCGGCCTGCTGCCTTTCGCCGTGCCGCACTTCCTGATGATCGGCGTCTGGCCGCTTCTGATGGGCATCACCATGTTCCTTCAGATGCGGATGAACCCGACGCCTCCGGACCCGACGCAGGCTGCCATCTTCACCTGGATGCCGGTGATCTTCACCTTCATGCTGGCTTCGTTCCCGGCTGGTCTGGTGATCTACTGGGCATGGAACAACCTGCTCTCCATCACCCAGCAGGGCATCATCATGAAGCGTCAGGGCGTGAAGATCGAGCTCTTCGACAATCTCAAGAGCCTCTTCAAGCGAAAGCCGAAAGAGGCGAAGAAATAGACTTGAAAGAACCCCGCTTCGGCGGGGTTTTTTGTACCCTCATGTTGACAATGCGGCCCATAACATTGATGCGTGTACGCAAGAGAACACACCGACCGGGACAGAACCATTGAGCGAGCAGGATAAGAAGCAGGCGGCGATCAGGGCCGCTCAGGCAGCGGCGGATGCAGTCCGGGAAGCCCAGGCGGCACTTGTCGAGGAAGGACGCCTGCTTTTCAAGAAATCATGGATTTTCATCCGTGGCGTGCCGTCGATGAAATTCCTGCCGCCGGAAGGCCCGGTGGAGATCGCCTTTGCGGGCCGCTCCAATGTCGGCAAGTCGTCGCTGATCAATGCGCTCGTCAACAAGAAGGGCCTTGCGCGCACATCCAACACGCCGGGCCGCACGCAGGAACTGAACTATTTCGTGCCGGATGGCTATTCGGGCGAAACTGGCGACCTGCCGCCGCTGGCTCTGGTCGACATGCCGGGTTACGGTTTCGCCGAAGCGCCGAAAGCACAGGTCGATGCCTGGACGCGCCTTGTGTTCGATTACCTGCGCGGACGCACCACGCTGAAGCGCGTCTATGTGCTGATCGACGCCCGGCATGGCATCAAGAAGAACGATGCGGAAGTGCTCAACCTTCTCGACAAGGCGGCGGTGTCCTACCAGATCGTGCTGACCAAGATCGACAAGATCAAGCCTGCGGGCGTGCCGCGCCTGCTGGAAGAAACGCACAAGCTCACCTACAAGCGCGCAGCCTGCTTCCCGGGCATCATCGCCACATCATCGGAAAAGGGTGTGGGTCTCGACGAACTGCGAGCGGCAATCGCGCTGCTCATCAAGGAAGCCTGATAGTCAGCCCGGGCAGCCTGCAGGCTGCCCGTCCAGCCCTTCATTGAGGCGCTCGAAACGGGCGCTTGAGTGCCCCTCGCTGCGCTGGATATGCAGCACATAGATGCTGTTGAAATCATCGCCACGCCATTTGGGCACCGCAGCTTTATCTCCGCCATTCTCCTGCAGAAGATTCCGGGCCAGCTTGTAGAGCTGCTTGTGCTCCCAGCCGATCAGTATCGTGGCACTGGCATATTGCGGCTGTTCAAGTGCGGCTTGCAGCTTTTCGATCTCGTCATAACCGAAGCGCGTATCGACCGGCATTTCAAAGCGGATCGCCGTCGGCTCCACCGTCGCCAGCGGGCGGATATAGGCGTAGGAAACGCCGCCATCCATCTTCTCCTTTGCGGGATTGGGCGCGAAAATGGCGTCCGGCTTGCCAAAATCCCTTGCGATGACGGCGGGCAGCTTCAGGGAACGGTTAAGGCCCCGGCAGCTCAACTGCCCCAAGCCGCCTTCCGGCTTCTCGCCATGGCGGACAAGGATGATCGTCTCGGTGGTTTGCGGGGGCGCGGCATGGGACGCGGTTGCACCAACCAGGGATGCGAGGGCGGTAAGGAAAAACTTGCGCATGAAACCGTTCTCAAAAAAATCATTCGGTTCAAAAAATCCCGCCAGGCTTTCTATTCGACAGGTTTCCGGCTGCAAATTCAAATAATCGCGAAGGGTGAAGCGAAAAATACGCTGCAGCCGATTCCAATTGCCACAAAACCAGTCTAGAAAAACCTGTTTCTCCCTGCCCTGTCGCCTGCCATGGAGCCCGCGATGACGACACTTGAAAATCCCGAAATGCAAGCGCAACTCCTGTCCGCAGCCCTGCCCTATATGCAGCGCTACGAGAACAAGCATGTCGTCGTGAAATATGGCGGCCACGCCATGGGCAATCCGGAGCTGGGCAAGGCTTTCGCACGGGATATCGCGCTTTTGAAGCAGTCGGGCGTAAACCCGATCGTCGTACATGGCGGCGGCCCGCAGATTCAGGCCATGCTGACCAAGCTCGGCATCGAATCCCGCTTCGAAGGCGGCCTGCGCGTCACCGATGAAAAGACCGTCGAGATCGTGGAAATGGTTCTGGCCGGTTCCATCAACAAGGAGATCGTCGCGCTCATCAACGCCGAAGGCGAATGGGCCATCGGGCTTTGCGGCAAGGACGGCAACATGGTCTTTGCGCGGAAGGCGCACAAGACCGTCATCGACCCGGATTCCAATATCGAGAAAGTGCTGGACCTCGGCTTCGTCGGCGAACCGGCGGAAGTGGACCGCACCCTGCTCGACCTTCTGGCCCGCTCGGAAATGATCCCGGTCATTGCGCCGGTGGCGCCGGGCCGCGACGGCCACACCTACAACATCAACGCCGACACTTTTGCAGGCGCGATTGCCGGTGCGCTGGCCGCAACGCGCCTCCTGTTCCTGACCGATGTTCCGGGCGTGCTGGACAAGGACAAGAACCTCATCAAGGAACTGTCGGTTGCCGATGCGCAGGCGCTCATCAAGGACGGCACGATTTCCGGCGGCATGATCCCCAAGGTGGAAACCTGCATCGACGCCATCCGCCGCGGCGTGGAAGGCGTCGTCATCCTTAACGGCAAGACCCCGCATTCCGTGCTGCTTGAGCTTTTCACCGAGCACGGTGCCGGCACGCTGATCGTGCCATAAGGAAAGACCATGACCGATATTCCGGACAGAGCTGCCTTCGCCCACGTCACGGACTGGGTGTTCGACCTCGACAATACGCTCTACCCGCACGCCGCCAATCTGTTTTCGCAGATCGACGTGAAGATGACGAGCTATGTCGAGGCGCTGCTCAATCTGCCGCGCGACGAGGCGCGCAAGATTCAAAAGCAGTTCTATCTGGAATATGGCACCACGCTGAAAGGCCTGATGGAGTGCCATCAGATCGACCCGGACGACTTTCTGCAAAAGGTTCATGACATCGACTATACGTGGCTGAAGCCCGATCCGGCTCTGGGCGAGGCCATCAAGGCGCTGCCGGGCCGTCGCTTCATCTTCACCAATGGGGATCGCGGCCATGCCGAACGCGCGGCGCGCCAGCTCGGAATCCTCGATGATTTCGACGATATCTTCGACATCGTGGCGGCTGGGCTGACGCCGAAACCGGAACGGGTCACCTATGACCGTTTCCTCGGCTCCTTCGGCATCGATGCGGACAAGGCCGTGATGTTCGAGGATCTGGCGCGCAATCTGGTCGTCCCCAAAGCGCTTGGCATGAAAACCGTGCTGGTGGTGCCGAACAATTTTGAGCCTACTTTTTCCGAAATATGGGAAAGCGATCCCGAGTTCACCGATCAGGTGGACTATGTGACCGACAACCTGACCCGGTTTCTGGAAGAAATCGTTGCGCCAAGATAGGCATTTCACCGGCCTCGAAAAATGGCTGGACGCGGCAGCGCATCGTGTTCTCGATGCCCTGCCCCGCCATCCCGTCTCCGACGCCCTGATCGAATTTCTGGTTTTCGGGCTGAAACAGGCATGGGCCTGCCTTTTCGGCGGCGCCATGCTGGCGCTCATCATCATCACCCGCTGGTTCTGGCCGGATGGCGGCGCGGCGTTCGTCACCCGCTATGATTTCCTGTTCCTCGCCGCGCTTGCGATCCAGCTCGCCATGCTGGTCTTCAAGCTGGAAGCGTGGGAGGAGGCCAAGGTCATCCTCATCTTCCATGTGGTCGGCACAGCGATGGAGGTGTTCAAGACCCATGCCGGTTCATGGGTCTATCCGGAGGAAAATTTCTTCCGCATCGGCGGCGTGCCGCTCTTTTCCGGCTTCATGTATGCGGCTGTCGGCTCCTATATGGCCCGCATCAACCGCATTTTCGATATCAGGCTGAACCACTATCCACCGCTCTGGATGACCGTGGTTCTGGCTGCGGCGATCTACATCAATTTCTTCGCCCACCACTTTATCCAGGACATGCGCTGGCTGCTGTTTGCCGCGACCTTCGCGCTTTTCTGGCGCACCTCCATGCATTATCGCGTCTTCCGCTTCCGGCACAAGATGCCGCTGCTGATCGCCTTCCTGCTGACCTCGCTCTTCATCTGGATTGCCGAAAACATCGGCACATGGTCGAGGGCCTGGCTTTACCCCAACCAGCGCAACGGCTGGGAGTTCGTTTCAATGAGCAAGCTCGGCTCGTGGTATCTGCTGATGATCATCTCGGTGGTGCTGGTGACGCTCGTTCACCGTCCTCGTCCCTATCGAGCAGAAGATGAGCTGCAAAAAGAAACGCCCGAATAGATGCGCGTACAAACAAAGAGACAGAGCGGTCCCAATGACTCCGTTTTAACCGGAACCGCTCTGGCCGGGCGCATCGCACAGAATATCCGGGACGATCAGAGCTTGTAGAAATCCCTGATCTGCCCCCAGGCTTCGTCGGCGGTTTCCACGAAATTGAGCAGTTCGATATCGGCGGGCGAAATCGTGCCCTGCTCGGCCAGAAACTCGATATTGATCGCCTTGGTCCAGAACTCCTTGCCGAACAGGATCAGCGGCAGGCGCTCCATCCGGTTGGTCTGGATCAGCGTCATCGCCTCGAAAAGCTCGTCCATCGTGCCGAAACCGCCGGGGAAGACGCAGATCGCCTTGGCGCGCATGAGGAAGTGCATCTTGCGGATCGCGAAATAATGGAAATTGAAGCAGAGGTCGGGCGTGACATAGGCGTTTGGCGCCTGTTCATGCGGCAGCACGATGTTGAGCCCGATGGTCGGCGCGCGACATCGGCAGCACCGCGATTGCCCGCTTCCATGACGCCGGGGCCGCCGCCCGTCACCACGATGAACTCGCGATAATAGGTGGTGGCGGAATATTCCGAGCAAAGCCGCGCGAATTTGCGCGCTTCCTCGTAATATTGCGCGTTGGCTTCGAGGTTCTTCTTCTGAACCTCGTTCTTGGCCGCCCAGGCCTCGCCGCCCGGCTCGGGAATGCGCGCGCCGCCGAACATGACCACGGTGGACTTGATGCCACGGTCGGCCAGAATCATTTCCGGCTTCAGCAATTCCAGTTGCAGACGCACCGGGCGCAGGTCGCGCCGGGTCATGAACTCGTCGTCCGTGAATGCAAGGCGATAGGCCGAAGCTTCGGTCTGCGGCGTCTGCGGTACGGTTCGCGCCTGCTTGACAGCTTCCTCTGAATTGGGGAACGGCGTCCAGCCGGACTTCTCCATCGGGTTCATGCTACTCACCTGCTCCTTCATTCCGCCATGCAAAGAATTGAACATTCATTCTGGCGCTAATTGCTTAATCTGTCTCAAACGTGGCGCCGCAATCGGATCACGAACGCGATTGACCCATATGGCGCCATCGCTTAATCAATTTCCCAGCAAACGGGCTGGACCTTTCCCGCCTGCCTTCCGCCGCCCCATTCATGGAGACCGCACCTTATGACCAAGCCAGACCTCGCCTCCCTTGAGAAGACAATCGACAAGGCTTTCGACGAGCGCGACGGCATCAATACGGCAACGCGCGGCGAAGTGCGCGATGCCGTCGAACAATCGCTCATTCTGCTCGACCGCGGTGAAGCCCGTGTCGCAGAAAAACAGGCGGACGGCAACTGGCATGTCAACCAATGGCTGAAGAAAGCGGTTCTGCTCTCTTTCCGCCTCAACCCGATGGAAGTCATCAAGGGCGGCCCCGGCCAGTCGTCATGGTGGGACAAGGTTCCCTCCAAGTTCGACGGATGGACAGCCAATGAATTCGAAAAGGCGGGCTTCCGCGCCGTGCCGAACTGCGTCGTGCGCCACTCGGCCTATATCGCGCCGAATGCTATCCTGATGCCGTCCTTCGTCAATCTCGGCGCCTATGTCGATGAAGGAACGATGGTCGACACCTGGGCGACGGTCGGTTCCTGCGCACAGATCGGCAAGAATGTTCATCTTTCCGGCGGCGTCGGTATCGGCGGCGTGCTGGAGCCGATGCAGGCCGGCCCAACCATCATCGAGGACAATTGTTTCATCGGCGCCCGCTCGGAAGTCGTTGAAGGCTGCATCGTGCGTGAAGGTTCCGTGCTCGGCATGGGCGTCTTCATCGGCAAGTCCACCAAGATCGTGGACCGCGCGACGGGCGAAGTCTTCTACGGCGAAGTGCCGCCCTATTCCGTCGTCGTCGCCGGCACCATGCCGGGCAAGAACGTTCCCGGCGAAAACTGGGGCCCGAGCCTCTATTGCGCGGTCATCGTCAAGCGCGTCGATGAAAAGACCCGCTCCAAGACCTCGATCAACGAATTGCTGCGGGACTAGAGCATTTCCAGCAAAAGTGTGAAACGTCTACGCGGGGAAATCAGTTCACTGGACTGATTTCTTATGCCGCTTCGATGCGTTGGATAATGCGATAAAACAAATAGTTAGAGCGGTTCCG
>NZ_JBQQAM010000029.1:0-12097 GCF_052246815.1 Brucella sp. RRSP16
AGCTTAGCGGAAAGCGGAAATACAACCACACCGCCTCTGCAATAATCTCAGATGGATAACGATGGCGGCGGTAAAGCGAAGAACGAGGTTCGGTCATCACCCGTTATCGCAACTGATGTTTGCACTTAGGTTAAGGTAACAGTGCCATGGATGTCGCGATAGTCGGCGCGCTTCATGAACCATGCCCTGAATTCGGCGTACGTGCTGAAGGTCGGCGTGCAGATCAGTCTTTCTTCGATATCGTCCAAAATGTCTTTTTTGTCTGCCTGACTGTCGACGTGGCAGTAGTCGCGCAGCATATCTTCTAACGCGCCATACGATCTCATGACCATGGTGATCGCAGTCGTATCGAAGTGGAGTATATTAATGTCGAAAGTCTTGGTTGCACGTTTCAACCTGACCCGAACACCGTTGTAAAGCTGGTTTCTGGTGTAAGAAATTTGATGCAAGATACCTTTTACAGCTTCTCTTGCGATCTTTTCATCTAGCTCAATGGTCAGTGTCGGTTGCATTTTCGAATACTCCTTTTCCTATGCGCTCTCCATTTTTATTGAGAATATCCATATTGTGTTCTTGTCTCTTGCAAGCCACAAGGCATTTGTTTCTTGCAAATCGCAATGGCCTTGAAACCGTCATTAATTGTGGTTACATGTGGTCACATCGAAATTAGCCGACAGGAGGGCGCTGCCATGAGAAGTGTCAATCTTCGAGATGCGAAGACCAAGCTTTCGGCACTGGTGGATGCGGCTCAGCATGGTGAAAGCGTGACTATCACCAAGCATGGGAAGCCAGCTGCTGTGATTGTGCCACTTGCTTTGGCTGAAAAGTGGATGTCGCAGAAGCCGAACTTTGCTGACTTCCTGATGTCTTTCCCAGGCGAAGGCGTTGAATTCGAGAGAAATACGTCAGCAGGTAGAGACTTCGAGTTTTGAGCATGTCAGAAATCAAATTGAACGGGTATCTGCTGGACACGTCTGTGATATCGGCTTTTGCACCTGGTCGGCCGCCATTGTCACCGGAGATGGCGTCGTGGTTCAAAGACAACGCCGATAGCCTATATCTGTCAGCGATGACGGTGCAAGAAATCCAGAAGGGAGCTTCCAAGCTAACTCTGGCAAACCGAGGCGAATCCAGACGGGCATCGGATCTTGTTGAGTGGTTGGAAAAGCTGCTGACCGAGTTCGGTGAAAAAGTACTGCCGATAGATTCTCATGTTGCCCGCGTTGCAGGTGTTCTGGAAGCCGAGGCGACATCAATTGGGCGCAATCCTGGACTTGCTGACGTCCTGATTGCTGCTACGGCGAAAGCTCACGATCTGGAGCTGTTGACGGTGAACCTAAAGCACTTCGCGCCGTTAGATGTGGGTTGTTGGAATCCGTTTGAGTGAAAGCTGTCAAAATTGCCGTGTGACGAATTCCATGTCCCCACGGTAGTAACCTTTTGATACCATCATAGTCGACGTCGGCACCCCGATGATGGACAGCATGTTATTAGCTGGGATAATCATCATTATAATGAAAGGGCTGGAACAAAACCATTTCGCAGCCCTCGCGCCTAAAAATAGGTTAGCAATACTTCGGGAGTTGCCGAATGCGGGGAAGCGTAAAAATAGATAATCCCACAGAAGAGACCATTGTTCTTGGTGGCCGAACGTTAAGGCAGATAGTCGCCCTGATGGAACGCCTGACCGGGATGTTTGAGGTAATCGACATTTCGGAACCAGAACATTTCAAAGCTCCGGTCGCGAAGCGCACTCATTTTTACGCGAACACGAACGAGAACCTACAGTGGACGATGCAACATCTTATGTGCGATTCAGTGCACGTATCACGCAACGTAAACCCCTGGAGTACGCCGCTCTGGAATATGTACATCGCTCATGATGTGTTGCCTAAGGGTAGCCGCAAAATTTTGGGTGAGTTCGTCAACTCCGTTAACCTGAGCGAAGCGATCTCCCGGATCTCGTATGTCATAACGCCGGAGGATGATGTGACGGCTGACATCGATAGGGCGGAGGTTGTTATAGCGTCTTATGAGGCTCGGCTAGCGACGATTGGAGAGTGGAAACGTCTCGGCTTGGCGAAGCAAGTAACGTGTGGATGTGGGCGCGGAAGAATGCTGACGGCACGGGAAGTCTTCAGTGAAATTTCTGATGAATGTGCTACTGCTGGGGTGATCAAAAGGCTGAAGTGCATGGGGTGCGGGACATCCAACGTAGTAGAAATGATACCATACAATCGAAAGGTCGTCGGCCCAATTTCTTACACTGAGAACCCTTACAACAGCTGGCCTGAAGCACCGTCGCTAACTGAAGGAGACCACATACCCGGTCGCCAACCAACTGGGCGAGTGGATCCACTTTATGTAGATTGAGGCGGAAATGGCCAGGATCCGGTCTGTTGGGGATGATATTTATATGGACCCAGATGGAAAGTTGCGCGACTATTGATCGTTCTGACGCTCTACTTCACTGAGAAGATTAGTAACGCACGGAAAACTGTCTTCTCATATTCCGTCTACGCTTTATCTGCGTCCTATGTATTGACATGCCTATCAAGACAAGGGAATCCAAATTGGATGAGCCTTCTCTTTTTCTGTTGAAGACCGTGTGGCCATTTCCTAAGGTGAAACTGTAAGTTGATTTTGGGGCGGGGTGTTCCGTGTTTAAGAAAATAGCTCTCACTTGCTGCATTGCAGCAGGCCTTTCTGCGTGCAAACAGGAAGTCGTCGGCACGATTTATGTTCGTGACCTTCTTGAGGTCTTGGAAACGAAAAAGGACATTCCGGTCGATATATCGATCAATGTCTACGAGATGGGCATCGCCAAAAAGTGCAATGACCCCAAGAGTGATCAAATTGTAAAAGCCGTTGCCGCTCAGTTCCAATCCGCCACACTGGCTGGTTGTGAGACGATTCAAGGTTCGATGCGGGATCGGATGACCATCAAGGCGACAACGGTTCTCACCACGCAAGACGACCAACAGCTGCGACCTGCTAAATATCTTTTGCAATTCAATGCAATGAAGACATCGGTTCCAGATACTGGTAAGTCTCTCGACGGGTTTTTCGTTATCGCACAGTTTGACAAGGCCAAGTACGAGCAGGTTCAGAAGGCCGTCAGAGCAGTAGATATGATGGCAGGGATCGATCTCAATGACATCGGCATCAAGATCACCATCAACAATGATCTTCGTCAGAATGTGATCGTCGCACCGAGCATTGGAAGTTTTGTAGATGGCTATCCTTCTGATCGCAAAGATGTGCAGTATGATTTAGAACCCCGTAAGGAATCCGAATTCACGTTTGGTAATGTAAAAGCAACATCACTTGTCCGGTATGATTGGGCGACTATTGCGTCATTCGCCGTCCGTGATAATCAAGGGGAAGTTGTTAAAACTCAATGATTTCGCGTTCGTCTCTGTGCGTAATGACGTTTTTGGCGGTGTCAATGATGCCGTCAATTGCATTCCCTGACGAAACCAATAAAGCTCCGACGAGTGAGCGAGTTTCGTTCAAGGCGTTCGCTAGCTCCAACCCCGACTGCATGGATTTTACCGATCAGTGTACCACTTGCTCACAGCAGAGCGGGGAATTGGTTTGCTCGACGCCAAAGATCGCGTGCATTCAAAAAGAACTGTCCTGCACGCGATCTCGTAAACCTGACGCCGAGAAGAAGTGATCAGAATTCCTGTTGCTCGGTCAGTTGAAGTCCCCAATGCCGAACGAAGATGTCGAGCAGTTTTTGCTGGCGATCTTCCAGCACCTCCGGTGTCCAAGCTGGCAATGACCGGACTTCCTGAGTGAGCACGAACGGCGAAGCGGTGCCGTCATTTCCGGCAAAATAGACATTCTTCTTCGTTTCGAAATCAAAATTCGAAGCGGCTGGATTCTTGCGGATGTGAAGCGGCACCAGATTTGCCAATCGTTGCGTCCAATCTTCCCGCAGTTCGGTGTCTGCAAAGATATCCAGCCATCCGGATTCTTCTGACGGCGTCTGTGGCAAGATGTGCTCAATAGACACGTTTGTGAATTCCAGCCTCTTTGAACCATCCGATTTCAATGCTTCAAGGCGTAGGATGAGAGCCGCACGGGCTTTGGGTAGTTTCTTGTAAATGTCGCCATCGAGTGCTGCGATGAAGGATTTCTTTTCATCGTCGTCGAGCCCGAGGCTTGCCATGCTCTCGCTGAAGCCGTCAAACTCCTCCTTTTCAATCTCTTCAATGACAGCCACGAAATGCTCGATACGAGAATTGATGCCCGCTTTGGTGACAAGCAGATAATAGGAAAGCCTTTCCAAACGCTTCAGGAACTCGGCTATCACGCAGCTTCTCGATATCGAGCTTGGCATAGATTCTTGTACTGTCGATACTTCGATGGCGGAGCAATTGGCCGATCTCGGCAAAGCTGGCGCCCGACCGCAAAAGGTCGGTCGCAAGGCTGTGGCGGAAAAGATGGGCACCGTGATGCGCATAGCCGTCAATGCCTGCCCGTTCGAGTGCTTGCTTGGCGATCCACGTGATGGCGCAGCCAGAGGCAAAACCCACGTGCGGGGCAAGTGTTCGTAGGAAAAGTCGTCGACACGCTGATGGCGGACGCCCATGCCGGATATAGGACACAATAGCTGTTCCGACGTCGTGACGTAGCGGCATAGTCGCTTGCCGCCGCCCCTTTCCATGAACGAGGATCGTGCCCGACTGCCAGTCGATATCATCGAGATTGAGGGTGGCAACTTCGCTGGCGCGCAAACCGAGCTTGGCAAGGATCATCAGAACCGCATAGTCGCGATGACCCATTGCCGTCGTGCGATCACAGGCATCGAGAACCTTCTGGACCTTCTCTGGCGGCAGAAATGTTGGAAGGCCGGCAAGTCGCCAGCGACGGATGGACGGTACGCAATCGGCCAACGCCGTCGAGACGAAGCCCTTCAGATGCAAGTAACGCAGAAAGGCACGCACAACCCCGCACATGGTTTTGCCACTGTCGGCGGAACCGTCAAGTGCATGTCGCTCGACATAACCGATAACGATCTCCGGGGTGAGTGCTGCAAACCCATCTGCGCCAACAGGACAAACCTCCCGTAGAAATCGAAGTGACAGAAGCTTGTGGCTCCCAACTGTCGAGGCGGCGAGACCTCTCTCATTCGAGAGATATGCTCCGAATACATCGACAATCTGCTCGTGCTCGTTGCGCTCAACCGGAGGTGCGGCTGGTATTAAGCCTTTCTCCCGTAACGCAGAAAGCAAGCGGCGGAGCGCCGATCTATCGCCCGTGTCGGGCTTCCAGTGTTTGAAACGATGCTCAAGAAAGCGATCGACATAAGCTTCGTTCAAATCCCGTGGCGGATATCCATTGCCAACATGCCAGTCCATCAAGTCTCGAAACAGGCTCAGCGAGCGCCACGTGCACTGCCGCCCCAAACCTTCGTCAGACATTTTGGCGGCATAAATGCCCGCAAACTCCCGATGCGGACCGTAAAGCAGCTTCCGGTAAAGGGCACTGCGATTCAAATAGTCAGTTGTGTTCATATGTCCTCTCCTTCGCGTCTATTGCGACAGAGAGATCCTAAGCTATGCCGACTAGCCAGCCGCTATGGTGCAGGGAACGTTGGCAAAAAGTTGATTAATCGGCATAGTTCGCCGGTCGGTATAAACTTGCAAGATGAACGGCGTCGATCCCTATGCCTATCTGCGCGATCTCTTCACCAGCCTCGCCAACGGTCACCTCGTCAGAAACATCGACGCCCTGATGCCGTGGGCATATGCACGCCGATTGAATGAGAGCAAAAATTTGCTCATTTGTGAGTAACAAATACGCTCATTCATCGAATGACCGAAACCGCAAAAGTTCACGCGCAAACCCAAAATCAATGGGCAGAGACGGCGCATACTATATACAGATCGAGTGTCCATGATTTCGCCCCTCGTAGACAACTCGATCATATGAGGAAACGGAGCAAATAACAACGCGAGCAGTGACGCCTAAGAAGCGTATACTGAAATCCATCTTTGAGAATTGACTATTCTGCGCGAGTTTCAGGGGCGCTACATCCGGAGAATTTATACACATTTTCTGGCAGAATCATCTCATCGGCGGCAGGCTTATATCCATTCAGGAAATTGACCTCGATGCCGCCATAAGCCTTTCGGTAATAAGTTGCGTCCCGTTCTTTCATATAAAGAGTTTGCCGGAGTTCAGCGAAGACGGCCCATGGACGAGAATTGACATATAGCGGTTGGAAGGCCTCTTCATATTCTTCACCTGCTCGTGTCCGAAAGCTCATTCTGCATATAACTGCGCCATTCGAACACATGTTGTCGGGTCTAGTTGCCCATATGGCTTCATTGTTTTTATACCCTGTGAGCTTGGCTCGCCCCTGTAAGTAGCCTTCTGTGAACTGAAGAACTTGATAAGTCCCATCGGAGCGGGTGTCGGATTGCATCAGACTGCGATCAATGGGGCAATCATCGGCTTTCGGTGTATATTGTGGCAGCAGGTAGGGGTTAATTGAAGCACAATACTGAAATTTTTCGCCGCTTGGGAAAATTCGGATGCCGTCCTGTAATTTTACGACCAATTCACGCGGTTTCGTGACTTCAGGGTCCAGGTCGTTGCCACCGCATTCATAATCAAGAATGATGGCATCGATATCCTTGATATTATGTTGCTTTGTTATTTTGCAGCTTGTCTCCCAGCCTTCCATTTTGGTGGCGGAAAAGGTTCGAATGCTGTCATTGTCCTCACAGATGCCGCTACCTTCTTTAATGAAAGTATCTTGCCACCATTCCTTGGCAAGCGACGTTTTGGTTGAGCTGATGAGCAGTAATCCAGCAATCGCAATTTCGATAGCCTTATTCATTGGAGCTATTACCCTTATTATCTGTCGACGATGCCCATTTGGCTATGTCTTTACATTTGTAAGGGGCTTCTGACTGAGGAACCAGACGAGAGTGTTCTCCGCTGCCATCAACCATATTGCGTATCCAGGTATCGAATGGGATGCGCTTCTGATCGTCTTCCATGGAAGGCAGTATGAAATTCTCATCGATCACGAACTCAAGGGGCTTCTCGTTGCCTCCTAAAAACATGGTCACCGATTTGGCTGTTAGAACTTTGTATAATTGCGGTCGCTGTTTCCCTTCAAAATCGAAGAACAGGTGATTACCTTTCACCTCGCCCCTAATCTCAAAAGAGTCGGTCGTCCCATCATTGCCAACTGTATCGAAGTGCATCTTTTTAATGTTTAAATTCTTGCGACCAATTATCGATGAAAAATCCACTTCCATGGGAAGAACAATATTCAGATAAGAAGAAATATTACTATTCGAACAATTCAGTAGAAAATGGTTTCGGACGGGTTTTTCGGAGTAGGGATTTATTAGAGTGTATTTACGATATATTGTATACTCTCCATTATCTTTACCCTGTAAATGAAACCAACTATTTGTCATAGCAAATATGTTATGGTCTGGGTTTCTTTCCGAGCCAAGAGCAGGCAGCAGAAGGACACCGAATATAGGTAAAGATAAAAGAATCCCGTGCATTCATCCCCCAATATGCAAACGCACCCCACGTTCGCTCCATTTATAGCAAAATTCCTGCGCACGTTCAAAGATATGGTTATCTGGATTCAACACAAAAAAGGTACGGCAGCTATAAGCATTTGCACGTATCGCAAACGCTCTATCATCAAAATGGCTTAGCCAATATTCGACTTCCAGATCATGTCCGCCAGGCCGCCGCGTGTTGTGATGATAGATTATTGCGGGGCGATTTTGGGCGAGGGCGGTCGCCTCCTGCAGAGTTATCGACTTTCCAAATTTGGCCTTCGTGCGCCGCTTGGGGTCGTCATCAACGAGCCCGTTGTCAGGATCGGCAAAGACAAGGTCGGCATCGGACATGCTTGCGACGACATCCTGAAACCATTCATGACGCCAAGTTGACCTCTTTTGCCATGGCAACGCTTCAGATGTGAGCGGCGTGCCATGGAACAGGTCGCCGATTAGCCCAGTTTGCTGCAATGCTTGGACGGAACGTTTGTTGTCTGCGATAGTCTTCAGGGCATCGAAGAGTTCCGGGTCGAGACGTCGCCAGCGGTCTGGCAGACTGAGATAGCCTATATGGCGACCATCAGCGTTGTGACCTTCGTCGGGGTAGAGATACCAAGCGATACCGAGTTTTCGACCTGCCGTTAAATGTCGAAGTAGAGCGAGCTTCACATAATCGCCTACGTCGCCCGCATACCTGTCTTGCATATTATTCCCCCCGCATTCATCAGTTTTGCTTGTAATAGACTAGTTAGTATTTCGAAAGTCGAAACAATTTGACAAGGGCGGGAAAACTGATGGTTAGAATGATATTTCGAAGGTCGAACGAGTTGAGCGGGTGTGTGTGTCGTCGGGAGGAGGCATCCAACGGTTCCCAGGTGCATTAAACGACAGGAAATATCGGAAACCTAATCGTCAAAAACTGCCCAAATAAGCGTTTAATTTGCATCGAGTGTGTATCCGGTCAGTATGGAAGTGTCAGACGGCACTGCCGCTTTCAATAAGGCTAAACTCTACCTCGCTGAATCACTGATTTGTGACAGCGATTGCGAGGCTGTGGCATTGACGTCATACGCTTGTTTCCTGCTGTGGGTCGCTGCCTGCTTCGGAAATGCTGAGGCGCTCTCGCTGTATCTGAGTGAAATCAATGCCTTCTTGCAGGTCTGGAAAAAATCAGATGTCAAAGTCGGTCTGGAAATGGTGCCCGACTACATCAACACCATCAGGCGTTGGAAGGAGAAGGAACGGGAATTGGCAAAAGGAATTCGACTGCGGCCAACTCATCGCGTGGTTCATGATAGGCACGACGAGTCCGTGGAGGCAATTTTGGCCGCAATGGACTTCGATGAGAACCCATCCAAGCCTGAGCTTCGTCCTGTTAAAAAATCATGTAAAAGCGCGCCTAAAAAGGCCCGCGAAATTACCGTTGTGAAAGAAATCGGTGATGCTGACTCCGGTGAAGATAAAAATATTCATAAGCGTTTTGTTAACTCAATCGCAATTCCGCTTCCGTTGAAGGGAGTGATGCCTCAAAAGGGTGAATTCCAAGCTGCAATTGAGAGAGAGTGGCCATGGGCATTAAATATCGCAGAGACCATTGAGGTTGCCCTCGAACTACAGCGGTCGCTTGGTGTGGCTGTTCCGAAGCTGAAACCTATGCTTTTTGTTGGCGAACCTGGAACTGGTAAGACGTCGCTTGCTCGGCGGGTTGGTGGGATTCTCGGGCATAAGCCAACCCTGATTTCTGTTGGGGGAAGTGCCGACAGCGCAGGCATTGCCTCCGTCAATCGCGGTTGGGCGGCATCACGGCCGTCTGCAACATTTCTTGCTATCCATGCCAGCGAAAGCGCGGATGCCTGTCTTATCATCGATGAAATCGACAAGGGGGTTCGCGTCGGTGGCCAAAATGGATCGGCAGCGGGTGCCTTGCTCAGCATGCTCAGTAATCCAGAAATGTGTTTCGACGGCTGTCTGATGACCAATGTCGATCTCTCACACGTCACGTGGATTGCTACGGCAAACAGCTTGGATTCTTTGCCTGATGCGCTTCTCGACCGTTTTCAGATCTTCGTCGTTCCGAGCCCATCTGTCGAGTACTTCGACATTATTCTGGCATCGATGCGAAAGCGAATTGCTGTCGAGATGGAAGTCATTCCGGAGTTCCTACCAACACTGGACGGTGATGAATACGGTGCCTTGAAGTCATTCTTCACGGCCAAGGGCGGCTCCCTGCGCCAGTTCGACCGCATGTATCGGTTTATTTTGGGGGGAAGCCATGAAGCGCGAAACTTCGAATTCGATGATGATGTGAGGGGGAACGACAATGGATATTGAAAAACTACTTGAAGAGGCTGTCACCAAGCCATCAGATGATGCGCTGGCGGCCGCTCCATTTCTCGATGGCTGGTGGATTATTCAGGCAGGCCATTTTTTGCGTGCGCGAGGACAGGTTGAGGGTCATCCGTCTATCGATGATCCCTATGTGACGACTAGTCCTTTAATGGGATTCAGTGTGGAGGAAGGCTGGATGCGCAGCAGATCCCGTTACTACCGCCGCGGTACACCCATCGATCTCGATAAACTCAAAATCGTCAGGGCTATTCCTATACCAGTTGGGGACCATATTCTGGAGCAGATGAGATCGGGGCTATGGAAGGAAATCACGGACGAGAAAGGAAAGGGTCGACTGCATTAGCTATTGAGCTTGAATTATCTCCCTTCAATGAAATAATGACGGCCGACATAGCGGTAATCTTGGGAGGAAACCGAAATGCTAGGGCTACGGAAAGAAGGGGATTATCCAGACCGCGATATAGATTGTCAGGAAGCCGTCTCTCTAGGGATTTCCGACCTGATAGAACAGGCTACCCTGTCGGGCGGGTCGGAAGCCGAAGCAGCTGCCGCGCTGACAGGCAAGGATGTTCCAGGTATCCGCAACCTGATCGACGATGCGGTCGAAGCTGGTTGGTCGGCCGACGATGCGGCAAGGGCAGTCGCTGAAGTCGCTAAAGGAATGCAGATCGGCTATGCGGGAACCGATCCGGACGAATAATTGACGTCTAGGGGGCAGGGCATGGGCTTGAAGTCAAAAATGCGATCAATGAACCGTGGTACATACCATCGTGACAGAGATCCGCCGACGAAGAATTCCGGTTACGAGAACAAGGGACCTGAGCTCCGGAACGAGGATTTAGCATTCCTGGGCGGCACAAAGGAGCGCCTTCGGGAGCTCGCAGCGGAACTAAAACCTACAATTCTGACGTTTGCAAAAGGTGGGGTGCGGAAACCCGCGCGGGTTTCGTTGCTGCTGAATAAGGCTGGCAAAAAGACGCCTAGCGGCGACTTCTGGAACCCACGTCTTGTTTATTTTCTGCTGTCGGAGATTATCAAAGGATCGACAAAACCGGAACAAAAGAGACAGTCGGAGACCAAAAAGGACGAAGGAACGAAAATATCGGCAGCCAAGGTGAAGCCGACGTCGAAGCCTCTCACCAACGATGAGATAATACGAAACCGGGCGAAGGCCGAAATCGTGGCTGCACAGCTTTCACAAGACGAGATGAAACGAAGGCTTCAGGCACTTCAAGTGCATTTCAACGACTGAGGGAAGGAAAAAGGGGCAGGGGCATGTTGGGGTTGATTTTGGCAGCATCGGTCGTGGCTTGGCAGCCGCCTGCTGAGCAGGTATCGCGACCAGTCACACAGATTTCGGGCAAGTGCCGTGGCTGCGGCTGCAAAGGCGGTCCCGGTTGGCGTGTTCATGCGACTGGACAATGTGCCAGTTTTCGAAATCTGGCTCAGAACTGCGGCTCTCCACCTTCAGAAGCCCTTTGCACGTATGAACTCGGCGGTGCGAAGGCCAGAGGAACGACCTCATCGTCTTCATTTTACGCACCTTCAGACGCGAAGACAGTTACAAAGCCTGTGAAACCCAGCGGATCGATAGCGGGACGAGCATCCGTCATTGATGCCGATACAATCGAAATTCATGGTCAGCGTATTCGGATTTGGGGCATCGACGCACCAGAGGGTGCGCAGACATGTAAAGATGCATCCGGCAGCGAGTATCGATGCGGACAAATCGGTTCGATGAAGCTGGCCAGCTATCTGGATGAGGCTCAGCCAATCATATGTGCCCAGCGCGATATCGACCAATATAGTCGGGTCGTCGCATCATGCGTGAATACCTTCGGACAGGATCTCGCGACGTGGCTCGTCCGGAGTGGACATGCTCTCGATTGGCCAATGTATTCTAAGGGGGCATATTCAAGCGCTCAAAAAGATGCGCAAAGTCGGAAGGCTGGCATCTGGCAAGGCACCTTTGTCGAGCCATGGGAATGGCGGAAATTGAGCAAAGGGGCGATGTGATGAGGGAGTTGGCGTTCCATGGGTTGTACAGGCGAATTCGGAATTCGTCCATAAAAACAATGGCTTGTTTTAGCAAGTTAGGGATGCGACGTTTTTAGCAAGATAGAAATGCGACAGGTGCTGACGTTCAGCCCCCATTCCGAGAGGCTGGTCAGGGTTGCAAGCGAGGAATGGGGGCGGGTGAA
>NZ_JBQQAM010000030.1:0-9800 GCF_052246815.1 Brucella sp. RRSP16
AGCAGTCGAGGCCCGTGGGCCTTTAGAGCGGTTCCTGTTCTAACAGAATCGCCGGAACCGTTCTAACCATTTGTTTTATCGCATTATCCAACGCATCGAAGCGGCATAAGAAATCAGTCCAGTGAACTGATCCCCGCGTAGAGGTTTCACACTTTTGCTGAAATGCTCCAGGCAACCGGTTCGCGCAGGCAGCAATGCGCGCTTTAACGGCGTTTTCTTCCAGAAAGTTCAGCGGGAAAGCGTCTGTCCGGGCTACGCGGAGCGGTCATCGAACTGGAGGGGAAACCGGTCTGGCAGCCAGGCCGGGAAAAGGTTGGTTCGGTCCGAGCAGTCCTTTGGGCGGGGGGCTTGGGGTCGGACTTGCCCGAACCGAACCGTCTCAGGCAACGTGTAGATGCTGAAGCCATAATCGGGCTGCAATGCGAAGCTGACAAGGCGAAAATGTGGCCAACAATCACCATTGCAAACACACATTCTCTTTTCGTGAATGACGGCTTCCCGCCGCTATTCCCTATTTATTGGGCTTCTTTCGGCCCATGAGCGGCAGCAAAAACAGGCTCGCGGACGCGGCCCCTTGAAATTGCTTCACAAAAGCATCACCCTGTTGTCATGCGCCGGGTCCGGTTCGCTTCACCACCCTTGCTGAACACCGATCCCGGTTGCACGCAGTTTGTTCCTGAGCCTGTCCGGGCTTCCGGGCGGCGCTCCGCAAAAGGCTGAAAGGAAGGAAATGGATACGTCAAGCGCAGCGAATGAGGATTCGTCGTCCCTTTCTCCCTCGTCTGCTTCGTCAAAGGTCGTTCCTCTCGACCGTGCGCGATCTGCTCCCGTCAGTTTCAACCGGCATGAACTCGGCAAAATCCTGAACATCTATGGCCGCATGGTCGCCTCCGGCACTTGGCGCGACTATGCCATCGACCATCTGAGCGACCGCGCCGTGTTCTCCATCTTTCGCCGTGCAAGCGAGATGCCGCTTTTCCGCATCGAGAAGAACCCCAAGCTGGCGCAGAAGCAGGGCGCCTATTCGGTCATCGCCGCAAGCGGGCTGATCATGAAGCGCGGCCACGAACTGGAACGCGTGCTGCGGGTTTTCGACAAGAGCCTCAAGCTCGTCGAAAGCTGATGCTTCGAGACGCCGTTTCCAACCGCCTCTCAGGATGAGGGAGGCGTAAGCGGCGGGGTTCCCGGTTTCGTTGAACGGCCACCATTGAGCGGCAGTTGCATCAGCACCGTGTCGAGCCAGCGCCCGTGTTTGAAGCCCGAACCCTCGATGCGCCCGCAATGGGCAAAGCCGAGGCTTTCATGCAGCCGGACCGAACCGATATTGTGTTCGCCGTCACCGATCACCGCCAGCAACTGACGGAAGCCCAAAGCGGAAATGCGCTCGATAAGCGCGCGCAGCAGCAGCTTGCCGATGCCCTTTCCCTTGGCATCCGGGGCGATATAGATCGAATCCTCCGCAAGCCAGCGATAGGCGGGCCTGACGCGGAAATGGCTGGCATAGGCATAGCCCAGAATCCGGTCATCTTCCTCGGCCACGAGGACCGGAAAGCCCTGCGCCACCAAAGCCGCGAAACGCCTTGCCATTTCATCGGCGGTCGGCGGTTCGATCTCGTAGGAACCGGCGCCGGTCAGGACGGCTTCCGAATAGATCGCGGTGATTGTTTCGATATCGGCAGGCTGGAAATCACGAATGACGGGCATGTTGAAACCGCAGCAGCGTGGGAGACGGGTCCCTAACATGCATCATAAACCGCCCGGAAAAAAGCAAAAAGGGCAGCGTTTCCGCTGCCCTTTTGTTCAAGCCTCTTCGGCTGATTATTCACGGTTGCCCATGAACTGCAGCAGGAAGGTGAACATGTTGATGAAGTCGAGATAGAGGCGCAGCGCGCCCATCACGACCTTGCGGCCATGCGCATCCGAAGAATCGCCTTCGTAGTACATTTCCTTGATCGACTGCGTGTCGTAGGCGGTGAGGCCTGCGAAGATCAGGACGCCGATCACCGAGATCGCGAACTGCAGCGCGGTGGAGCCGAGGAAGATGTTGACGACCGAAGCCAGGATCAGGCCGAACAGGCCCATGACCAGGAACGAGCCCATGGCCGACAGGTCGCGCTTGGTCGTGTAACCATAGAGCGACAGCGCGCCGAAGGAAGCAGCCGTCACGAAGAAGGTGCGAACGATGCTCTGGCCGGTGAAGACCAGGAAGATCGACGACAGCGACAGGCCGACGAGAGCTGCATAGCCCCAGAAGACGGCGTTAGCCGTGCCGACCGACATGCGTTCGATGCGGAAGCTCAGGAAGAACACTGCCGCGAGCGGCGCAAGCATCACCACCCAGCGAAGCGGGGACGTGTAGAGCGCCACACCAAGGCTGGTGAGCATCTTGCCGTTGGCGAGCTGGGCGACGGCTGCGGACGGGTCCGTGGTCGTTGCGAGCGCTGCAACGGCAAATGCGGCAAGGCCGGTAACGGCCAGGCCGATAGCCATCATGTTATAGACGCCGAGCATGTAGCTGCGCAGGCCCTGGTCGATGCCTGCATCGGCGCGAGCGCCGCCTACCGGCCTCTGCTGCGCCTGAATATTGCGAAAGTCAGCCATGACTTAAATCCTCTTGCCATGTCCCGTCCGGTGTCGGGGCGCTCATGAAGGCCGAGCCGCCGCCAGGCGCCGCTGGCGGGACCCCAGCATGCCTGCCTGACATTATGGGGATTTCGGCCTTCGCGTACAAGTACCACCTGTAAAAAAACGTGATGGGGCGACTTGAAACGCCGCCCGCATTATCCATGCGATCCAAGGGGTTACCTCATTGGAAGCTTCAGAATTACAAAAGCTTCATATCGTCCTCAGCACCTGTGCGGGCTTCTGCCCGAGGACGCGCCACGTGCCTGCGAGGCCGAAACCGACCGTCAGCACCAGCGCGATGGCCACGGTCATCAGCGCGACATCGGGCAGGAAACTCGCCTTCAGCTTCATGATTTCCACCACGACATACCATCCCGCCACGCTACCAGCGACGAGCGCGAAGAGCGCCGTCGCCAGCCCAAGCAGCATATATTCAAGCACATAGGCCGTGATCAGCGTACCCCGCGTCGCGCCGAGCGTCTTCAGCACCACCGCATCGTGGACGCGGGCGCGGTTACCGGCGGCAAGCGCCCCGCCCAGCACCAGAACCGAAGCCGCAAGCGCGATGGAAGCCGCGGCGCGGATGGCGGTTGCAAGCTGGCCGATCAGATCATTGGCGACATCGAGCGCATCGGTCACACTCACCGTCGTGATGGCGGGCCATGTCCTTGTGACCTGACGCAGCACATCAGGCGCAAGGCTCTTCTGGCTGTCGGGAATGGTGAGCGTGGCGAGCCATGTCGCAGGCGCGCCGGCGAAGGTGTTGGGCGAAAACACCATGACGAAGTTCATCGCCAGCGTTTCCCACTGAACCTGACGGAAGCTTGCAATCCTTGCAGTTATGTTGCGGCCAAGCACATTGACCGTCACCGTGTCGCCGAGCTTCAGGCCGAGTTCCTTGCCCTCGCGCTCCGCGAAGGACACCAGCGGCTCGCCGCCATAGTCAGCGGGCCACCATTCGCCTTCCGTCAGCGTCGAGTTTTCGGGGACGTTATCGGAAAAGGTTATGCCGCGGTCGCCGCGCAGCACCCAGGCTGCTTCCGGCGGGATGGTCATGTCGCGCACATTGGTGCCGTTGAAGGCGACGATGCGGCCGCGCAGCATCGGCCCGGAAGTGAGCTTGCCGTCCGGCACGATGCCGCTCACCAGTTTGGTGAAATCGCCGATGTCGCGGTTCTGAATGTCGACGAAAAAGAAATCGGGCGCCTGCGCGGGAATGTTTTCCGTCACCTGGCGGCGCAGATTGCCGTCGATCAGCGCGATTGCCACCATCAGCGTCAGGCCAAGGCCCAGCGAAAGCACCACGGAGGGCGTGAGTGCGCCCGGACGATGGATGTTGCCCACTGCGAGCCGCAGCGCCGTCGAGCGCACGCGCGGCACCCGGCGGGCAAGCCAGCGGATGCCGTCCGCGACAAGCCGGAGAACGCCGAAGGCAGCAATGGCCGAGACGATGAAGATCGCCGCGATGCGCCGGTCATAGGCGACGTAGAGCGCGAGCCCCGCAAGCGCTGCAATCAGCAGAACCGCAAGGGAGAGATAAAGAAGCGGCGGCAGGCCGCGCTGCTCAAACCCCTGTTCGCGGAAAAGCGCCGTCGCCGGAATATCGCGCGCGCGGCCAAGCGGAATGATCGCGAAGGCAAGCGTGGTGATGAGGCCGAAGATGGCGGCAAGCGCCAGCGCGCCGGGGAAGAAACCGCCGCCACCGGCGACCGGCAGGTAATTGGCAAGCGCCAGCGCCGCCGCATAGGGGATGATCGCCGCCAGCACCAGACCGATGGCGATGCCGATCAGGCCGATCACCATGATCTGCACCAGATAGACCAGCACGGCGAAGCGCGCAGGCGCGCCCAGCGACTTGAAGGTGGCGATCACGCCGCGCTTGCCGTCGAGATAGGCGCGCACCGCATTGGCGACCCCCACACCGCCGACGATCAGGGCCGTCAGGCCGACCAGCGTCAGGAATTGCGAGAAGCGCTCGATATTGGCGCTGAGCGCCGGAGCGGCATTGGCGCGGGAGCGAATGTTCCAGCCTGCATCGGGAAAATCGGCGGCAGCCTGCCGCCTGACTTCGGCGATTGCGGCGTCGGGCGCGCCATGCGGCAACGCAACCTTGTAGATATGATCGACGAGGCTGCCCGGCTGGATGAGGCCGGAAGCGCGCAAGCCCTCCAGCGAGACCAGAAAGCGCGGCGCGAAATTGAAACCGGAAGAAAGCAGGTCCGGTTCGCTCTTGATCAGGCCGCGCAGTTCAAAGGTCTGCGAACCGAGCAGCACTTTCGCGCCAAGCGACAGGTCCATGCGATTGAGAAAGTCCTGGCTGACGGCAGCACCATAGGTGCCGTCCTTCTCGCCGGTCATATCGGCCAAAGATTGCTGCGGCTCGACCTTCAGTTCGCCGTAAAGCGGATAGGCGGCGTCGACCGCCTTTACTTCGACCAGCGACTGATCGGAGCCATCCGGCATGCGCGCCATGGAGCGCATGGTGGCGCTTTCGGCAAGCCTGCCCTGCCTTTCGATGAAGGCGCGTTCTTCCGCCGTCGTTTCGCGCTGATTGAGCGCGAAGCTGACATCGCCGCCGAGAATGCTCTGGCCTTGCGCGGCAATGCCGGTGCTGACCGAACGCGCCACGGAATTGACTCCGCCGATGGCGGCAACCCCAAGCGCGATACAGGCGAGGAAAATATAAAAACCGGCAAGCCCGCCGCGCATTTCGCGCAGCGCGAAGCGGAGGGCCAGCAGGAATGACTGTGCCGCACTCATGCGCCAGCCGCCAGCGTTTCGGGAACGGTGCCGCCTTGCGCGGGTTCCTCGATCCGGCCCGAGCGCACCGGAATTTCGATGTCGCAGCGCGCGGCAAGCGCCGGGTCATGCGTGACCAGCACCATGGTCAGGCCGTTCTCGCGCTGCTTGGCGAACAGGAGGTCGGCAATCTGACGCCCTGTCGTGGTGTCGAGATTGCCGGTTGGCTCATCCGCGATCAGGATCTTCGGGCTTGGCGCAAGGGCGCGCGCGATCGCGACGCGCTGCTGTTCGCCACCGGAAAGCTCGGACGGATAATGGGTGAGGCGCTCGCCGAGGCCCACGGCGCGCAATTCGCGCTCCGCTACCTCGAACGCATCGCGGCGACCGGCAAGCTCCAGCGGCACGGCGACATTTTCGAGCGCGGTCATGTTGGGAATGAGGTGGAAGGACTGGAAAACGATGCCGATATTGGCGCCACGGAAAGCGGCCGCCTGATCTTCGCTCATCCGGCTGATGGTCTCGCCCGCGATCTTCACAGTTCCGTTATCGACATGCTCCAGCCCGGCCAGAACCATCAGCAGCGTGGACTTGCCGGAACCGGACGGACCGACGATTCCGACCGACTGTCCTTGCGATATATGAAGGGAAACGCCCTTCAGCACATGCACCAGCGAAGCGGCGTGACCAAGGGTCAGGTGAACGTTCTCAAGTTCGATAATCGGGCCAACAACCTGTTCCGTCACGCGGTTTTTATCCTATATGAGTCTTTGGAACCAAACAGCGCGTCACAAATTTGAACTTATGTTGCGCCAGTTATTGAAGAGAAGTCCGGCGGGCCATTTGCCCACAGCCCCTCAAATATGGGTTTTCGACGATGCGTTTCAAACTATCAATTCCGGCATGGCTCCCTATTTTTGCGGTAATGGCGTCTTTCATGGCGGCAGGCCCCATCGCGACGGCGCAGGCGCAGGAAGAACCGACCGGCCTTGAAGACGCACTGCCGACCGAGCAGCTGTCGCAGGTCAGGATCGTCGGCTTCGGCGACAGCCTGATGGCCGGCTATCTGCTGCCGTCCAATGCCGCCTTTCCGCAGCAGCTTGAAAAGGCGCTCAATGACAAGGGCGTCGAGGTTTCGATCGAAAATGCGGGCGTGTCGGGCGATACCACCACCGGCGGGCTTTCGCGAATCGACTGGTCGGTGCCCGATGGCACCGATCTCGTCATCCTCGAACTGGGCGCCAATGACGCGCTGCGCGGCATCGAGCCCGACATTACCGAAAAGAACCTTGATGAAATGCTGGCGCGCCTCAAGCAGCGCGGCATTTCGGTCATTCTTGCCGGCATGATGGCCCCGCCCAACATGGGCAAGGACTATGCCGCCCGGTTCAACCCGATCTATCCCAAGCTGGCACAGAAATATGGCGTGCCGCTCTACCCGTTTTTCCTCGACGGCGTAGCAACCAAAAAGGACCTTTTGCTCGAGGACGGAATGCACCCCAATGAGAAAGGCGTCGAAACGATGGTCTCCAATTTTATGCCCACTATCGAAAAGAGCCTGACGAACATGCAAAACAAGGGGACATCGGGAGGCTGACGCCCGCCGGGAGCATAAACAGCTTGCCCCCGCTATGAAACTTTGATTCGCTTCGGGTGTATCGGCGAATATCGAATCAATTTCGATGGAACGATGCACTGACTCTCTAGGTTAGAGTGTCCTTTATGCATCCTTTGGATGCCCGGCGCTCTGACATGGAACGCTTCGAGGAGGATGCCTTATGCCGCGTCTTTTCACTGCCCTCGAAATCCCGCGCGACGCCGCGCTTTCGCTCTCGCTGCTGCGAGGCGGTCTCCCCGGCGCACGCTGGATTGATGTCGAAAACTACCACATAACGCTACGTTTTATCGGAGATGTGGAAGGCCACGTGGCCGACGAGGTTGCCAATGCGCTCGATCGCGTGCGGCGACCCGAATTCATGCTCAACCTGTCGGGTGTCAATGCGTTCGGCTCCAAGAAGCCGCACAGCATCTATGCGGGTGTATCCCCCTCGCCTGAGCTCAACGCCTTGCAGGCGGAAATCGAAAGGATCTGCCAGCGGCTTCACATTCCCGCCGACCCGCGCAAGTTCACGCCGCATGTGACGCTGGCGCGGCTGAGAAACGCCCGCATCGACGATGTGGTGCGCTATCTTTCCTCACGCGGCAACTTCGCGACGCTGCCCTTCAAGGTGGGACGGTTCGTGCTGATGTCGTCCCGCGATTCGGTCGGCGGCGGACCTTACATCGTGGAAGAAGCCTGGCCTTTGGTCGCCACGTCCTTCACGGGCCAGAACTGGTCGGCAAGCGCGATGGAAGCCGCCAGAACCATCCGGTAAACCTTCTCAAAATCCCCGGTCCCGCCATAATAGGGATCGGGGATTTCAACCGCCCGCCCTTCGGCAATCTCGGTGAAAAGCCCGATATGCGCGCTTGCATTCGCAGGCTGACGCCCGGCGATCATCCGCATATTGTAGCGGTCCATCCCGAGGATCAGGTCGAAACGGCTGAAATCACCTGCGATCAGCTGGCGGCAACGCTGCCCGGAAATATCGAGGCCATGCCGCGCCGCAACGCTGATGGAGCGCTCATCCGGCTCCTCGCCGGTATGGTAGCCATTGGTTCCGGCGGAATCGACCAGCACATGGCGGATGCCGCGCTTTTCCAGCACATGCCCCATCACGCCTTCGGCAAGCGGGGAACGGCAGATATTGCCAGCGCAAACAAATAAAATGCTGGCCGGGGCTTTTGCGGCTACGGATACGGTCACGGAACTCTCGCGCTCATGATAAGTTTGTTCAGGAACCGCAACATAGGCGAAAGACGATGGCACGCAACCGGCTGACGGAAAACGAACTGAACGAAGCGCTCAACGAACTGGAGGGCTGGCAGAAAGTCGACGGACGCGAGGCCATTTCCAAAAGCTTCAGGTTCAAGGATTTCAATGCCGCCTTCGGCTTCATGACGCGCGCGGCGCTTCACGCGGAAAAGCTCGACCATCATCCCGAATGGTTCAATGTCTATAACCGCGTCGATGTCACGCTTTCGACCCATAGCGAGAACGGCATTACCGAACTCGATATCAAGCTTGCGCGCAAAATGAATGCTATAGCCTGAATTTAGAGCTTTGAAATATAGACATAAATCTTCCGGCGGTCATAATTGAAGCTGCCATCCGCGTTGCGGCTGGAATAGGGAAGGACGCGGGTCAGGTTGGTGCTGTCCTGCCAGTTCTGCCCGAGCTTGCCGCCATGGACGCCGCGGATATAGACATCGCCGAGCGAGATGGCGGCGTGGAAAATATGTCCCGCCTGAACGTCATAAAAGCCGATGGCCTTGCCAAAGGGCAGCGCCGAATAGCCGTTCCATTGCTCGCCCGCCCTGAAATTCAGGATGGGTATCCAGTTCTGGCTCGACGTGCCGCGCAGGGTGTTGAGCGAGATTCCGGCGCCGAAGAGGAACCGCAGATAGACGGCGGCGTCGTAGCATCCGGCCTCGAACAGATCGATGGTGATGTAATCGTCCTCGCTTCCGGCGGCCAGCAGCTGGTTGCCGCGAAACAGCCGTGTTGAACGGTCGCTGCGGATGAAGTTTTCCCCATAGCCGGTCAAATGCATCAAACCCTCCATTCATTCCGCACCTGCTTCGTCGCGCGTCCAAAACGCTGCCGAAGCGATCCGGTCGAATCTGTATTTTGGGGATTTGACGGGGCCGTTGTAGCTGATGGTTCTGGCAGGATCGGACCGGGGCGAAATCGCCCGGACTTGCAAGGAAGGCACGAACTCCCCATTTTTAGCGCTGCAGTTGCATTCCTCGTGATGCCGGGCTGCAAAGAGCAATTTTTGCGCTCCGGTGCTCGAAAATCACTCTTTTCGCCACGGCCTGACGAGTTTTCAACTGTAGCGTTAACCGGTCATGGCCCGTGTCAACGCAATCGGGACGACAGGAGTTGAACGAGAATGGATGACGTCAGAATCGGTGAAATCCTCGAACCGGGCAGCGAGAGCGAATTCAAGAAGCGCAGCGACCGGGTGAAGAACGGATTCTGGAAGGCCGCGCGCCGCGCCGGTCGCATGGTGCCGTTCATGGACGAGGTGGTTGCAGCCTATTACTGCGCGCTCGACCAGAAAACGCCGACCCGCGTGCGCATGACGCTGATGGCGGCGCTCGCCTATTTCGTCCTGCCCTTCGACGCCATTCCCGATCTTCTGGCCGGTATCGGCTTCACGGACGACGTTGCCGTGCTGATGGCGGCGCTGACCGCCGTTCGCGCCCATATCACGCCCGCGCACCGGCTGGCTGCAAAGCAGGCGTTGGAAGATGAGGCAGTAGGGCAGTAGGGCAGTAGGGCAGTAGGGCAGTAGGGCAGTAGGGCAGTAGGGCAGTAGGGCAGTAGGGCA
>NZ_JBQQAM010000031.1:0-7000 GCF_052246815.1 Brucella sp. RRSP16
CGAACATCACCCGTCAGCAATTCAACGTGTCGATACTCGTTAGACATAAGCCTATACCCAAGCCTGTGCTTGAGCCTTTCTGCTTATGCCGACTGTCCGGTCGAAATGGGGGGCAGTTCAGTTCCGCATACTGCCGGAAAAGGACTGGTATCTGGATTGGGCCGACCTGACTGAAACGTCCATGGCCGAGAAGATCGACCGTGTAGCCAAGATGGCAGATACCAACCAGAAGATGAGCGCATCCAATGAGTTGGTATTCACTGCTGATGAGATGCGTGAAGTAGTCGGCAAGGAACCACTCACGGACGAACAGCGATACCGTGAGGACGATGAAGAGGGTATGGCGGCGGCTATTACACGTCCAAAGGATTCACAAATCCAGGAAGATTGATGGATCCAGACGTGGAAATTGATTGAGGATACCCGGGGTCAAAGAGTTCGGTGTAGGGCTCAAGGCAGTCACCAAACTTGTAAAGATTCAGGACAACTAGCGCAGCAATTGCCTTCATGCAGTTTTCTTGGTTGGCCTCACGAAAGTTTGTGTGCCGATTGTGCTTAACGTGGTTGTAGGCAATCCACCAGTCGGGTGCATTTTCTTTTTTTGCCCACGCCGCGAAAGGCTGAACTGTTTGATTGTTGCGGGGAATAGATATTTCCACTGTATGGAAGTCACTATAGTGGGCACAAAGCACTGTTTGGCACTTCTTGACATTTGTTACAGATGTCCCCGCGACCCGTGACGCAATAATGCTCATCAAGTTGTCTCCTTCACTCCCTGCCAACAGTAACAGTTTGGCGTACTCGTTAGAGTGAACTTTCGCATGCTCATCACTTAGAGAAACGAAATCAAGAGTTCTCACGAACTCGCGTTCGATCATGCGCATCTAGTCCCAAGAATTGCGATCCAGCATTTTTGCAGCCCCCGTTGCCTGTGCTGGCTTTTAATATCCGAAAAGGATTGAAAATGTCCAAAACCGTTCGGGTGAATATCCGATCACTGGCTAACACCGGTGCGATCCGACGCGAGAAGAGAAACGGCCGAGACGTGGTTATCGTCCCGTCTGCCACTCTCCCAGACGATATCGTCATGAACGACATCATGTACCCTGCTGATGAGATCGCGAAGAGCTTCGCCAGTCTGGAGAGAACCCCGGCACCACTCGGCCACCCAATGATCAATGGTGCATTTGTCTCTGCCCGAGACCCGGAAGGCATCAATCTTGGCTGGATTGGCGCCTGGAATGAAAACGTGCGCCGTGAGAATGGTCGGGTGTTCCTCGACAAGGTCATCGATGTGGAAACCGCTAGCCGATCAGACGGCGGAAAGCGGGTTCTGGAAGCCATCGACAATGGCGGGCCCATTCATACGTCAACCGGTCTTCTTGCCCTTCTGGAAGCCGCAAACGGTGACGTGAACTACAAGCATATCGCTCGAGCCCTGGAATTCGACCATGACGCCATCCTGCTTGATGAGCAAGGCGCGGCAACGCCTGAACAAGGTGTCGGTATGCTGGTCAACGCCAAGGGCGAAAAACAGGAAGTCGAGGTCATCAACTCTTTCATCGAGGATGCTGACCGCGAAATGGATTGGGCGGTGGACAGCCTCGCCCGAGCTTTGGAACGGCGCTCCAAGGCGTCCGTGCTGGAGCGAATGAAGTCCGCGATTATGGAGGCCGTTGGCCTGTCCGAGCGGGTTCCCTCAACCAATCGAAAGGAAGACGACATGTCTGTCTCTGACGAGCAGTTCAAGGCGCTTTCCGATGAGGTCAAAACCCTCTCGGACGGATTTGCCAAGATCGGCGAAACCATTGGCACCGCAGTGGCCAACGCTGTGAAACCTCTGGTCGATGCACAAAATGAAATGGTCGCCAACCAGAAGGCCAAGGAAGACGCCGAGAAGTCTGACTTGGTCGAGAAGGTCGTGAAGGCCAATCTTCTCACCGAAGCCGTGGCCAATACGCTTTCCATCGACGCGCTCAAGGAGCTTGCGCCCAAGGCCGAACCCGGCCGTGCCGCGGCCCTGAATGGTGCGTTCAAGCCGACCGCTGACAAGCCCGGCTTCAAGGTTCCGGAAGGAGAATAATCCATGGCTAGGTTCAACAAGATTTTCGCCGGCCCGTTCACCGAAGCAACTCCTCAGGTTCAGGAGGGTATCGCAGCCGCGGCAACCCTTCCGGGGCTCGCTGTGGTTCTGAACGGCACTGGCGGCTTTGCTATCGCTGGCGCATCCACCAACGAAAAGGTGTTCATCGCTCAGGACAATTACCTTGTCCTCAAGGGCGTGGACGATGCTTGGGCAGCCGGCGACCGCATGATCGGCATGGAAATGCTCGATGAGCAGTTCTTCAACGTTCGCGTACCGACCGGCACCAACATCACCAAGGGCGCCAAACTCACGACGAACGCCACTGGCCGATTCATTATCGCTGCCGCTGACGCGCGCATCACCAAGGCGCCCGACATCGCGCAAGGGTTCAGCGACGATACGCACTGGCAAGTGCCAGTGACGATCTCATACGACTGTTTCGCATAACTTTCATCCGGCCTGAGCCGTTAACAGCCCCCAATCCGGGGCTTTTTTCATATGGAGAAGACCCATGATTACAACTGCTTCGGGCTCTACGATTGCTATCGGGCCCGCAACTCCCGTAACTGGCGCAAATGAGGCCGCTATCATCGCCGCATACAAGGCTCTGGCCTTTGTTCCAGTCGGTGAAGTCCAGAACCTCAGCGAATTTGGTGATGAGGCGAACGACGTCACTTTCACCAGCCTTTCGGATGCTCGAGTGCGACACCTCAAGGGCGCGCGCGATGCCGGCGTTCTCGCCCTGGTATGTGGCCGTGATCCGCTCGATGCAGGCCAGATCGCGCTGAGGGCGGCTGAAAAGACCAATCTGGCTTACGCAATTCGCATCATCGCGAACGATGCGCCAGATGAAACCGGAACCCCAACCGAGTTCTATTTTCACGCGCTCGTACAGTCGGCCAAGGAAAGCTACGGCGAAGCTGACGATGTAGTCACCACGACTTTCAATCTCGGCATTACGACTGCCGTTTTTGAACAAGAGGCGGCGGCCGGAACCCCATAATCCCAACAGCTTATCAACCGTTTCTCCACAGACGTATAAACAGGAAATTCACAGATGGATCTGTCAGTATTTGACGGTGCGGCGAAGGCATTTGACGAAGGTTTCGAGGTGGATATTGTTCACCCGACCACAGGCAAGAAATTGGGCATGAAAGTTCGCGTTGCGTCGTATCAGTCGCAACGCGTTCGTGATGTCCAGCGTCGCCTGGCTAATGCCAATATTCGCGACCAGAAGCGCAATCCGAAGAAAGTTCAGACGGTCGAAGAAATCGAAGATCGCGCAATTGATGTGATGGTGGCTGCTGTACTTTCGTGGGAAGGATTCGAGCGAGGCGGCAAGGCCATTGAATGCACGACGGAAAACGTCCGAGCAGTGCTGACCAACCCGGATTTGTGGTTCATTGCCGAGCAAATCGACGCCGCGGCGGATAATCAACTGGCTTTCGTGAAAGCCTCGCCAGCGACCTAATTTCGTTCGGCGAGGCCGTCTTCGCTAAACGACGGCCTACAGTCCTGCCAGACTTCCCAGACGATTTACGGCACGTCTGGGGCTGGTTCCTCGATCTGAACGCCCGCCGATCAGTCGGCATGTCTGCAAATCCGATCTCGTATGGAGAGATCGACGCCTACAGCCGTGTTCACGGCATTTCGATGCTAACATGGGAGGCCGAACTGATCTGCTCATTGGATAACGCCATTCTGGCAGTCACGCGGGCAGGGCAGAAAACGAAATCCAGCGACCAGTTAAAGAACGAAACTCCAGCCAGTGACGGACAAGGCGTTGCATCGTTGTTGCGCGGGTTTAAAAGAAAGAAACGGGAATGATTGTTGAAGTTCCCTATAAGAGGCGTTAATCGACTTGTTGGGTCTACCTGCTGAGGGTTGGGTTTTTGCGCGCGCCATCAAGTTACGTTTGGAAACGCACGGCGTTGGTTGCCGCGATTGCAGCGCTGATATCGATTTCACTATCGACAGGGATACGTTTCGTGATCGGCGCGCGTTCAGACACGGTCACAATTGTAGTCCGTCTATTGCTTCCGTTTCTTATCGCGATACCGTTAGGCGTTTTCTGGTTTTCACGATTGGAAAAGCCCGAAGAGTCTTACCGCGTTGCGGTGAAAAGAGCGAATGAACTGGCGCGGGTAGCCAGTATTGACCCGCTAACTGGCCTCCTCAACCGGAGAAGTTTTATCCAGCAGTTTAATGCAGCCAACAAGGCAGGTGTTCGCGGATGGTTTTTGATTGCTGATATCGATTATTTAAAGCGGATCAACGATCAATACGGGCACCCGACAGGCGATGATGCCGTAATTTCAGTAGCACAAGCATTGGAAGATTGCTTGTCGAACGACAGCCTGATTGCGCGCATCGGAGGTGATGAGTTCTGTGCGTTCGTACCGAAAGCAGAAACAAGTAACATCGATTCTGTGGTTGCAGATATCAGTTCAAGAGCGTCCGGCCTTTTGAACGAAAAAAGGCCGGACAAAGAATTGCCGTTATCTGTTTCGGTGGGCCTTGCAACTTGCAAGCCAGCTTGCAGCGGTCATCAGCATGATGGAAAACCCGCTACGAGGGCTCGGCGCAGCATTCATGTCCGTCATCTCGCCAGTCAGCCTCTTGACTATCGGTCTTGTGGCGTTGTCCGCGGCTGGCCTGCAGATGGTGGATTGGCCAAAGCGCGCTTCGCAAGCCCTGATTTTCTTAGCGGATAACCTGAAGGCAATAGCGCCATATGCTACTACTGCAGCTGCGGCACTCGCGTTGATCTATGCGCCGAGCGTCATCGCCGGAATGGTAAATCTGATCGCTTGGATGGGCCGCGTCTCTGTAGCTGCCATCAGCATGGGTGCATCATTCGCGCTCGCTAATCCCGCTACCGCTCTGGTGGCTGGTTTTGCCGCAACCGTCATTGCCGCAAATATATTCCGCGACGAACTAACCAAGATCATTGGCTTTGATATCGTCGGAGCCGCGAAGAGCGGAGTGAATTCAATCGTGGCTGTTTTTGTCGGCAGCTACAACGCGATTGTGAACGGATGGTCTGCCCTTCCAGGGGCTTTTGCTGATCTGTCCATTCAGATCGCTAATAATTTTCTCGGTGGCATCCAGTACATGGTGCGCGAGACTGTAAGTCTCGTGAACGGCATGATTATAAGCATCAATGGTTCCCTACGGAACGGCTTTGATGCCTTGGGATTGGATCGTTCAGGTGCGCCGCAGTTTCCGGATCTTGGCCCATTGCGTAACTACAAGATTAGCCAAATCGAAAACCCCTACCCGCATCGTCATTTTCGACGGCCAACGTGGTCGATAGTCAGTATGGATCGCATGCCGCAATCGTGAACTTCGATGGTTCGGGGCAGTTCATCTTTCCCAAGGTGATGTGTAACTGGCCGGAACGTATCACACAGGGTTTCCACCAGTATGTGCGCCTGCCGGGAACCAACGCATGGCAACCGACAAGCCAATCATGCGTGACTGTTGTCGAGACCAATCGGATTGTCATTCATATCAGCCCCGGCGCTCCGACGACTATCGACACCTCAACGGGTAGCTTTATGTACATTCTGCCAGACCCGGGAGGCGTCCGTTACTACATTCTCAGCGCAACGACGCTTTAAGTTCCCAGGAGAAATCTATGGCCACTTTGTCCGACTACACGTCGGGAACGATTTCGCTTGCCAATGGGTCAGTGACCGTTACCGGCACCGGGACACTGTTCGAAGTGACGCGGTTCTGGGAAGGCGACACGCTTCAAATCCAGAAACTGACGGCCGTCATCGCCAGTGTCGACAGCGACACCCAGTTGCCCCTTACTGAACCGTGGACTGGCACGACGATTGTTGACGGTGCATATCGCGCTCGACAGCTTGGCGATGGAAGCCGGGTCTCGACACAGGCCGCAACCGTTATCGAGCTGCTCGGCAATGGCGTTTTGATGAACCTTGCGGAACTCGGCGTCGAGGAAGGTAAGGTGCCAGTTGGCGGCCCGACGGGTGAGTATGAGTTGGCTGATTTGGTTCAAGACCCGAACGGCAACCTTGGCCAGTTTGCGGATCTTTCCCGCGCACCTAACCAATCGCTTGGCACCAACAATAGCGGAAATTTGGTGTTCAAAAATGTGCCAGCCGAAATAATCGCGTCAGATAGTTCTAATACAGCGAGTGCTGGCTGGATAAAAACCGGACTTGGAACCCGATATAGAGAAATAGTGCTGCACATTGATGCGGCTCCGACTGACAATAATGTCTCGATCGGTCTCCAACTCTCAACTGACAACGGGTCGTCTTGGCTATCCACTACGGATGATTATACGGAACAAGTCTTAGTTGTTTCGGGCACGAGCGTGACGGCATCCAATCCAGTATCACCGGCTATCGTATCGGGGAATGTTGCTAGTGCCACCGGAGGCGGGGGTGCGATGATGGAGATAAAGATCTCTGAATTTAATCAGTTCAGAAGGTCGCTCTATTCTGCTTCGATTACCCGAAGAGTGTCAGGAGGAGCGATGCAGTTCCTGTCTCGCAACGGCATTGTGACGCCGTGGTCACCATTTAACGCACTTCGTATCGTTCCCACGTCAGGAACCTTGGCTTGGTATAGGATCGTTTTGACAGGGATTGTAGGTTGAAGGATGTACGCTGCATTATCCTCCCTTGGAGCCAGTATTCCAGCCCGATACAATTATGATATAAAAATTGCTTGTTATGGCGACAGCACAACCGAAGGGTGGCAAAGCTATAATGGTGTTTCCGCGATAACGAAAAATAATGTTCCTGCGCTTCTTCAGTCGGTAATCCCCCCACCAAATAACGGGCTTCAAAAGTAGAATTTTCTCGGGCTATATGATCGAGGAGATTTTAATGAAGACGAGCAGATTCAGCGAACCACAAATCCTTGCCATCCTTCGCC
>NZ_JBQQAM010000032.1:0-6941 GCF_052246815.1 Brucella sp. RRSP16
CAGTAGGGCAGAGAAGGATATGTGCGTTGCGGTCGTCCGCAAGCCAAACATACTCCCCTACTCCCTTATTCCCCTATTCCCTTAACATACTGCCTTACTGCCCTATTGCCTTACTGCCTTAACGTGAACCGTCTCCGGCACGGGCGTCAGCGCCTCACCAGTGTCGAACCACGCGATGAGATTGTCGATCACCAGATTGGCCATATCGCGGCGGTCCGGACCGAGGCGGAGCCGATATGCGGCAGGAGGACCGTGTTCGGCGCATCGAGCAAGGCTTGTGGAACGTGCGGCTCGTTTGCAAAGACGTCGAGACCGGCAGCGGCAATCGTTCCGTTCTGCAGCGCTTCGGCAAGCGCCTCTTCATCCACCACCGAACCGCGTCCGATATTGACGAGCACGCCTTCCGGTCCGAGCGCCTTCAGCACGTCCGCATTGACGGCCTTGGCCGTTTCCGCGCCGCCCGGCGCTACCAGAATGAGCGTGTCGACGGCTTCGGCCAGTTCCTTAAGGCTCGGATGATATTCGTAAGTGGCATCCGGCGACTTGCGGCGATTGTGATAGGCAACCGGCAGGCCGAATGCCTCAATGCGGCGGGCGACCGCCTTGCCGATGCGGCCAAGGCCGAAAATGCCGACCTTGCGCCCACGCAAGGACAGCTTCGACAGCGGATAGCGGCCCTCCTTCACCCAGTTGCCGGCCCGCAGGAATTCCTGCGACTTCGACAATTCGCGCACCGTGTCGATCAGGAGGCCGATGGTCGTATCCGCCACTTCCTCGGTCAGCACGTCCGGCGTGTTGGTGACCATGACATTGTTCGCACCGGCATGTTTCGCATCCACGGCGTCGTAGCCGACGCCAAAATTGCCGATGATTTCGAGATTGGGCAAGGCGTCGATCAGCGCCGCATCGACGGTCGACATGCTGGCGATGCCCTTCACGTCTTTCGCCCAAGCGGCATCGAGAAGCGCCGTGTCGCCGCGCGCGATACGCTGGACATTGAACTCGCCCGAAAGCCTCTGCACGGCATAGTCGTCGAAATTGCCGAGCACCAGAATTGTCGCGTCGCGTTTTGTCATGGCATTCCTCATGCGTAGAGCATTTCCAGCAAAAGTGCGCAGCGGTTTTGCTTAGGATAATGCGTAAAGAAAACCGACCCGAAAGAGAGCCGGTGCGGGGGAAATCAGCCGTGTTTCGGCTTGGACGTCGATTGCCGGATATGCAGTTCCGGCTTGATGAGTTCCTGCATCGAGGACACCTCGACGCCGTTCAACTGATCGAGCAGCGCGCGCGCCGCACGGCGCCCCACCTCGCGCTGGCCGTTCCAGACGGTCGTCAGCGCTGGCGTCGCAATGGCAGCTTCCTCCAGATCGTCATAGCCGGTCACGGAAATGTCCTCGCCCGGCACCAGCCCGGCGCGGGCAATGCCGTTCATCAGGCCGATGGCCGTCAGGTCGTTCCAGCAGACCGCCGCCGTCGGCTTGTCCTTCAGCGCCAGAAATTGCGGCGCGACCTCAAAGCCGCCCTGCTTCGTGCGCGGCCCGGCGATGCGCCAGTCGGGACGAACCTCAAGCCCGGCCTTTTCCATGGCCTGCACATAGCCGCGATAGCGGTCGCGGCCCGTCGAGGTCTGGTCGGTGCCGCCGATCATGGCGATGCGCGTGTGGCCGAGCGAAATCAGGTGATTGGTGGCAAGGCCGATGCCATAGGCGTCGTCGCCCCGGAACACCGGCGCGTGAACGCCCTCGACGCTGCGCGCGATCAGCACGACCGGCAGGCCGTTATCTTCGGCAAGCTGGATATCTTCCGGCGGGGTGCCGATGGCGGGGGACATGATGACCCCGTCCGCGCCGAGCTGCAAAAGCGTATCCATGAAGGTGCGCTGCTTTTCCAGCTGGTCGTAATGGTTGGACAGGATGAAGGTCTGCCGCGACCGGTCCAGTTCCGTTTCGATGGATTTGAGGATTTCCGCGAAGAACGGATTCATGATGTCATGCACCACGACGCCGACAATGCCGGAACGCGAGGTGCGCAGGCTCGCAGCGCGACGGTTATAGATATAACCGATGGCGCGGGCATGTTCCTTGATCTTCTCGCGGGTCTGGTCGGCAACGAGGGGGCTGTCGCGCAAAGCGAGCGAAACTGTGGCTGTCGAAACACCAAGCGCGTCAGCGATGGTCGATAGCTTTATTTTCTGGGCCAAGTCGCCTCCCCAAATTGGTCCGTGCCGCAGTCGGAGACGCAGCCGCAACCTGACAAGGCAGGACGCGACCGTTCGTCCTGCGAACGGTTATGCCATTGCCATCCTTGAATTGGAAGCATTTTCGATAGCACGCAACCTGAAAAGTGTTTCACGGTTTCCCGCCAAGATGCGCGTCAAAACAAATAGTTAGAGCTGGAGAAAGGGCGGACTTATTCCACCTCGTCCTCTTCCAGCACTTCCGTTTCCGCTTCTTCCGCAAGGCGCACGACGCCACGAAGCGCTAGATTGCTCTCCATCCGGCTCAGCATCTTGAGGAAGGTCTTGCGATCCTTCTTGTCGAGGCCTTTCAGCATGTCCTTCTCGGTCTTGCGAATGGACTTCTCGATTGCCTTGATGGTCTCCAGACCAGCCTGCGTGAGATAGATATGCGACTGGCGCTGATCGGTTTCCGAGGCGCGCTTCGCGACGAAACCCTGGCTTTGCAGGCGCGCAATGGTTTTGGTGATGGTGGGCGGACGCACACCCAGGCGCTGCGCCAGAACGCCGGGCGTCAGCCCGTCCTCGGCCGCCAGTTGCAGCATGACCGCATCCTGCCCCGCATAGAGCCCCTGCTCCAGAAGCCGCGTGGCCAGCACCGTCCGCGACAGCCTCGCCACGGATTGCAGCCGGTAAAGTACAACCGCCTTATTGTCCTTGCTCATCGCCACCTCGCCCTTGTTTCTTTGGAGCACATCCCCGAAAAGCGAAACGGTTTCGGACGAGGTGCCTGTTCAAAATAAACTATTTCCTGTCGCCTGATCGATAGTCCCGTCCATTCATATATCGTAAAATATTGTCCGACTTATGAAACAACAAGGCCCGGTTGCTGTCATGGCTAACGAGCGTTAGGGTCTCAGGCTCGAAGAAAAGAATAAAGCGAGGAAAACATGACCGATCTGCGCGAGCAAAACAGCGACATGATTGTCGTCCTGCCCCTTGGCGCTCACGAACAGCATGGGCCTCACCTGCCGTTTGAAACGGATACGATCATCGCCGAGGGCATTGTCGCGCGCGTCAGCGATGCGCTGCCCGCCGAACTCAACGTCAATTTCCTGCCCGCCCAGCCGGTCGGCTATTCCATCGAGCACATGGACACGGAAGGAACCCAGAGCCTCGCCTATGCCGAGGCCGTGAACCAGTGGATCGGCATCGGTGAAAACCTTCACGCGGGCGGCATCCGCAAACTGGTCATGCTGAACGCGCATGGCGGAAATTCGCCCCTGATGACGATTGTCGCGACGGAGCTGCGCACACGGCTCGACATGCTTGCCGTTGCCACGAGCTGGACCCGCTTCGGACTGCCGGATGGCCTGATCACGCCGGAGGAAAAGGCGCTCGACATTCACGGCGGCTTCATCGAGACATCGGTGATGCTGGCCCTGCGCCCCGATCTGGTGGACATGTCGAAGGCGCGCAATTTCTCCAATGCCCAGTCACGCTATGCCGAGAAGTTCAGGTTCCTGCGCGCCTATGGCCCGCATGCCTTCGGCTGGAAGATGCACGATCTCAACCCGGAAGGCGTTGCCGGCAACGCCGCCGCCGCGACGGCGGAAGCCGGGGAAAAGCTGATCGCCAACGCGGTCGCCGGTTTCATCGACCTGCTGCGCGATGTCGACAGGTTCGATCTTGCCCGGTTCAAATCGCAACGTCTCGCCAGTCAGCCGAGCTGAGCCCGGATATATCGGGATGGACACGCTCGTCGCACGAAGGGAACATGCCGAAGCATGGGCGCAATTGCGCCATGCGCTCTGGCCCGATACCAGCCTTGAGCAGCATCTGCAGGAGATCTACGAGACGCTCGATCAGGATGACCCCGATGCCGTAACATTCATCGCGGAAAGCGCTGGCGATCAGATCGCAGGCTTCGCGGAGGCAGCGTTGCGGCGCGACTATGTCAACGGCTGCGAGACATCGCCTGTCTTGTTCCTGGAGGGAATCTACGTGTCTCCCGAATATCGCCAGCGTGGCATCGCGCGCTTGCTTTGCGAGGCAATCGCAAACTGGGGCCGGGAAAAAGGCTGCACCGAATTTGCCTCCGACGTTCTGCTCGAAAACCGGGACAGCCAGAGCTTTCACACGGCGCTGGGTTTTGATGAAACGGAGCGGGTGATCTTCTATCGGAAGCTTCTTTGAAGGGGTGAGATCTGACGTCTGCATAGGGCAAGCTTCGGGAAAAGCCACTGCCATCATCGTGAACGACGAGAATGTAATATTATAGCATTGCATATGGCATTCACGCCGCCCTTCCCTTATATGAATTGTCCTATCCGGGGTTTTGGTGCCGTGCCGCTTTGCGCTGGCTGCCCTTGACCCCGACTTCACAAGGCCACAACTTCAAGAGGCATGACCATGAGCCAGGCTGAAGCCCAAACCGAAGCTCCGTCTGAAACCAAGACGACCACTGAAGCTGGCCGCATCCCCGTGACCGTCCTGACGGGTTATCTGGGTTCGGGCAAGACCACCCTTCTCAACCGCATCCTGACCGAGAACCACGGCAAGCGTTATGCCGTCATCGTCAATGAATTCGGCGAGATCGGCATCGACAACGACCTGATCGTCGAGTCGGACGAAGAAATCTACGAAATGAACAATGGCTGCATCTGCTGCACCGTGCGCGGCGACCTGATCCGCGTGGTGGAAGGCCTGATGCGCCGCCCGGGCCGCTTCGACGCCATCATCGTGGAAACCACCGGCCTTGCCGACCCGGTTCCGGTCGCGCAGACCTTCTTCATGGATGACGACGTGCGCGCCAAGACCGGCCTCGACGCGGTTGTCGCCCTTGTCGATGCCAAGCACCTGCCGCTCCGCCTGAAGGACAGCCGCGAGGCGGAAGACCAGATCGCCTTTGCCGACGTGGTGCTCATCAACAAGACCGACCTCGTCACGCCGCAGGAACTGGCCGCCATCGAGGCGACCGTGCGCGCCATCAACCCGCACGCCATCATCCACCGCACCGAGCGCGCCTCCATCCCGCTCGACCGCGTGCTGGATCGCGGCGCCTTCGACCTCAAGCGCGTTCTGGACAACGATCCGCACTTCCTCGACCACGACCATCCCGACCACGTATGCGGCCCCGACTGCGATCACGATCACCATGATCATGACCACCATGGACACCATCACCATGCGCATGATCACGACCATGATCATCACCACGACCACGACCATGTGTGCGGCCCTGATTGCGATCATGACCATCATCACCACCACGATCACGCCTCGCCGATCCATGATGTGACGGTGAAGTCGGTATCGCTGAGGGCGGGTGAAATCGACCCGGCGAAATTCTTCCCGTGGATACAGAACATCACCCAGACGCAGGGACCGAACATCCTGCGCCTCAAGGGCATCATCGCTTTCAAGGACGACCCGGACCGCTATGTGGTGCAGGGCGTGCACATGATCATCGAAGGCGATCACCAGCGCGCCTGGAAGGAAGACGAAAAGCGTGAAAGCCGCCTCGTCTTCATCGGACGCGAACTCGACCCCGCCGCCCTGAAGGCCGGTTTCGAGAACAGCCAGGCGAAATAAGCCTCCGGTTCGGACCGAACCGGGAGCGCCCCCTGTTCCCTCTTGCGCATTTCCAGTAACCGCTCCAAAGCTTTGCTGGAAATGCCCTCATCAATAAACAATACCGGAAGCCGATGCCTACAGTAGCTCCGCTCGACCTTGAAGGTCATTGTCTTTATGCGCGCTTTGTCGGCGGCATTCCCTTCTTCGCCATGGCCGATGGCGCGATCCATCAGCTCAACAATGGAAGCAGGACCTCTGCCGCCCATGACGGGCTGTTGAGCGCGACCGTTTCCGTTGATGGAAAGTCGCTCATCACCGGCGGCGAAGACGGTCGCGTGTGCCGTACCGACGTCGATGGAACGGTGAGCGAACTTGCAAAGGTTCCGCGCAAATGGATGACCGCTGTCGCAGCAGGCCCCGGCGGAACTGTCGGTTTTGCATCAGGTCGCACTGCATGGGTGCGTACCTCTGACGGCAAGGTGCAGGAATTTGCGCAGGAACGCAGCGTCGAAGCCATCGCCTTTGCGCCGAAGGGCCAGCGGCTGGCGATTGCACGCTATAACGGCGCAACGCTGATCTGGACCGGCACGGCGGCAAAGCCCGTCGAACTGGAATGGAAAGGCGCGCATATCGGCGTAATCTTCTCGCCCGATGGCCGCTTCCTCATCACCTCGATGCAGGAAAATGCGCTGCATGGCTGGCGTCTCGAAGATACGAAGCACATGCGCATGACGGGCTATCCGGCGAAGGTGAAGGACTGGTCTTGGAGCGCCAAGGCCAAGTGGCTCGCCACTTCCGGCGCGCCCGCGGCAATCGTCTGGCCCTTTGCGGGCAAGGATGGCCCGATGGGCAAGGCTCCCTTGGAGCTTGGCCTTCGCGGTGACAGCATGGTGACATCGGTTGCCTGCCACCCGGTCGAGGACATTGCGGCCATTGGCTATAATGACGGCATGATCCTGATCGCACGTTTCGCCGACAGCAAGGAAGTCCTCCTGCGCCGCCCCGGCAAGGGCGCAATCACGAGCATGGGCTGGGATGAGCACGGCCACCGCCTCGTCTTCGGCTCGGAGGCCGGGGATTGCGGCGTGGTTTCGATAGCCGATTAAGGCAGTAGGGCAGTAGGGCAGTAGGGCAGTAGGGCAGTAGGGCAGTAGGGCAGTAGGGCAGTAGGGCAGTAGGGCAGTAGGGC
>NZ_JBQQAM010000033.1:0-5025 GCF_052246815.1 Brucella sp. RRSP16
GATGACATTTTTGGGGAAATGAGACCCTTTGAAATCGATCGCCATACCCAGTCACCTCGCCCAATTATGCGCACCGAAGCGACAATAACGCAGCAGAAGTGAAAAATTCGCGACAGAACCCCGTCGAGTTCCTGTTAACAGAAACCGGAACCTGCTGCCAAACGCTTTATCCGCAAAAGCACTGGCCCAACATGGCAGGCCAGATAAGATTACTATCGACGGCAGTCAGGCCAATCGGACAGCCATCACGCAATGCGATGCTGAGAATCGGTTGCGAGATGGTGGAAAGCCAATCACCATCCGCTCCAGTAAATACATGAACAACGCCATCGAGCAGGATCATCACCGAGTCAAACGGCGGATACGATGCATACTCGGCTTCAAGTCCGAAGCCGCCGCCAGCGTCGCTCTGGCTGGTATTGAGCTCGTTCAGATGATGCGAAAGCTGCAATTTCAGGTCAACCGCACCGCATTCACTCAAACAACAATTCACAGCACTTGCAGCATAGTGGCGTCCAGCGTTCGGCCATGCTTGCCCCACCGAAATTTTTGCAACAGATCCATTAAAAATGGTCATTAGTGAGATCTGCATCCAATGTTACACCCCGACAGGCGGCACCCGCCGGGGTGTAACTGTGCCCACGCCTTTGCAGCAGGAGCTAGGCACAATAAAAGTATAGCTCACTAATTATTATACGCAACTTGCGAAACTGGCCAATCGATTGCACAATAGGATCGGGACAGGGAAATGTTACGGGCTATTTTCAGATTGGTTGTCATCGATCAGGTTGTTCGTGAGCCATTCAGCTCGCGGTGTGTCGCTCGCCATATGCCTGGAATTTCCGTCGATCGGGTTGCATTGTTTTTGACAAGACATTCTGCTTTGTCGCCAAAAGACAGGAACCCAATTTTCATTCGTGTGTGTCGCGGACGATATCGCTTCAATCAGCGCCGGCTGTCTGAGGTTGACGTGGGGCAGGTGTATGAAAAAGAATAGTGTTTATAACGCGGGCTTTTCTGTCTCGCTTTCTCTGCCGCCAGTTTCAGGCACTTGTCGCGCATCCATAGACTACCCCCTGGCCGAGCAGAACAGACGCCAACGGATTGTGTGCGGCGAGTTGACCGCTGGCGCCTTTGTCGGCTTTCTGCTTCTGCTCGGGGTGTTCTTCCGGCCCATCGACAAGTTCAATTCGATCATCGAGAGTTATCCGAAGGGTATTGCCGGTTTCCAGCGCTATACGCGGTTTCTCGATACGAGGCCGGATATTGCCCACCGGCAATACGCACGTTCTGTCGAACGGCTGAACGGTGATATCGACTATTGCGGTGTTCGTTTCGGCTACACGTCGGGCAGGCCTGTTCTTGAAGGCCTGAACCTTTTTGTCAGGACAGTCGAAACCGTTGCCTTTTCAAAGACCTCAGCATCAAGGAACGCGAAGAGGTCTTTGCCGCCGTCGCGCGTGTCCTGCAGGGGGCGCTTGCGAGGCTTATGTCGAAGGCAGCCGCCATTAGACGCACGCTTTCCCACTTCGATCGGGTGTCTATTGGCATTTGGGAAATCGGGAAGATCGGTGCGTCGGTGGCTTCGGGAACAAGTTTGCAGGCGACAGGTCAAGTCGTGGTGAGCGATCCGCAAAAATCTCTTTTATTGACGAACAAAACATGAACGTGTATCTTCGCTCACATGGTGAAAAAGAGCCTTCAGGATAAACTTGCCATCCTATCGGATGCGGCAAAATACGATGCATCTTGTGCGTCAAGCGGTGGCGAGAAGCGCGATGCAAGCAAAGGCGGTGTCGGATCGTCGGGAGGCGCAGGGATTTGCCATGCTTACACTCCGGATGGGCGCTGTATCAGCCTGCTGAAAATTCTTATGACCAACTTCTGCATCTTCGACTGTGCCTATTGCATAAACCGGGTCAGCTCGAACGTGGAACGGGCGCGGTTCTCAGTCGAGGACGTTGTCTCGCTCACGCTGGAATTTTATCGACGCAATTACATCGAGGGCCTGTTCTTGTCCTCGGGCATCATCAAGTCCCCCGACCAGACCATGTCCGATATGGTACGCATCGCGCGGACATTGCGGGAGGGTCACGGCTTCCGCGGCTATATCCATCTCAAGACGATTCCCGATGCAAGTCCGGACTTGATCCGGGAGGCCGGGCTTTGGCGCTCCGGGTTTCCGCACCGACGATCGCCAACCTTGCCGCTCAGCCGAAATGGATCTGGATCGGCGGCATTTCCGGAGTAGTCTATATCACGGCCGCGGTCCTTCTTGCGCCAAAGCTTGGGGCCGCAGGCTTCATGACGGCGGTCATTGCCGGCCAAATTCTCGCTTCGATGGCAATCGACCATTACAGCGTCGTGGGTTTTACCGCGAGACCTATTTCCGGAGTGCGGCTCATAGGCTCACTGTTGGTCGTGGCCGGTGCTCTGGTTATGCAAGGACCAAGCCTTAGGCAAATGATGCAGTCAGCCACACAGCTTTTCACTAATCATTAATCGACAGGAGAAATATCATGAACAATGATGATAGGACTTCGCGGCCCGCGTCTTCGCTGGGCGGTAACGCCATTCCATCGCAGGTGCGCATCGCCAGGCCGACAGACAAGCTTGAAGACGTTATCGCTTTCTATCGGGACGGTCTGGGCCTGCCGGAGCTCGCGCACTTCGAAGCTCATGCCGGCTACGACGGCATTATGCTCGGTTTGCCCGGCAAGTCCGTGCATCTTGAATTCACCCAACATGCAGAAGGCAGTCCGTGCGCCGCTCCGAGCTTCGACAATCTGCTGGTGCTCTACATCACCAAGCTTGATGCCTATGATCGCCTCAACGAGCGGATGCAACGAATGGGCTACGCGCCGGTGGAACCGGAAAATCCATACTGGCTCCAGCGCAGCTTCACCTATCAGGATCCTGACGGCTGGCGAGTGGTGATCTGCCGCGAAACTGGCATTTGATACCGGCAGCACTCCACCGCGTTGTCCTGCATCCTCGCACCGACGTTGCAGTCAGACATTACCACCAGTGTGGCGGGCAGATCAGATCCATTTGACGGGATGGTGCGTTCCTACTGATACGGATGATCGACATTCCATCCGGCAGGGCCCGGCAGATGAACACAACTACAACAAAGAATTCCAAGGCGCTCGATTGCGGAACTTCTGCGACAACGATGCAGGTCAATCTCGCCTTGGACGCAGTCCAATGTTATCGCTGTTGCAATAGGAAACGGGCCCCGCGCAACCAATCTCAGCCTGTTCGTCAGCGCAGCGCTCGTACTGCTTCTATTGCCTAGCCCAGCAGTCCTTTACATTTTCGCGAGCCCGGTCGAACAGGGCCGTTCTGCCGACCTCGTTTCGATTCTTGACATATCCGCGGCCATGCTCGTTCATGTCGTCGCAGAAGCTGTGGGGTTGTCGGCGCTCTTGGCGTCGGCCGCGATCGCCTTCAACGTCGTGAAGTAAGCCGGCCCAGCCTACTTGATTTGGCTGGGCTTCAAGAAGCTCTTTGGTCCATCGGATATTCCCGGTGTTGAGGGGGGGCTACCGGCGCCAAGCCGTCTGCGCCTCTTTCGCGAGGGCTTCATTGTTAACCTCCTCAATCCAAAGACAGCGCTCTTCTTTCTGGCGCTCCTGCCGCAGTTCGTTGAGGTCGACCGCGGCCATCTTGCAATGCAGATCGCAACTCTCGGGATTCTCTACACGGCGATCGGCGTGCTATTGGTCATGTCATCTTCCTTTTTCATTTGGTTTGAACTGCCCGAGCAGGTCGCGCAGAACTGTCATATAGCAACCGCGTTCGCTCAGATCGGGTCCACCGAATGCTGCGACCTGAAGCCGACGCAAAGGCGGTTCCAGACATTGATCGTCCCTATTGCCACGCTGATTCGGGTGCTCTCCGCCTCCGTGAAAAATGCCTGGAGCGGCTGAAAGTCAGTGTCCGTGCGACGTTTGTCAGCGCCTCGGTCCAGCCAAGCACCGCCCGCTCACGTGCATCGACGACAGGCGAGTCCCGCCAGACGCTTATCAGGTTGATCCACTGCTCGCCCAACCCATCGCGACGCGCTTCCTTGACGTGCATATCAACGCGATAGGCGCAGCCGTTCATCTGTGAGGCCCGCAACTTGAGCAGGTGCAGAAGCCGGGGCTCAACCCCGGACGCTTTGCGCACATAGGTGTCGAGAGCGGCCACGCCTCAAAGGCGTCAGGCGCAACAGCGGGAAAGTCAAAACGCGCCTTCATGTCACTGGCCTTTGCTCTTGGTTCTTGGTCTAGAAGGTTCGCCAGATACCCGGCGTCCCAAGTTCGATCAGGTGATCGTCGGGATCACGAAAGTAGATGCTGGTCCCACCCGGCAGCACCAAGGCAACGAGCGTCGCGCCGCGCTTGAACAGCAGCAGAACAGTTGCGCTTCCGGCGTCATAAGCGACCACGCGTTCGTCGTGCACCAGATCAGTAAAGCCGAAAACGCGGTCATAAAACTGCGCGGCACGCGCGACGTCCTGCACGTAGATAGCAGTTTCCAGGATCTGTCAAACTTTCGGCCTTGGCGAGAGAGGCTTTCCGAGATCGCCGGTCATGGGTTCCAGCCGCCGCTGCCGTAGGGGCGGGTTATCACCTCGAGCAAGTGCCCGTTGAGATCGTTGAAATAGAGCCCACGACCACCATCATGATCGTTCATCCCGGGCTTGCGCCGTTGGGGATCGGCCCAGTAAGGCAGGCTCCGCTGGCCGAGCCGGTCATGCAAGGCGTCGAAACTCGTGTCATCGACGAGGAACGCGTAATGCTGCGGAACGACGGCATGGTTCACATCCATGTAGTCGAGGTTGACGCCATTATCGGTGGTGACCATCCAGAATGGCCCCCATCTGCGCGGCGGCTGCAGTCCGAGCATTTCAGCCAGAAACAGGGCAGAGCCGTGTGCGTCTTGCGTCGCCAGGATCGTGTGGTTGAATTCGATTCTCATCAATGCTCTCCCATCCCGAAGCTTACCCGCTGTGCCCCGACCCGCCTGAGCGTCGAG
>NZ_JBQQAM010000034.1:0-4623 GCF_052246815.1 Brucella sp. RRSP16
CCGTTACAGACAATTGTCGCACATGATCGTGCAGGAGAAAAATCGCCGGGAAAAGGCGAGCGGGCAAACGAAAGACTGGGTCGAGGAAAGCCTGAATTTCTTGCTCGATCAGCGCCAGACTGTTGTGGACGCAATGACGGCTTGCCTGAAAGCGGATGCGGACCTTGGCCGGAAGGCTGAGGTTTTGATGTCGCTCAAAGGAATCGGCCTGCGAACGGCATGCTTCATTCTGGCCGACCTGCCGGAGCTGGGGCTTATGGACAAAGGAAAGGTTGCCAAGCTGGTTGGCGTTGCGCCGCTTAATCGCGATAGCGGACTGATGCGCGGCAAACGCATGATTGCAGGCGGTCGAAGACAGCTGCGCGACGCACTTTACGTCGCGGCGCTGCCCGCCATTCGTTTCGATCCGGACATGAAGGCGTTCTTCCAGCGCCTCAAGCAAAAGGGAAAGCCGAGCAAAGTCGCACTCGTCGCCGTCATCCGAAAAATGATCATTATCCTCAACGCGAGAATCCGGGACGCAAACGCAACGGTGCTTGACACCTAACACCGTTGCTTTTTTTATAAGATTGCCTGCGTTGCAATCAATATGCGGCTTTATAAATCGACAGGGCATCCGCCTCTGGCCGGCTCAGTGATCCGAGCTTGCGCTCCCTTGTCGGTGACGATAACGACGCTCTTGCCCAGCAAACGCTCTGTAATATCAACCATTTTCGCCAGCCCGCCGGTTTGTTGCACGATAGATGGCGTGGTGTTGATGACGAAGTTTGTTTCAGGTCTGTCGATTTTGAAAGATCAGCTTGCGCGCTTGGCGTTGAAATCGCGATCGATTGTATCTCCGGTAATGCCTTGGCTGCGTAGGATATGTTTCTGGATTTTACCGCTTGACGTCTTCGGCAAAGAATCCAGAATTCGTACATAGCGAGGCACCATAAAGCGGGGCAGGCGGCCTGTTAGAAACTCCAGCAGTTCTCCAGCATTGATTTGGTGGCCTTCGACAGGGGTTACGGCGATAAGAACTTCATCCTCGCTCAATTCGCTTGGCACCGCGATAGCCGCGCACTCTTTGACGCTGTCGTGGAAAAGCACTTCGGCTTCCAAAGCGAAGGAAGAGATATTTTCGCCCCGCCGTCGGATGATGTCTTTCAGACGATCAACGAAGAAATAGACGCCATTTTCGTCCTTGCGAAAGCTATCGCCTGTGTGAAACCAGCCGTTGCGCATGGCTTCGACGGTAGCTTTCGGATTGTTGTAGTAACCTTTCATCAAGGCCCAGGGGCGGTCGGAACGAATGACCAACTCACCGGCTGTGCCATCGGGCAGCTCGATATCGTTCTCGTCAACGATGCGCAGCTGATACCAGGGGCGCGGTGTTCCCGCGATTCCCTTTTGCGAAATCCCGGGTCCGGCAACGAGTGGGCTAGCGATTTCGGTCATGTTGTAGATAGTCCAGGCCTCGACGCCAAATCTTGCCGCAAATAGGGGGCCATCCTCGCCAAATGGGGTAATGAAGGCGCGTCGCAGCGGGTGGTTGCGATCATCCGGTGAAACCGGCTGTTTCAGAAGGAAACTCGCCATGACGCCTAGCAACAGGCAATAGGTCGAGTTCGTTTCCCGCACCGCCTGCCAGAAACGCTGCGTTTTGAACTCGCGCATCATGCCAATCGACAGCCCGCGCGCCAGCATCGCATAGACATAGAGCGTGGAGCCGCAATGGAAGATCGGACCACAAATCATACAACGGTCCGTTTCATCCACGCACTCGAAGGCGTCGGGACCCATCGTGTAAAGTTGCACATAAGAGGTCACGACGCCCTTGGCATTGCCGGTCGTGCCCGACGTATACATGATGGCAAGCGTGTCCCACGGCTCAATCGGCGTGTCGAGGGCAAGTTCGCTCTCGCTAACGGTTTCCACGTCAGTCAAAGGCAGGATTTCCACCCCAGCCATGGCGCAGCTTGCAGAGCCTTCGACCACCAGGACTTTGCGCAGCTTGCCGGGGGCAACGTCCAGCAATCGCTCCACCAGATCGGCATGGGCAACCATCAGCGCGGCATCCGCATCGCCCAGGATATGTTCCAGGGAGCGCCCGAGTGCTGCAGTGTTTATGGGGACATAGACCGCCCCGATATAGTTGATTGCGAACCAGGTAGTGAGCAAATCCGGGCCGTTACCCATAAAACAAAGCACATGATGGCCACGTTTCACGCCGTGTGATTGAAGCGTCGCCGCCCGCTGACGGACGCGGTCTCTGGTCGTTTTGTAATCCCATTCGGTCGAAGGCCAAAAATGCACGAATGGTGCTGCGGGGCGCTCCGCTGCATGTCGATCGAGAAGATATCGCAACACGGAATGGCTGCGGTCGAGCGCGCGCTGGTCTGGCGTCATGTTCTGAATTCCTCCTACTCGGCCGCAACTAAACCGTCAAAACAGGCCTGTTGCAAACCTATTCGGAATATGCAACATACTCGGTAGTATGTCAAAGTGAAAACCTGAGGAATGTGGAAATGGCCATAGTCGATATAAGGCGTGAAGGACCGATTGCGGTGGCGCGCTATGACCGTGGCGGTAAGGCCAATGCTCTCAATGAAGAATCGATAACTGCGCTCATACAGGCGGCGGACGAATTATCAGCGGATGTCAGTGTCCAGGTTGTTATCCTAACAGGAACCGAAAGTCGTTTCTCCGGTGGAGTGGATCTGACGGACGAGAATCTGTGGCGCGTCAACGCGGGCGCTGTCACACGCCATACGTCCATGTCGCTTGGCGGCGTCATGTGTGATCGGTGGCGGTTGCTGCCACAGATCACTATAGCGGCGGTTGAAGGCCCGGCGATTGGTGGCGGCGGCATTCTGGCTTTGGCAACCGATTTCCGCGTGATGGCTGAGGGGGCCTTCTTTCAGTTTCCTGAAGTTCGTCTGGGCATGACGCTAGGCTGGGGCGGACTGCCGTTACTTTCATCGCTGATCGGTCCGACACGCGCCAAGCGTGCGCTTTTCGCCAATGAACGAATTGGCGGGCAGGACGCGCTTCATATGGGGCTTTGCGACAAGTTTTCACCGGCCGGTGGCGCGGTCGAAACCGCCAAGCGCTTCGCGCAGACCATCGCTGAATGCCCGCCCATGAGCTTGCGGATGACGAAAAGAGCCATTGATCAGGAACACCGCGCCAACTGGGCCGCATCTTACGAAGCCGACCAGTTTTATCTGGCGAGACTGATTGCGGAAAGCAGCAGCCAATCGGGCTGACACATTTATAATTTGGGAGGAGGAAAACATGAAAATGAAATCAATGATGCTTTCGGGTGCTTTTGCCACCATGGTGCTCGCAAGCCCGACCTTGGCAGAACCGGTTAGACTGGGCGTGTTGACGGATATGTCCGGCATGAATTTCGATCTTGCAGGCGACGGGTCGGTCGTCGCGGCTAAGATGGCTGTGGAGGATTTCGGGGGTAAGTTGAATGGCGAGCCTATCGAAGTCATCGTTGGAGATCATCAGAATAAGCCTGACATCGGGTCCACTCTGGCACGTAGCTGGATCGATGAGAAGAACGTCAAGGCAATTATCGACGTCCCCACGTCCTCGGTCGCAATGGCCGTGCAGGAAATCACCCGCAACAAGGATGTGGCGTTTCTGGCGTCCACCGCAGGCTCTTCGGATTTGACGGGGAAAGCTTGTTCACCCACGACCGCGCAATGGACCTGGGACACCTATGCGCTTGCCAACGGAACGGGACGCGCCATGACACAGGAGGGGGGCAAGAAATGGTACTTCATTACTGTTGACTACACCTTCGGTCATGCGCTTGAGCGCGATACTGCGGAAGCCGTCAAGGCTAGCGGCGGTGAAGTCGTGGGCTCTGTGCGTCATCCGCGCGAAACCACCGATTTCTCTTCGTTCCTGTTGCAGGCGCAAGCATCGGGCGCTGACGTTATTGCTCTTGCTAACTCGTCGGGCGATACAATGACCGCCCTTAAGCAGGCGAATGAATATGGGATAGCGCAAGGTGGCCAGAAAATTGCAGGAATGCTGCTGTTTCTCTCCGACGTGCACAGCGTCGGTCTCGAAACTGCAAAGGGCCTGACACTGACTACCGGCTTTTACTGGGATTATGATGACCAGACCCGTGCTTGGTCGAAGCGCTTCGGGGAACGAATGAACGGCAAGATGCCGACCATGGTTCATGCTGGCGTTTATTCGTCTGTCATGAATTACCTCAAAGCTTCCGAAGCTGCAAAATCCACCAGCGGCAAGGCTGTGCTCGACAAGATGCGCACCATGGACATTAACGATTTCTTCGCCCGAAACGCCAAACTGCGCGAAGATGGTCGCATGGTCCACGATATGTATCTCGTTCAGGTTAAGTCGCCGGAAGAATCCAACGGCCCGTGGGACTATTACAAGGTTCTGCGCACCATCCCGGGTGATGAAGCGTTCCGTCCGCTCGATAAAAGCGGCTGCCCGCTTGTGAAGCAGTAAAAGAGGCTGGTTGAATGAACGCTGCAACTGGCAATATGACGGCCCTGCATGAAGCAGGGCCGGACGATGGCGGCGCATCCGGCGGCCGGACGGTTCTGTCGGCGCGCGGACTGGGCAAGTCGTTTGGCGGCTTTCACGCGGTGA
>NZ_JBQQAM010000035.1:0-3656 GCF_052246815.1 Brucella sp. RRSP16
CGGCTGCTGCGCCTCTAGTGCGGTTCCTGCTAACAGAAACGCCGGAACCGCTCTAACTATTTGTTTTATCGCATTATCCAACGCATCGAAGCGGCATAAGAAATCAGTCCAGTGAACTGATTTCCCCGCGTAGACGTTTCACGCTTTTGCTGGAAATGCTCTAACCGCGTGCCACTTCCCGAACACTCGCGATGGAAACGATGGACGCGCTGGCCAGACGTCCGCTTTCCTCATCGAAGACCACACAATTGCGCCCGCGCTGCTTTGCCATATAGAGACAACGGTCCGCACGGCTTAGCACCTGCGAGTTCGTCTCGTTCTTCGGCGCAGACGCAACACCGATACTGATCGTCAACGGATAGACCTGATACTCGGTCGTATGAAACGGTGTGTTCTCCACTTCAGCGCGTATACGCTGTGCAACGCGCATGCCGGTTTCTCCGCTTGCGCCCGGCAAGAACACGCAAAATTCTTCCCCGCCGATCCGGCCGACCAGATCACCCTTCCGCGTCACATTCTGAAGCGCGAAAGCGATCAGCTTCAAGGCGCGGTCGCCGACGCCGTGGCCAAACGTATCGTTGATCGCCTTGAAGTGGTCGGCATCGATAACGAGCAGGGTGCCGGTTTCGATACGGGAACGGCTGATCTTCATGGCTTCAAAAAGCGCCTCACGGTTGAGAAGACCGGTCATGTGGTCGATCCGCGACCGTGCCTGTAGTTCAACATGGGCCCTCTCCAGCTGAAGATAAGCGTCTTTCAGCTTCCCATGCTGGTGGAAAATATAGGCAAGGGAAGGGAAGGCCGTTGCTGCGGGAATGCCCGCGCTGAGGCTAAGCGCAATGATGCCAGGAGTGGCGCCAGCGGAAAAGGCCACTATCGACGTTGCCCCAAGCGAGAACGCAACGACAGACAGCGTTATCAGTGCTGCTTTTACAAGAGCAGTCTTCTTCATTCCCTCGCACTCCCAACCCTGAGTGAGGATGATCAACGACCCCGCCTTAACCCAGAATGAACGGGCTATATTTTGCGGGCCTTATAAAAGGAACGCCGGAGAGGGGAAAGGTATCACCATGCGCGTCCTACAATTTTTTGTTTATGAGTGCCATTAATGACACAATCATAGGTAGCATGACGGTTATATATTACGAAGAAATGTAAATAAGCACAACTATGTTTAAAAGAACGATCCTGACAGGACATAAATCGTCAATAGCTAATATAAGTATGGAGCGCCTCTCGCAAAGCGTTTTGGAAGATCCCGGAGTTGCGCAAAGCCACAAACTCCGGGATCGTAGCTGCTGAAGGCTTTAAATCAGAAGACCGCCAGATATTTCAGAAGCGAAATGATGCCGATGATGATCACGATAACTTGAGCGATCTGTTTGACCTTGGCATCCAACGGCAGCATGTTGATCAGATAAAGTATGAGGAAGATAACGAGAATTGTTATCAGCAGGCTGATGAGGATGGACATGGGCGGTCTAATCCTTCCCGGAACTTGGGGTTGCATTGCCCACCCGACGACCGTTCCTCCGCGTCGCCCGGTTGAGCCGTTCTAACCGGAAGAAAGAGCAGGGCCCTTGCTGCCGGCACATCGTTTCCAATCCAAAAACAATGTGCCGGTTAACGTTCCAAGAAAAAGAAGGTTCCGCTTTATAAGCAAGAACTTAAAACGCAACACGCTGTTCGGTTCTGGAGTTTCCAACTCGTCATTTGCGCATGCTGCCCGTTTCGCGGCGACGCTGATGCCAGCTGAAAGCTTCTTCGATCAGGTGAGGGGTATGTCCGCCACGCGCACAGGCCCGGTCGAAATAATCGTTAAGCTGGTCGCGATAGTCCGGATGCGCGCAGTTGTCTATGATCGCGCGCGCCCTTTCGCGCGGAGCGAGGCCGCGGAGGTCTGCAAGGCCCTGCTCGGTCACGAGAATATCCACGTCGTGTTCGGTGTGATCGACGTGCGTAACCATCGGTACGACGGACGATATGGCGCCATTCTTGGCTTCGGATTTGGTCACGAAGATCGAAATGAAGGCGTTGCGGGCGAAGTCGCCTGAACCGCCGATGCCATTCATCATATGGGTGCCGTCCACGTGCGTGGAGTTCACATTGCCGTAAATGTCGAATTCCAGCGCGGTATTGATGCCGATAATGCCGAGACGACGGATGACTTCCGGATGATTGCTGATCTCCTGCGGACGCAGAATGAGCTTGTCGCGGTAGCGGTCGATATTGTTGAAAACGCGCTCTCCGCAAGCGGGGCTGAGCGTGATGGACGATCCCGATGCAAAGTCCAGCTTTCCGGCATCGAAGAGATCGAAGGTGCTATCCTGCAGCACTTCGCTATACATGCGCAGATTGTGAAACGGGCTGTCGGCAAAACCGTTCAAGACTGCATTGGCAATGGTGCCTATACCCGCCTGAAGCGGATTGAGCGTCAGGTCCAGACGCCCGGCCGCTACTTCCTGCATCAGAAACGCGATGAGATGGCCAGCGATGGCAATGGTTTCACTGTCGGCCGGTTCGACGGTCGATGCGCTGTCATTCTCCTTCGTGATGACGATGCCCGCGATCTTTTCCGGCGGGATTGGAATGTAGGGCAGGCCGACGCGGCTGTCGCAGGCCGTGACCGGTATCGGGTCGCGGGAAGGGCGCTTCGTTGGAATATAGATGTCGTGCAGACCTTCAAGCGCCATGGACTGGTTGAGGTTCACTTCCACGATGACCTTTTCGGCCAGAATGGCAAAGCTCGCGGAATTGCCGATCGATGTCGTGGGAATGATCCCGCCGCTCTCGGTTATGGCAAGCGCTTCAACGACGGCATAATCAATGGGGCCGATCTGGTTCGAGCGCAATTGCTCGACGGTTTCGGAAAGATGCTGGTCGATGAACATCACTTCGCCGCGATTGATGGCGGCCCGCAGGGTTCTGTCGACCTGAAATGGCATGCGCCGCGAAAGCACATGGGCTTCGGTGAGCAGCTTGTCGACATCGTGACCAAGCGATGCGCCGGTAATCAGCGTGATCTTGAAAGGGTCCGTCGCAGCGCGCGCAGCCATGGCCACCGGCACGGCCTTGGCATCGCCAGCGCGGGTGAAACCGCTCATGCCCACAACCATGCCGTCTTGAATCAGGCTCGCGGCCTGTTCCGCGGTGATGATCTTGTCCCGAAGCGAAGTGTTGCGAATACGTGCTTCCAACATCTTTAAAACTACCTTCCTCGCCATTCCGGGCTTGAGCCGGAAATGGCGCTCCCTGCGTCCAACGCCGGATACTGCCACCGTTCGATTTGCGGATCACGGCGCCGCCTGCGTATTAGCGCATATGGACGAGCAGTACACGCATGCTTTGGTCTTAGAAGCCAAAACGGACGGCTGTGAACCCCGCCGTGTCTCCCATGGTCCGCGATTCTAAGGAATGATTGAAATCAACGACGCAGAGCGGGCAGGTGCACGGTCGATCGGTACAAAACGCACGACGCAAAAGGCAGCTCATCTGCAACTCGCATTTCAAGCTGGAACTCACCGGCTAACATACGTTGTTTTAGCAAGTTAGGGATGCGACGTTTTTAGCAAGATAGAAATGCGACAGGTGCTGACGTTCAGCCCCCATTCCGAGAGGCTGGTCAGGGTTGCAAGCGAGGAATGGGGGCGGGTGAA
>NZ_JBQQAM010000036.1:0-3311 GCF_052246815.1 Brucella sp. RRSP16
TCCGCAAGAGGCAATTCGCAAACGACAATTGTTCACCATTCATGGTCTTTGCGGAACTCGCAGCATAATTGCGCCCGGAGATACGCCTGCCTTTAACCCGCTGAAAATTTGCGACACAACCCTGGCGGCATCATCGCCATTTCCAACTGGCATGTGTTGTCAGAAGAAAGCGAGCCATTCGAAGACGACGAAATCGCCACACCGGGTAAATCCATCGACCCGAAGGCCGTTGTGCAGAGTATTTTTCCGCTGACACCTGGAACCAGCCAAGGCAACGATCTTGGCGTATTGAACCGTCGCTATGAGCGGGGCGGCATCCTCTCCTACTTGAAAGACCTGCCCGCGCTCATGGTCTTCAACGACGAGGCGCACCATATCCACGAGTTCAAACGGGAAGGCGAGGTCACGGAGGTTGAATGGCAAAAAAGCCTCAACCTGATCGCGGAACCCAAGGGTCGCCGCTTCGTCCAGGTGGACTTTTCAGCCACGCCCTATAACGAGGTCGGGACCGGCCGGAACAGCCGGAAATCCTACTTCCCGCACATCGCCGTTGATTTCGACCTAAAGACGGCCATGCGCACCGGCCTGGTCAAATCTCTTGTTCTCGACAAACGCTCCGAAATCGGGGCGTTGAGCCATGAGGAACTGGATTTCAAGGCCGATCGGGATGAGAACGGCAACCCGATGCTGTCAGAGGGGCAGCGCATTATGTTGCGCGCTGGCCTGACTAAGCTCCGGAAGCTGGAAGCCGATTTCGCCGCCCTCGATCCGGACAAGCATCCGAAAATGCTGGTGGTCTGCGAAGACACCACAGTTACGCCGCTCGTCGCTGATTTCATGCAGCTCGAAGGGCTGGCCGATGACGAGGTTTTGCGCGTCGATTCCAACCGCAAAGGCGAGCTGAAGCCCGACGAATGGAAGGTGCTACGCGAACGCCTGTTTGACGTCGATCGCCATAAATCCCCGCGTGTCATCGTGAGCGTGCTCATGCTGCGTGAGGGCTTCGACGTGAACAACATCTGCGTCATTGTCCCGCTGCGCGCATCGAGCGCCGGCATCCTGCTTGAACAGACGATCGGGCGCGGCCTGCGCCTGATGTGGCGCGGCAATGAATATGACGACATAAAGCGGGAGAACCGCCAGCTCATTCGCGGTGGAAAGACGCCCTCCAACATGATCGACATTCTTTCGATCGTGGAGCATCCGGCATTCCAAGGCTTCTATGACGAACTGATTCAGGAAGGCTTGGCGGCTGAAGCAGATGATGAGGACGACGAGGCAAATGGCAGCTCGACCGGCGACCTGATCTCGGTCGGCCTCCGGCCGGGCTTCGAGGAATATGATTTCGCTATCCCCTTCATCCTGCGGGAACAGGTCGAGGCGCTGGAAGATACCCACATCGACCCTTCGAGCCTCGCGCCGTTCGGTTCGTTTTCGCTCCAACAGCTCAAGGGGCAGATCGGCCAAGGAGAGAAATTCCATTCCGAAGACGTGCAGGCGAAAACGCGCTTTGGCGACTATCGCGTGCATGGCGGCGTGATGACCGCGACGGGCTATAATGACTATCTGGCCCGGATCACGCGCCGGATCACGGAAGCCGTTACCCTGACGGACACGACAAACAGCTCGAAGGCTTTCGCCAACGCAAGCAAGTTCCCCTACATCCAGATAAACCGGGCCGAGATGGCCGAGGGTATAGACACCTTCATTCGCCGGCATCTGTTCGGCCAGGAGCTGGACCCTCTCGCGGATGAGAACTGGCGCGTCCTGCTAATCGACCCGGTGACAGAGCACATTATCAAAGTGTGGGCGCGGGCCATCCTCGAAGCAGAAGACAGCGTGATTGTCGCCAATGCCGAGGTCGCGCATCGGCGTCTTTCGGAAGTGCCTAAGCTCGCTATGCGGGAGGGGTCATCGCTCGCCGTCGAGAAGGCTATCTATCTACGCCTCCCCTATCCCTCGCGGAATGGCGGCCTTGAGCTGGCATTCATGGAAACCTGCGAGCGTGACGCCAGCGTTGAAGCCTACTGCAAGATCAACGAGCAGAAACACACCTTCGCGCGCCTGCGTTACATCAAGGAAGACGGTCTTCCCGCGTTCTATTCGCCCGACTTCTTCGTGAGGGCTGGCGGCGCGATTTATCTGGTCGAGACAAAGGCACAAGGTCAGCTCACCAGCCCGAACGTGTTGCGTAAGCGCAAAGCCGCCGTCGCAGGGTGCGACCGGATCAACGCCCTTCCTCCGGAACAGCGTAGCGATTCCGACTGGCACTATGTCCTTCTCGGGGAAGACACCTTCTATGGTTGGCGGGACAAGGGCGGCTCGATCGGTGATCTTCTTGCCTATGCACGGCTGCGCCCTGTCGAGGACAAGGGCCAGGCTAAGTTCGCCTTCTGAACTTCATGCCGGGGCAAGAACCAATTGCCCCGGCGCTGCCATGGTGAACTTGGAGACGGTATGCGCGATCAATACGCCGGCGATGTTAGTGACGTTCTGAAATTTGCGCTCCTGCGCGCCCTGGCGCGCCAGGACAGAACGCTTGGCGTCGCATGGTATTACGCGCCGGGCGATGATGGCCGCCCCGATGGCCGGCACCTCGAATGGCGCGATGAAGCCGCATGGCGGCTGCTCGATGCCGAATTGCACACGGGGCTTGCGACACTACCGGAACGCAGCATCGCCGCGCTCGAACGGGCGGCGATCTGGCCGAATGGCGCATTGTTCCATCGTGACCCCATGCCGCTGCGGGCTGATCGAGGCGCATGGGGCGCACGCAAGCGGAACGCTCTCGACGGCGCGGACCTCGTTTTTCTCGATCCTGACAATGGCGTTGGAGCGGAATCGGAGAAGCACGCGACCTTCTCGGAAATCCGCCTGCTCCGGAAGCCAGGTCGCGCGATCGTCTTCATCACCTTCCCCGGCCGCAACCTGACGCATGATGCACTATTGCAGCAACTCCATGAGCGGCTAACGGTCGAATGCGACACCAAAAATGTCGTCACGTTGCGCACCAATGTTTCGGTGCCTCGCGCTCCCGGCTCGTCGTCTTATGTGCAGCGTCAACGCTGGTTCACAATCGTTGATCCTGACGCTGAGCTAGAGGCAAGGGCGCAAGCCTTCTCAGATGCCTTGTCTTCCATTCCACGTGTGCGGGCGAGATTAGATCGTGTCGCGGCACTGTTACTTTAACGAGAGTGCAGACGTAACGTATTCTTTGGCGCATCTGTCATGCGGATTTCAGGCACGTGATTTCGCGCCACATGTCAGTGGCGGCTTGTCGTAACTCACGATGATCGGCGGCATTGAATTGG
>NZ_JBQQAM010000037.1:0-2928 GCF_052246815.1 Brucella sp. RRSP16
GATGGATATTGTAAATGGGAGTGATCAAGTCGATCGAGCTATTAGTACCGGTAAGCTGCATGCGTTGCCGCACTTCCACACCCGGCCTATCAACGTGGTGGTCTTCCACGGCTCTGATAGGGAATACTCGTTTTTAGGTGGGTTTCCCGCTTAGATGCCTTCAGCGGTTATCCCGTCCGTATATAGCTACCCTGCTATGCCGTTGGCACGACAACAGGTCCACCAGAGATACGTCCATCCCGGTCCTCTCGTACTAGGGACAGATCCTGTCAATATTCCTACACCCACGGCAGATAGGGACCGAACTGTCTCACGACGTTCTGAACCCAACTCACGTACCGCTTTAAATGGCGAACAGCCATACCCTTGGGACCTGCTCCAGCCCCAGGATGCGATGAGTCGACATCGAGGTGCCAAACAACCCCGTCGATATGGACTCTTGGGGGTCATCAGCCTGTTATCCCCGGCGTACCTTTTATCCGTTGAGCGATGGCCCTTCCACGCGGGACCACCGGATCACTATGACCGACTTTCGTCTCTGCTCGACTTGTCAGTCTTGCAGTCAGGCAGGCTTATGCCATTGCACTCGACGAACGATTTCCGACCGTTCTGAGCCTACCATCGCGCGCTCCGTTACTCTTTAGGAGGCGACCGCCCCAGTCAAACTACCCACCATACACGGTCCTGGACCCGGATAACGGGCCGCAGTTAGACATCCATATAGGCAAGGGTGGTATTTCAAGGATGACTCCACAATGGCTGGCGCCACTGCTTCAAAGTCTACCACCTATCCTACACATGCCGACACGAATGCCAGTGTAAAGCTATAGTAAAGGTGCACGGGGTCTTTCCGTCTAACCGCAGGAACCCCGCATCTTCACGGGGAATTCAATTTCACTGAGTCTGCGTTGGAGACAGCGGGGAAGTCGTTACGCCATTCGTGCAGGTCGGAACTTACCCGACAAGGAATTTCGCTACCTTAGGACCGTTATAGTTACGGCCGCCGTTTACTGGGGCTTCAATTCAATGCTTGCACATCTCCTCTTAACCTTCCAGCACCGGGCAGGCGTCAGACCCTATACGTCGTCTTGCGACTTCGCAGAGCCCTGTGTTTTTGGTAAACAGTCGCTACCCCCTGGTCTGTGCCACCCCCACATGGTTGCCCATATGAGGGTCACGCTTCTTCCGAAGTTACGCGTGCATTTTGCCGAGTTCCTTCAACGCAGTTCTCTCAAGCGCCTTGGTATTCTCTACCAGTCCACCAGTGTCGGTTTAGGGTACGGTCTATATGCAGGAGCTATTTCCTGGAACCGCTTCGCTGCACGTTCAATCCAATAAGAACGTACAACACACGCGATCCGTCACTACCTGCAGGCCCACGAATATTAACGTGGTTCCCATCGACTACGCCTTTCGGCCTCGCCTTAGGGGCCGGCTAACCCTGCTCAGATTAACTTTAAGCAGGAACCCTTGGACTTTCGGCGAGGGAGTCTCTCACTCCCTTTATCGTTACTCATGTCAGCATTCTCACTTCCGATACCTCCAGGATGTCTCACGACTGTCCCTTCACAGGCTTACGGAACGCTCCGCTACCACGCACATACGTGCATCCACAGCTTCGGTGTATGGCTTGAGCCCCGGTACATTTTCGGCGCAAAGACCCTTATTTAGACCAGTGAGCTGTTACGCTTTCTTTAAATGATGGCTGCTTCTAAGCCAACATCCTGGTTGTTTTGGGATCCTCACATCCTTTCCCACTTAGCCATAACTTAGGGACCTTAGATGGTGGTCAGGGTTGTTGCCCTCTCCACGACGGACGTTAGCACCCGCCGTGTGTCTGCCGACTAGTACTCCCCGGTATTCGGAGTTTGGTTAGGATCAGTAAGACGGTGAGTCCCCATAGCCCATCCAGTGCTCTACCCCGGGGTATTCGGTCGACGCTCTACCTAAATAGATTTCGCGGAGAACCAGCTATCTCCAAGTTTGATTGGCCTTTCACCCCTAGCCACAAGTCATCCCGATCTATTGCAACAGATATGGGTTCGGTCCTCCAGTACGTGTTACCGTACCTTCAACCTGCTCATGGCTAGATCACTTGGTTTCGGGTCTAATGCATCGAACTGAACGCCCTGTTCAGACTCGCTTTCGCTGCGCCTACACCTACCGGCTTAAGCTTGCTCGATACACTAAGTCGCTGACCCATTATACAAAAGGTACGCTGTCACCCAGGACGAACCTTGGGCTCCAACTGTTTGTAGGCATCCGGTTTCAGGTACTGTTTCACTCCCCTCGTCGGGGTGCTTTTCACCTTTCCCTCACGGTACTGGTTCGCTATCGGTCATGCACGAGTACTTAGGCTTGGATCGTGGTCGACCCATGTTCAGACAGGATTTCACGTGTCCCGCCCTACTCAAGGACTTCTGCTATTCTACGTGTACGGGACTATCACCCACTTCGGTCGAGTTTTCCAACTCGTTCCACTTCATTCACAAAAGCCACTGGCCTGGTCCGCGTTCGCTCGCCACTACTAGCGGAGTCTCGTTTGATGTCCTTTCCTCTGGGTACTTAGATGTTTCAGTTCCCCAGGTTCGCTTCTAACCCCTATGTATTCAGAGTTAGATACCTTATTTCTGATGACTAGAAACCACATGCGCCGTTCTCAAAAGGCAGTAAGTCAGTAGGGCAATAAGGCAATATGTTTCTTACATACTGCCCTACTGCCGTATTGCCCTATTGCCTTAAACGACACATCTGATTTTCTAGTCATCTAAGGTGGGTTGCCCCATTCGGAAATCGTCGGATCAAAGGGTATTCGCACCTCCCCGACGCTTATCGCAGCGTATCACGTCCTTCATCGCCTGTGCATGCCAAGGCATCCACCAAATGCCCTTAAGACACTTGATCACTCTCATTGCCAATATCCATCAA
>NZ_JBQQAM010000038.1:0-2716 GCF_052246815.1 Brucella sp. RRSP16
ATGGATCGAGGACTATAATGAAATCCATCCACATTCCGCGCTCAAGATGGCTTCCCCTCGGCAGTTCATCAGGGCTAAATCAAACTAGCCGACCTGTCCGGTGAAATGGGGAGCACTCCAGGTTTCTGCTCGCGCGGAGATCCCATACAGAACCAGTCGTCTGTCTCGGCTGAGGGGCACGCTTTCCAGGCCTGTCATTATTAAGACTGACGAGCAGGATAGCGGTGTGCCTCTGACAAGCTAGTCTTATCTTGATAAATCTTGACCGCTTGGTAAGCGGCCAGATTTCGCAGCTGCGCCGAGCCTTCTTGTACGAGGCCCGAAAAAGGAGAGACCGACCATTATCAAACTATTATCATGACCTGCCCAAGAATATTCGGCAGGTCATGATTTCAAAGCCTATGCTTATGCCTCAATGAAGCTCAGCAAGTCGGCGTTGATCAGATCGGGGTGCGTCGCAAATAAGCCATGCGAGAGTTTAGGATAGGTTTTCAGCGTGCCGTTCGGCAGAAGTTTGATGGCGCGATGGGCAGACGCCTTGATCGGCACGACCTGGTCATCTTCGCCATGCAGCACAAGCACGGGTTGCTGGATCGCTTTAAGATCTTCTGTGAAGTCGGTCTCTGAGAAGGCTTCGATGCAGTCATAATGCGCCTTGGCTCCGCCGGCCATGCCCTGACGCCACCAGTTCTGGATCAAGCCTTGGCTCACCTGAGCACCCTCGCGGTTGAAGCCATAGAATGGGCCGGACGGCACATCGAGGAAGAATTGTGCACGGTTTGCAATCAATGCAGCGCGAAACCCATCAAAGACCTCAAGCGGTGTTCCTTCAGGGTTGGCGTCGCTTTTGACCATTACCGGAGGTACTGCGCCGATCAAAACGACCTTAGCCACGCGACCTTTTTGGGCCCGAGCAACGTAGCGAGCGACTTCACCACCCCCGGTGGAATGGCCGATATGAATGGCGTTACGCAGGTCAAGGGTTTTGGTCAGCGCGGCTACGTCAGCTGCATATGTGTCCATATCATTACCGATATCGGTCTGATCGGACCGGCCATGGCCTCGGCGATCATGCGCAACCACTCTATAGCCTTGCGCATAGAAATAAAGCATCTGGTTGTCCCAATCATCGCTAGAGAGCGGCCAGCCATGATGGAAGACAATAGCTTGCGCCGTCTTCGGCCCCCAATCCTTATAGAAAATTTTGGTGCCGTCTTGGGTGGTGATAAAATTGCTGCTCATGTTGGATTTTCCATCAGGGTTTTGTTGCGCGAGAAGAGGGGGAAAAGAGGCAAAGCTAAGGGCGCAAGCCGCCAGACCACTCAGGAGCAAAGTCCTTCGTGTTGGTTGGAAGTTTGGGGTAAACTTTTCCATCAGGCCTCTCGATTAACGTTGGTTGAACAAGATTGCTTCTAACTGAGACGTAATGATGATAGAGGTGGCTAAAATGACATTAAACGCGCCAGAATAGCCAAAAATGCAAAAAACGAAGATTATCGCTGAAATTGGTCTGTTAATTTATCCCGACTGCCAACTGTCGGCCGTTCATGGCCTCACTGACCTGATGCGTATTGCAGGGCAGTCTATGTCGTTTGCAGAAGAGGATGGTGTTCCGAAACCTGAGGTGCGAACCTCACATTGGGAAGCGTCCGAGGCTGGGCTCAATTGTGTTTGGGATAGCCATCCCACGCTTCCACACAAAATTACACATGCGCTCGCACCGCCAAGCATAGTGATGCCTGAAGATATGCAGCCGATGCCGTTTGCCGCAGCTTGGCTGAAAGAGCAGCATGAGGAAGGAGCTATCGTAGGATCGATCTGCGCGGGCGCTTTCGTTTTGGCCGAGACCGGTTTGCTTGCAGGACGTCGTGCCACAACACATTGGGCGTTTGCGGACGTGCTCGCTCATCGCTACCCGCAAATCGAAGTGGCCGGCCAAAATATGATCATTGACGACGGTGATATCATTACGGCCGGTGGCATATTGGCATGGGCAGATTTAGGGCTCGTTCTTGTCGAAAAATTACTGGGTCCGACCGTTATGTTGGCCACCGCACGGTTTCTCCTGATCGATCCTCCCAGGCGAAATCAAAGCGTGTATGAAGCCTTTGTGCCCAAACTTGATCACGCTGACGCTCAAGTACGAAAGGTCCAGCAAATCATCCATAGCAGATTTGCTCAGAGCATCTCCATCCCCGAGTTAGCAGAAGCAGTCGACCTTACAGACCGCACCTTCTTGCGCAGGTTTTATAAAGCAACCGGCTATAAACCAAGCGAATATCTGCAGAATGTGAGGATCATGAAGGCCCGAGACGCATTGGAACTGACAAACCGGACAGTTGACCAGATCGCTTGGGAGGTTGGGTATGGAGATACTGCCGCCTTCAGGAAAGTTTTTGCTAAGATAACGGGAGTAGCGCCCAGGTTTTATCGTCAACGCTTTAGCATCGCAGAAACTGAAACTTGACTGAGAGGCAAAAAATCTTCTTTCAAATAGCAGCATTCTGCGCTTGACTTGTGTTACGATGATTGAAAGGTCGCTCTTACAACAGAGTTTCGGCAAGCGATTAGCCCCGTTTCGTAAAAGACGCCACCGGGTTCTGTCGCGAATTTTTCACTTCTGCTGCGTTATTGTCGCTTCGGTGCGCATAATTGGGCGAGGTGACTGGGTATGGCGATCGATTTCAAAGGGTCTCATTTCCCCAAAAATGTCATC
>NZ_JBQQAM010000039.1:0-2581 GCF_052246815.1 Brucella sp. RRSP16
GCGAACAGCGCGAAGCACAGCATCTTCATCAGGAAGATCGGATACACCATGAAGGGTGCGGCCAGCAGCCCGACAAGGGCAATGCCGAGGATGACGGCCGAGAGGCTGTTGACGGCAGGCGCCTTGCTGTCGCGCGAGGCCGTATTTGCCTTGAGAGCGGTATCAGCCATGTCAGGCCTCCTTCCCGAACAGTCCGGCGGGGCGCACCAGAAGAACGATGGCCATGATGACGAAGATGACGATGCTGGAAGCTTCGGGATAGAAGACCTTGGTGAGACCTTCCGCCAGCCCCAGCACATAGCCGGTGATGATGGCGCCGAGGATCGACCCCATGCCGCCGACCACCACCACGGCAAAGACCACGATGATGATGTTGGAGCCCATCAGCGGGCTGACCTGATAGATCGGCGCGGCCATGATGCCCGCAAGTCCGGCAAGGGCGGCACCGAGCGCATAGGTGAAAGTCAGAAGCAGCGGCACATTGATGCCGAAGGCCTTCACCAGCGTCGGGTTTTCAGTCGCGGCGCGCAGATAGGCGCCGAGCTTGGTCTTTTCGATCAGGAGCCATGTGCCCAGGCAGACGATGAGCGAGGCGACGACCACCCAGGCGCGATAGTTCGGCAGGAACATGAAGCCCAGATTATGTCCGCCCGCAAGCGACGGCGGCACCGCATAGGGCTGGCCTGCCGCGCCATAATAATAGCGGAACGTGCCTTCGATCACGAGCGCCAGGCCGAAGGTGAAGAGCAGGCCATAGAGCGGGTCGAGGTTATAGAGCCGCGACAGCGCCACGCGCTCCACGATCGCGCCGCCCAGCCCGACGATGAGCGGGGCGAGGATCAGCGCCGGCCAGTAGCCGATGCCGAGCCAGCTCAACAGCAGATAGCCGACAAAGGCCCCCAGCATATATTGCGCGCCATGGGCGAAGTTGATGATGCGCAGGAGGCCGAAGATGATGGCAAGGCCGAGGCTCAGCATCGCATAGAAGGAGCCGTTGATGAGGCCGACCAGCAACTGCCCGAGAAGTGCCGGCAAGGGTATTCCAAAAATCATTGTCATTCAGACCCCCAATGCATGCGTGAGTTCTGCCATGCGGGCGGGCAGTTCGGCGGTGGGGAAGTTGTCCGTCACCACGCCATGATCCATGAGGTAGAAGCGGTCGGCGACCTTGGCGGCAAAGCGGAAGTTCTGCTCGACCAGAAGCACGGTCATGCCGCGTTTCTTCAGTTCCACCAGCACATCGCCGATGCGCTGCACGATGACGGGCGCAAGCCCCTCGGTCGGCTCGTCGAGGAGCAGCACCTTGACGCCGGTGCGCAGGATGCGCGCAATCGCCAGCATCTGCTGCTCACCGCCCGACAGCTTGGTGCCGGGGCTGTTGCGGCGCTCATGCAGGTTGGGAAAGAGTTCGTAGATCTCGTCGAGCGACATGGCGCTCTGGCCGTCCCTGGCGACGACCGGCGGCAGAAGCAGGTTTTCGTGCACGTTCAAGGTGGCGAAGATGCCGCGTTCTTCCGGAACAAAGCCCAGACCCGCATAGGCGATGCGGTGCAACGGCACGCGCATGATGTCCTTGCCGTCGAGCGTGATGGTGCCGGTGCGCTTGCGGATGATGCCCATGATGGCGCGCAGCGTCGTCGTCTTGCCGACGCCGTTGCGGCCCAGAAGCGTGATCGTCTCGCCGGGCCAGATGTCGAGGTCGACGCCGTGCAGGGCATGGCTTTCGCCATACCAGGCATTGAGCCCGCGCACGGACAATAGCGGTTGGCCTCTATTCATGTTCGGTTCCCATATAGGCGGTGCGCACGCGCTCGTCCTTCGAGACGGCGGCGTAATTGCCGGAGGCAAGTATTTCGCCGCGTTGCAGCACCGTGACGTGGTGGGCAATGTCGGCCACCACCTTGAGATTGTGTTCGACCATCAGCACCGCGCGGTCCTTCGCCACATCGGCGATGAGGGCGGCGATGGTATGGACGTCCTCATGGCCCATGCCGGCCATCGGCTCATCGAGCAGCAGCACCTTGGGATCGAGCGCCAGCGTGGTGGCGATCTCCAGCGCGCGCTTGCGGCCATAGGACAGGTCGGCGGCCAGCGCATGACGGGCGTCGGCAAGGCCGACGCGCTCCAGAAGCGAAATCGCCTGCGCGTCGAGCCGGTCGAGCGCCGACAGCGGACGCCAGAACTGCGTGGCAAGCCCGTTGGGGCGCTGCAGCGCGACCTTGACGTTTTCCAGCACCGTCAGATGCGGAAAGGTTGCCGAAATCTGGAACGAACGCACCAGCCCCATGCGCGCCACCCGGGCCGGATCGGCTCTGGTGATGGTTTCGCCCAGAAGCGTGATCTCGCCGCTCGACGGCTGCAGGAATTTGGTCAGGAGGTTGAACACGGTCGTCTTGCCCGCGCCATTCGGCCCGATCAGCGCGTGAACGCGGGCATGTTCCACATCGAGATCGACGTTCCTCACCGCGTGAAAGCCGCCAAACGACTTGCCCAGTCCGCGCGCCGACAGAACCGTCCGGCCGCCGGATGCGCCGCCATCGTCCGGCCCTGCTTCATGCAGGGCCGTCATATTGCCAGTTGC
>NZ_JBQQAM010000040.1:0-2302 GCF_052246815.1 Brucella sp. RRSP16
CCAATTCAATGCCGCCGATCATCGTGAGTTACGACAAGCCGCCACTGACATGTGGCGCGAAATCACGTGCCTGAAATCCGCATGACAGATGCGCCAAAGAATACGTTACGTCTGCACTCTCATTAAAGTAACAGTGCCATCGTCTGCCCAAGCCCGATATTCGATTTCTGCGATAAATTCGGGCCAGGAGAACACCGCATTTTTGCGTTTAAGCGCCACGGGAGGTTTTGCGGCGGGAATTGCTTCTAGGCGCGTTTTCAGGTCGCGGGCCATTTTGTGGCTGAAACGGGTCCCGCCCCCAACCACATAAACGAAACTTTTGCCTTTGCGCGCTGCAAGCAACAACCGTGAAATTGCCCCCCGCAGGGTGGTGGAAGGCTAAGCCGACGATAACAAAAACTGTCCCTCTGGATGCATTTGATTTTCTGCAATTCCCCATGCCGCTCCGGCCTGTAAGGGCTATCAAGCCTTTTGGCGATGTTGCCTTCCAGATCGTGCGCACATGCGATTTTAAAGAATGCCTCGCCATCGGCTTCCATTGTCTCGGAAAAGCGGATGACCGGCGAGAGCTTTGCGCTAAGCAAAATGGCGAGGATAGCGCGCCTATCTGGCACGGGCAGGCCGGTTGGGTCCCGTCCGTACAAAGAAGATCGAAGATGTAAAAGACGGATTTACCGGTAAAGCACTCACCACCACGGCCACCAGGTGCGCACTGCAAGGCTCCGAAATCAGATCCCGTTATCATCGCGGACCACGTCCTTTCGCGCAAAGAAGGAGGGCATGTCGTCCACGAAAAGCATTAACGCTCCCTACATTGCCAACTATCACTCACTCGACACATGACCGTGGATATGCATGGTATGTGAAAAGATGGCACCGAATTCCATTGGACAAAAGACACCATTTCGGCAGCCATTTAAAATGAGAACCAACCAATAAGTTCCATTTGCCGCCGGTAGAACCTCCTTCGCAGCACGATCGATGAGGTGAGTTCTCTTAGGTTCTCGTGCCGCTCGCACTCCCACGAGCATGAGGCAAGCCAGATTGGTCCGCTTCATTCTACTGATCTCATGCTGAGACGGCCAGAAGCGACGATCTCAAAGGGCCTGCGGAAAACATCAGATACTTACAAAACGAAAGCTTGCTAGGCCTTGGTCAACCCTCAGAATAAAGAAGACCCGATACTCCGTTCGGATTGGCAGTGGGCTCTCGATTACCATTGCGTATGCTCGACATGGCTACTTACGCATCGCGTTCGGCAGATCGCTCCTCCCCGACCATTTCTCTTACGAATTTTCTGTTCGTATTGCCCCAACGGCACAAAGGAATCAAAGCGTCGACAAGTGTTTGGCCGAAGGGTGTCAGCGAATAATCTACGACCGGCGGCACGCGTTGATGGTCGTGGCGCTTCAGGACCTTCATCTCTACCAAGTCGCGCAACTGCTGGATCAGCACCTTCTCACTGATCCCGCCGATGCGTCTGCGTATCTCGGAGAAGCGCGCGGGACCGCCTTGTACATGATATAAGATCAGCGGCTTCCATTTTCCGTCGATCACCGTCAGCGCAACATCCAGTCCGCAGGATGTATCTGTTCTGTCCAACATAATCTTACACTTACCTTTTTGTAGGTTCTATCCTTTAAGTAATTAACTGTCTATCCTGAAGTCATCGCTTTGGCCATCGGCAAGGCAGCATATGAAACTGGCATGGGAAGCATTCATGACCAATCATCGTCAAACCATTCTTAAGCTTTATGCATCCGCTGAAGGAAACTCACTTGACCTAGAAGCTTTCCTGTCGTGCTTCGCGCCCGATGGCTATGCGCGCAACGTGCCAGCCCAGATGGATTTTCGCGGTGCGGATATCGCCAAAGTCGCGAAAGACATGGCTGAGGGCTTTCCCGACATTCATCGCGAAATCTTCAGCCTGGACGTCGCAGCGGATACCGTCGTCGTCGAGCTGGCCATTCGTGGCACACATCTCGGCACGCTGATGACACCCCAGGGGCCACTGGCCGCTACTGGCAAGATAATCAATGTTCCCTGTTGCGATGTATTCCGCATGAAGAAAGGCAAGATCGCGGCCTTCCATTGCTACAACATATCTGGGATCATGCAGCATCAGCTGTCCTGACACCTGCAGCAGGAACGATAAAGGCCTTTGGTCTGTCGACGTCGTTTTGAACTGCCCCCCATTTCGACCGGACAGTCGGCATAAGCAGAAAGGCTCAAGCACAGGCTTGGGTATAGGCTTATGTCTAACGAGTATCGACACGTTGAATTGCTGACGGGTGATGTTCGC
>NZ_JBQQAM010000041.1:0-1730 GCF_052246815.1 Brucella sp. RRSP16
ACAGCAATATACAGATGCGACAGATGGGCAAGATAGAGATGCGACATTTTTAGGTCGCGTGCTCTGTTCAGATCGAACGAGGAAAGGAAGACTGGCTCTCTATTGATGTGTATCAGTTTAGAGAGTTGCCATGTCTTGTTTGATTACTATGTCGCAGAGAGAACTCAATCGATTGGAAGTCATTCAGAAGATACGGGATCGCCGCCTGACCGTTATACAGGCCACCGCATTGCTCGATCTCAGCCGCAGCCAGATTCATCGTCTTTTACAGGCTTACGATAAACTTGGGAGTGCTGGACTGGTTTCGGGAAGACGCGGTCGCCCGAGCAATCATCGTTACAGCGAAGATTTCCGCAATGGTGTTCTGGATTTGGTGCGGGGTTATTATCGGGATTTCGGTCCGACACTGGCCTGTGAGAAGCTTGCCGAACGACACCAGCTTTCAGTCAGCAAGGAGACGCTGCGGCAATGGATGACGGTGGCTGGGTTGTGGACGTCGCGTCGTGAACGCAAGCGACAACTGCATCAGCCGCGCGGCCGGCGGGATTGTTTCGGTGAACTGGTGCAGATCGACGGGTCGCATCACTGGTGGTTTGAGGAGCGGGGTCCCAAATGCGCCCTCCTCGTTTATATTGACGATGCCACCGGCAAGCTTCTGCATCTGCGTTTTGCCGGATCAGAGAATACATTCGATTATTTTCATGCGACGAAGGCCTACTTGCAGGAATGGGGCAAGCCGCTGGCCTTTTACAGCGACAAGCATGGTGTGTTTCGCTCCACACATGGTTCAGAGAAAGATCGAACAAGCGGCCTGACACAGTTTGGTCGGGCACTTTATGAGCTCAACATCGATATTATCTGTGCCAATAATCCGCAGGCCAAAGGCCGTGTCGAGCGGGCCAACAGGACTTTGCAGGATCGCCTGGTGAAGGAATTGCGACTGCGCGGCATTGATACAATCGAAGCAGCAAATGCTTATGCGCCGGAATATATTGCAGACTTCAATGCCCGGTTTGGCAAGGAGCCGCGCAATCCGAAGGATATGCATCGACCGCTGGCCGGGCATGAGAACATCGACAGCGCGATGTGCCGGAAGGAAGTACGGACACTTTCGCAAACACTGACGCTGCGTTACGACAAGGTGCTGTTCATCCTGGAGCCGACGGAGCTTGCAAAGCGGCTGGCCCGACAGAAGGTGATTGTCTGCGATTATCCGGATGGCCGTCTGGAGATCATGCATGGAACGGACACCCTGCCCTATACAACCTTCGACAAGCTTCGTTCTGTTCACCGGTCGCCTGTTGTCGAGAACAAGCGATTGGATGACATGCTATCGATTGTGGCCGAGATGCAGGCAGGTCGGGAATTGCAACGCAGTAAGAGTGGACCACGCAGAACGGGGCAGACGAACCACATGTTTGGTGTTCGCGACGGCAGCACAGCCAACGGTTATCAGAAGCGTGAGCGCAAATCGCGCACCGCTTACATGAACGATCCTGAAGTTACTGCACGTCGGGAAAAAGCATTAGCCCGGTTGGCTGCAGCCGAGTGAAATGCCCATCTTTAATGACATTTGGCACTCTCAAAGCTAAAGCCGAAGAGGTGGATATTCACCCGCCCCCATTCCTCGCTTGCAACCCTGACCAGCCTCTCGGAATGGGGGCTGAACGTCAGCACCTGTCGCATTTCTATCTTGCTAAAAACGTCGCATCCCTAACTTGCTAAAACAA
>NZ_JBQQAM010000042.1:0-1671 GCF_052246815.1 Brucella sp. RRSP16
GACGGCTACACCACGATCATTCGCGGCATTCCCGATCTTCTCGTCATCTATCTGTTCTATTTCGGCGGCAGCGCCGCCGTTACCGCCATCGGCAAATATTTCGGTGCGGAAGGTTTCGTCGGCTTTCCCGGCTTTCTGGCAGGCGTGCTGGCAATCGGCATTTCCTGCGGTGCGCATCATACCGAAGTGTTCCGCGGTGCATACCGGGCTGTCTTCAAAGGCGAGATCGAAGCGGCAACCGCCTGCGGCATGGGCCGGATGCTGAAATTCCGCCGCATCATCGCCCCGCTTGCGCTGCGCCACGCATTGCCGGGACTTGGCAATGTCTGGCAGGTTTCGCTGAAGGAATCCGCTTTGGTCTCGGTCGCCGGTGTGGTCGAGCTTCTGCGTCAGGCGCAGATCGGTGCGGGCTCGACTGGCCTGCCCTTCAACTTCTTCCTCATTGCGGGAGCGCTCTACCTGCTGATTTCGTCGGTTTCCGGCGGGCTTCTGCAACTGGCCGAGCGCCACTTCTCGCGCGGCGTCAGGAGGGCAAAATGAACCTTGAATTCTATTCCGATGCATTCTTTCAGATGCTGGGCGGCGTGCCGCTGACCCTGAAGCTTGCGGCATCCTCCATCGTATTCGGCGCTTTCCTTGCCCTGTTCCTGGCCCTGATGCGCCTGTCGGGCCTCACGGTGCTGGACTGGATTGCCCGCCTTTACGTCTTCGTGTTCCGTGGAACGCCGCTTCTGGTCCAGATATTCATCATCTATTACGGCCTCAGCCAGTTTCCGACCATCCGCTATTCCTTCCTGTGGCCCATCCTGCGCGAACCCTACTGGTGTGCGATCATCGCGCTGACCTTGAACAATGCGGCCTATGCCAGCGAGATCATCCGCGGCGGCCTGCTGTCGGTGCCGCATGGCCAGATCGAAGCGGCGAAAGCTTGCGGCATGTCGTCCTTCACCTGCTTCCGCCGCATCGTCATGCCGCTTGCCATCCGCCAGGCGCTGCCGGGGTATGGCAATGAGATGATCTCGATGATCAAGGCAACCTCGCTTGCATCGATCATCACGCTCATGGAAGTGACCGGCATCGCGGCAAAGCTGATCGCCGAGAGCTATCGGGCGATCGAAATCTTCGTGATCGCCGGTGCGATCTACCTTGCCATCAACTTCGTCCTGACCCGTGTGCTGATGTTTGCAGAATACAGGCTCACCCCTTATCTGCGCCAGCCCGTCGTCAAGCTCTCATCCGAAGGACAAACATCGTGAGCAAAATCGTCTCTCCCAATGCACCGGTGGCTCTGAAAGTCGAAAACCTGCGCAAGAGCTTTGGCGCCAATGAGGTACTGAAGGGCATTTCGCTTGAAGCGCGCGAAGGCGAGGTCATTTCGATCCTCGGTTCGTCCGGCTCCGGCAAGTCGACCTTCCTGCGCTGCATCAATCTTCTGGAAACCCCATCATCCGGCACGGTGACGATTTCGGGCGAAACCATCCGCATGGCGAAGAATGCGAAGGGCGAAGCCTATCCGACCGACAAGAAGCAGGTTTCGCGCATCCGGTCGGAACTGGGCATGGTGTTCCAGAGCTTCAATCTGTGGTCGCACAAGACCATTCTGGAAAACATCATCGAAGCGCCGATCTATGTGCAGGGGCGTCCGCGCGCGGAATGCGTGGCGGAAGCAGA
>NZ_JBQQAM010000043.1:0-1594 GCF_052246815.1 Brucella sp. RRSP16
TCGGCAATTCGGAAGTGAAGAAGCTGGAAGATCGCGTCCGCGAGCTGGAGCGCATGCTCGGCCGCAAGACGATGGAGGTCGAAATCCTTCGGGAAGCCTTGTCCAAAGCAGACTCAAAAAACGTATGGCCCGCCCCGTTTGCAATAGGATTTTTACGATGTTCTGATCAGTCTGCGTCAACGTATACGGTCTCATGAGCACCCCCATGGCCAAGATGGACATCCGCACGTTCAGAGCCCCATAAACGGATCGGCAGTTAATGCCATTTTTTTGACCGGGCTTTCCAAACGCCGTTCGACTGTCAGGCCATCTTCACGATCCTTCCTGCAAACCTCATAGGCTACGCGTTCTCATTGCCTAGCCGGTCTGATTACGCTACCGCAGGGCAACTGCGATCAAAGCCTGTTTCCTTACGCAAAACGGCCCATGCTATCCGCGCCAATTTGTTTGCTAGCGCTACAACCATGACGTTGCGGTGAACACCACGCTCCATCATTGCCTTAAGCCAACGGCCCGTTGGCGTATCACTCTTTGAGAGTGATGGCAGTGACGCTCGAGCGCCATGGATGAGCAAAGTGCGTAAATAGGTATTGCCACGTTTCGATATCCCAAGCAGTCGGGGTTTACCGCCGGTGCTGTACTGTCGAGGTACCAGTCCGAGCCAGGCACCCAGATCGCGCGCTTTGGCAAAGCTGCTTGCATTACCTACAGCGGCGACCAAAGCCGTGGCATTGAGTACGCCTATACCGGGGATAGTCGTCAGTCTACGCGTGGCCGCATCATTGCGTGCCAACTGGATAAGCTCAGTATTCAATGCTCCGATCTTTGTGTCGAGCTCTTGCCACTCGGCGCGTAATTCACGAACCAGTTGTTGTACACGCGACGATAATAACTTCACATCTTCGGCTAGCATGCTGTCCACGCCGAGTTCCAGTTTCCGCCGCCCGGCAGGAAAGATCACCCCGCGTTCCAGTAGAATTGCGCGAAGCTGATTGATGAGGTTTGTTCGCTCTGCCACAAGGCGAGAACGCACCCGATGCAGTGTCTGGATGTCCAGTTGCTCCTGGCTCTTCAGATCGACGAAACGCATCGTCGGTCGAGATGCAGCTTCGGCAATACCCTCAGCATCCCGATCATCATTTTTCTGGGCTTTGATATACGGGCGAACATATTCCGGCGACATCAGCCGGACCTCGTGACCTCGTTCCGTAAACAAGCGGCCCAGATGATGAGCTCCGCAGCACGCTTCCATAGCAACTATGCAGGCGGGGAGTTTCGTTACGTAATCAATCAGTGTCTGGCGACGCATCGTTCGACGTGTAACTATTGCGCCGGTAGCGTCGACACCAACGACGCTGCAAGAGTTCTTGCCCAGATCAATTCCAAGGATCATGATGCTCATAGGCCCGTTCCTTTCTTTTTTCGCACCACAGCATCATAACAGACGCTGGGGATAGGGGCGGGCCATTCCATAAACGGATATCGCGGCCGATCTTGTTGCCGAAGGACGGTTCGCGATGAAGGCCGTCGCAGACACGCTGGGCGTATCCCGTTCCAACCTCAACGAGCGGCTGAAAGGCAGATCGAAGCCGCG
>NZ_JBQQAM010000044.1:0-1514 GCF_052246815.1 Brucella sp. RRSP16
TTGTCGCAGTGAAACGGGTTGTCGATTACAACGTGAAGATCCGTGTAAAGGGAGACGGTTCGGGGGTTGAGCTTTCGAACGTGAAGATGTCGATGAACCCTTTTGACGAGATCGCGGTTGAAGAGGCGATCCGTCTGAAGGAAGCGGGCAAGGTGACGGAGATCGTCGCGGTTTCGGTTGGCCCGGCACAGGCGCAGGAAACGCTGCGCACGGCACTTGCCATGGGTGCGGATCGCGCGATCCTGGTCAAGACCGACGAGACGGTCGAGCCGCTTGGCGTTGCCAAGGTCTTGAAGGGCGTGGTCGAAGCGGAAAAGCCGGACCTCGTCTTCCTGGGCAAACAGGCAATCGACGATGATTCCAACCAGACCGGCCAGATGCTGTCGGCGCTCCTCAACTGGAGCCAGGCAACCTTTGCCTCGAAGGTGGAGCTGAGCGATGGTTCGGCCAAGGTAACGCGCGAAGTGGACGGCGGTCTCCAGACCATCGATGTGAAGCTTCCGGCGATCGTCACGGTCGATCTTCGCTTGAACCAGCCGCGCTATGCATCGCTGCCCAACATCATGAAGGCCAAGAAGAAGCCGCTCGACGAAAAGTCGCCTGCCGATTTCGGCGCCGACATTGCGCCGCGTCTCAAGGTTCTGAAGACGGAAGAGCCGGGCGGCCGCAAGGCTGGCGTCAAGGTCGGCTCTGTTGCAGAGCTGGTTGAGAAGCTGAAAGCCGACGGCATCATCTAAGAAATCGGAAGGGACGAGACAAATGGCTATTCTTCTTATTGCCGAACACGACAATGCAACCCTTTCCGACCAGACGGCCAAGGCGCTGACGGCTGCCGCCCAGATCGGCGGCGATGTCGATATTCTGGTTGCAGGCAAAGGTGCAAAACCTGCAGCCGATGCGGCAGCCAAGCTCAATGGCGTGCGCAAGGTTCTGCTTGCTGAAAGCGATGCGCTGGAAAACCGTCTGGCCGAGCCGACGGCAGCGCTCATCGTGGAACTGGCTGCCAATTACGACACGATCATTGCGCCTGCGACGACTTCGGCCAAGAACATCCTGCCGCGCGTGGCAGCCCTTCTCGATGTGATGCAGCTTTCCGAAATCATGGAAGTCGTATCGGCTGATACGTTCAAGCGTCCGATCTATGCGGGCAATGCGATCCAGACAGTGCAGTCGACCGACGCGAAGAAGGTCATCACGGTGCGCACGGCTTCCTTCTCGGCAACGGGTGAGGGCGGTTCGGCTGCGGTTGAAAGCGTCAATGCGGCTGCCGATCCGGCGCTGTCGAGCTTCGTCGGCAATGCGCTTTCGGAATCGGATCGTCCGGAACTGACCTCGGCGAAGATCATCATCTCCGGTGGTCGTGCGCTTGGTTCTGCTGAAAAGTTCCAGGAAGTGATCCTGCCGGTTGCCGACAAGCTGGGTGCCGCAGTCGGCGCCAGCCGCGCAGCCGTCGATGCCGGCTATGCGCCGAACGACTGGCAGGTTGGCCAGACGGGCAAGGTGGTTGCACCGGA
>NZ_JBQQAM010000046.1:0-1198 GCF_052246815.1 Brucella sp. RRSP16
GGTAATCCCCCCACCAAATAACGGGCTTCAAAAGTAGAATTTTCTCGGGCTATATGATCGAGGAGATTTTAATGAAGACGAGCAGATTCAGCGAACCACAAATCCTTGCCATCCTTCGCCAGGCGGAAGGCGGCGTTCCTGTACCCGAGTTATGCCGGGAACATGGAATGAGCACTGCGTCATTCTACAAATGGCGATCCAAATACGGTGGCATGGATGCCTCGATGATCAGTCAGATGAAGGCTCTGGAAGACGAAAACCGTCGCCTGAAGAAGATGTATGCGGAGATGAGCATGCAGGCGGAACTGCTTAAAGAGGCTCTTGGAAAAAAGTGACACGGCCATCTCAACGCCGGGAGATGGCCGGGAAAGCAGTGGCGTTGCGAGGGGTGAGCGTTGCGCTTGCCTGCCGCACCTTCGAGGTCAGCGAGACATGCTATCGTTACAGCGCCAGGCTGAACGACGAGAACGGGCAGATTGCCGATCTCCTGATCGGACTGACGCGGGCAAAGAAGACCTGGGGCTTCGGTCTGTGTTTCCTTTATCTGCGCAATGTCCGGGGGCATCACTGGAACCATAAACGCGTTTACCGCATCTATCGTGAGCTTGAATTGAACCTCAGGATCAAGCCGCGCAAGCGGTTGAAGCGGGACAAGCCCGATGCTCTGACCGTGCCAGATGCGCCGAACATGGTCTGGTCCATGGATTTCATGGCCGACCGGCTGGAGGATGGAAGGCAATTCCGGCTGCTGAACGTCCTGGACGACTTCAACCGCGAAGGTCTGGGCATTGAGGTAGACTTCTCGCTGCCTGCCGAACGCGTCATCCGCAGCCTCAACCAGATCATCGAATGGCGCGGCAAACCATTCGCAATTCGTGTTGATAATGGGCCGGAATACGTCAGTGGCAAACTGATGGAATGGGCTGCCAACCAAGGCATCGCCTTGAGCCATATCCAACCCGGCAAGCCACAACAGAATGCGTATGTTGAGCGCTACAATCGCACCGTTCGGAATGAATGGCTCGACCAATATATCATCGAAAGCATTGAGGAGGCGCAGGAATTTGCCACGCAGTGGCTATGGACCTACAACAACGAACGTCCCAATATGGGCATCGGCGGCGTAACGCCCGCACAGAAACTGAAAATGGCCGCGTGAATTCTACTGACGAGCCCCGTTAAAAACGGGGGGATTACC
>NZ_JBQQAM010000047.1:0-1014 GCF_052246815.1 Brucella sp. RRSP16
GAACGAAAGTTCCTGCCGGGCATGACCCAACCTCTTTGCAGCCGTCAGTGCGGTGTTGCATTCACCCCAATGACAAACGAGGCCGGAACGAAGTTTACCGTTCCGGCCTCAAATGTATAAGCCGGGCACATGGCCCGGCTTCTGAACTCTATCCGATCGTCTGGATCATTTGCACTTCTGGATGGCTTTCAGCGCGTCCGAAATGCCCTTCAGCGAATAGGTGTAGTTGGTCTTGGTGCCGCGCTTCGACTGCGCCTGCACCTTCATCTCCGAACCGCCGCGCATGGCTGCGATGAGCTGCGGCTCTTCGGCTGCATTTTCCATCCAGCCCGACTTGCCGTTGACGAACATGTTGAAACTGCGGTTGCCGATGGAGACGACGACCTTGGCATTGGTGTTGAGGTCGTAACCGGCCATGAATTGCGGTTCGAACGAGATGTTCTGGCCGGGCTTCTGGCTCACGAGGAAGAAGTTGTCACCGTGATCGACACTGGCCGGAGCCTTCTGGGTCGGTACGGAGAGGACATAGCAGACCTTGCCGTTGCCCGACTGATAGCTGTAGGCGCCCCAGGCATTGAACTGGCTGATCTGGCTCGGGGTCTGGGCGAGTGCCGAGCCCGCCATCCCAATCATGAACACAGAAGCCGCGACGATCGATTTTCCAAGCATTGGTTTTTACCGGTTCTCTTTCGTTTGCTTCAAACTTGAATATCGGGATGCCGCCGTTCATCACGCCGTCCCGCTCAGTTGCCGATTAAATTGCCTTAATCTGGGTTACCAAACGGTGAAGTTTCGAAAGAAAACTTTTGAATGAGCAGCCAAGTCGCCCCGCCATCCCTTGATTCAGTTGAATGAAAAGAAAGCGGCGTGAGTAAGGCAGTCGGTTAAGGCAATAAGGCAGTAGGGCAGTAAGGCAGTATGTTAAGGGAATAGGGGAATAAGGGAGTAGGGGAGTATGTTTGGCTTGCGGACGACCGCAACGCACATATCCTTCTCTGCCCTACTGCCCTACTG
>NZ_JBQQAM010000048.1:0-816 GCF_052246815.1 Brucella sp. RRSP16
GGTTGTGTCGCAAATTTTCAGCGGGTTAAAGGCAGGCGTATCTCCGGGCGCAATTATGCTGCGAGTTCCGCAAAGACCATGAATGGTGAACAATTGTCGTTTGCGAATTGCCTCTTGCGGATCATATGCGCAACTTCGATACCCGCGATTGTCGCTGCGGCTGAATGAAATGCCTTGAACCCCAACATCTGATTGGTAATCCGCTTGATGAAACGATGGTCCTGTTCAAGAATATTGTTGAGATATTTGATCTGCCGGATTTCAATCATCTTGCTGTAACCTGTGATTTTAAGGATTGTATTTACAGCTTGGGCTCCCGCCAGATTGGCGCCGCTTTTATCAATGACAATCTTGTCTGGAACACCGTTGGCTGCGATGGCTTTCTTGAAGAAACGTCGTGCAGAACCGAGATTTCGGCGTTCGGAGAGCATGAAATCAAGCGTTTGTCCGTCACGATCAACGGCCCGGTACAAATATGTCCATTTGCCTTTGACCTTTAGATAGGTTTCGTCAACACGCCATGAGCCAAGCGTTCGACGCTTACGTCTCTGTGCCTGATCTGCAATCTGTGGCGCGTAACGGACAACCCAGCGGTTCAATGTTGCATGGTCAACGTTCACGCCACGTTCGGCCATGATTTCTTGAAGGTCACGATAGGAAACGGAATAACGAACATAGAAGAACACCGCATAAAGGATGACATTTTTGGGGAAATGAGACCCTTTGAAATCGATCGCCATACCCAGTCACCTCGCCCAATTATGCGCACCGAAGCGACAATAACGCAGCAGAAGTGAAAAATTCGCGACAGAACCC
>NZ_JBQQAM010000049.1:0-771 GCF_052246815.1 Brucella sp. RRSP16
GAGAGTGCAGACGTAACGTATTCTTTGGCGCATCTGTCATGCGGATTTCAGGCACGTGATTTCGCGCCACATGTCAGTGGCGGCTTGTCGTAACTCACGATGATCGGCGGCATTGAATTGGTTTCGGGGGAAATAATTTAGGTTGTAGATCGGATCATGTATCGACGTGAAATTTTGCACATGTCGCGCCGATTTAAAGCGCTTCATAACCCGCTCTCGTCGTCGGATCGGCTGATGCGAATTCTCTGCCCGATTGTTCAAACCCTTATGCTGGCGATGATCGCAAACGCTAAGTCCCATCGTTCGTTTGGCAGCGCCATATGATCGTAGTTTATCGGTGACCATGATCCGGGGTGCACAGCCCTGTGCAGAGAGAAGCTTGCGCATGAAGCGCTTGGCGGCCTTGGTATTACGGCGTTTCTGGACCAGAACATCCAAAACAAAACCATCCTGATCAACTGCTCGCCAAAGAATGTGATGCTCACTTTTGATATATTACACATTCATCCAGGTGCCATTTATCGCCAAGCCGCGGTGTGCGGCGACGGATATTACTGGCATAAGCACGTCCGAATTTCTCCGCCCATTCGTACACGGTCTTATATGTGACGAAGATGCCACGATAAGCCCGCATGTCTTCACCATGCGAAAGCTTAGCGGAAAGCGGAAATACAACCACACCGCCTCTGCAATAATCTCAGATGGATAACGATGGCGGCGGTAAAGCGAAGAACGAGGTTCGGTCATCACCCGTTATCGCAACTGATGTTT
>NZ_JBQQAM010000050.1:0-646 GCF_052246815.1 Brucella sp. RRSP16
CCGCAAGAGGCAATTCGCAAACGACAATTGTTCACCATTCATGGTCTTTGCGGAACTCGCAGCATAATTGCGCCCGGAGATACGCCTGCCTTTAACCCGCTGAAAATTTGCGACACAACCCGCCACCGGCGAGGCTTTTCTAGAGCGCGCCCGCTTTACTCGGGGTCATATCCGCACGATTTGAAGTAGTTGGCACATTCTTGCGGATTGAACAGCGTGAGGATGTGACCCACGGTATTCCATAAGCCGTCGATCGTTCGCTCGGCTTTGGCGCGCAAGACGGCCTTCAGCTTTGCGAATGCCTTCTCGATAGGGTTAAAGTCGGGACTGTAGGGAGGAAGGTAAAGCAACCGGCATCCCGCGTCTTCGATTGCGTGACGCACGCCTTCCGCTTTGTGTGCAGGCAGATTGTCCATGATGACGATGTCGCCCGGCGCCAATGTTGGAATGAGAACCTGCTGGACATAGGCCTGAATGCTACCCCGTTCATCGCATCGTCCAAGACGATGGGTGCGCTCATTCCGGATAGCCTGAGCGCTCCGGTAAACGTCGTTGTCTTCCAATGGCCGTGCGGGACCGGTGAGCGGCATCGATCTCCGCAAGGGGCCCGTCCGCGAAGCCGAGACATATTCGTGCTCAGTCCGGT
>NZ_JBQQAM010000051.1:0-625 GCF_052246815.1 Brucella sp. RRSP16
TGCCCGGCAGGAACTTTCGTTCGTAAAAAAGCAGAACCCTTTGCAGCTTTTGAGGTCTTGTCGCACCGTTGAGAGAGCTTCGCGCTCGCGTATAAGGGAGACCAGCCTCATGTCTTATACTAGTCGTTTTGTCGGCATCGACATATCAAAATCATCTTTGGATGTCTGCGTTCTGCCCGATGGCCAGATGGCCGCCTATCAAAACACCCCGGCAGGTATTGCTGATTTTCTCACCTTTGTGGTCTCTCTGGAGGGGATCGAAAGGCTGGTCCTTGAGCCGACCGGCGGTTACGAACGCCATGTCGTTGCCGCCTTGCAGGCCGCACGACTGCCCGTTGCCAAGGTCAATGCGAAGCAGGTCCGACAGTTTGCACGTGCCGGTGGCCAGCTCTCCAAGACCGACAGGATCGACGCCTTCATTCTTGCCGATTATGCAAGGCGCATGGAAACAAGAATTCTGCTTCAACGCTCCTCCCGGGAACGGGTTTTGGCGGATTTTGTTAGCCGTTACAGACAATTGTCGCACATGATCGTGCAGGAGAAAAATCGCCGGGAAAAGGCGAGCGGGCAAACGAAAGACTGGGTCGAGGAAAGCCTGAATTTCTTGCTCGATCAGCGCCAGACT
>NZ_JBQQAM010000052.1:0-570 GCF_052246815.1 Brucella sp. RRSP16
CGCCTGCCGTCAACAGCCTCTCGGCCGTCATCCTCGGCATTGCCCTTGTCGGGCTGCTGGCCGCACCCTTCATGGTGTATCCGATCTTCCTGATGAAGATGCTGTGCTTCGCGCTGTTCGCTTCCGCCTTCAATCTTCTTCTGGGCTATACCGGCATTTTGTCCTTCGGCCATGCCGCCTTCTTCGGCGGCGCGGCCTATATCACCGCCCATACGGTCAAGGTCTGGGGCGTCACGCCGGAGCTTGGCCTCGTGCTCGGCGTCCTTGCCGCCGCAGCCCTTGGCCTCGTCATCGGCTATCTCGCCATTCGCCGTCAGGGCATCTATTCAACGATGATCACGCTGGCGCTGGCGCAGATGTTCTTCTTCTTCTGCCTGCAAGCATCCTTCACCCATGGCGAGGACGGATTGCAGGGCGTGCCGCGCGGCCATCTCTTCGGCATCATCGATCTCAACCAGCCGATGACCATGTATTATTTTGTGCTGGCGGTGTTCGTGCTGGGCGTGTTCGTCATCTGGCGCATCATCAACTCGCCCTTCGGCATGATCCTGAAATCGGTGCGCGAAAACG
>NZ_JBQQAM010000053.1:0-570 GCF_052246815.1 Brucella sp. RRSP16
CGCCTGCCGTCAACAGCCTCTCGGCCGTCATCCTCGGCATTGCCCTTGTCGGGCTGCTGGCCGCACCCTTCATGGTGTATCCGATCTTCCTGATGAAGATGCTGTGCTTCGCGCTGTTCGCCTCTGCCTTCAATCTTCTTCTGGGCTATACCGGCATCCTGTCCTTCGGCCATGCCGCCTTCTTCGGCGGCGCGGCCTATATCACCGCCCATACGGTCAAGGTCTGGGGCGTCACGCCGGAGCTTGGCCTCGTGCTCGGCGTCCTTGCCGCCGCCGCCCTTGGCCTCGTCATCGGCTATCTCGCCATTCGCCGTCAGGGCATCTATTCGACGATGATCACGCTGGCGCTGGCGCAGATGTTCTTCTTCTTCTGCCTGCAAGCCGCCTTCACCCATGGCGAGGACGGATTGCAGGGCGTGCCGCGCGGCTATCTCTTCGGCATCATCGACCTCAACCAGCCGATGACCATGTATTATTTTGTGCTGGCGGTGTTCGTGCTGGGCGTGTTCGTCATCTGGCGCATCATCAACTCGCCCTTCGGCATGATCCTGAAATCGGTGCGCGAAAACG
>NZ_JBQQAM010000054.1:0-557 GCF_052246815.1 Brucella sp. RRSP16
TGCCGTTCGACTGCGGGCTGGCGACCGGCGTGAAGCAGGGTGTCAGATTGAGTGCTTGCGCAAACAGCCTCGTGTCCCTCGCGGTGTAAGCAGAGCCGTTGTCCGAGAGATGCTCGATTGCATGTGGGGCTCTGGTTCCATTGAAGCGTTTCTCGACCGCCTCCAGCATCATGTCGCGCACGTCTGAGCCGGAGATGCCCGCGTTGGCGACCGCCGTCCAGGCAATGATCTCGCGGTCGAAGGCGTCGATGATGAAGGCGAGACGGATGACCTCGCCGTTCCAGCAGGTGAACTCCAGCCCATCCGAGCACCAGCGCAGGTTGGAGCGCATGACCATGACCTTGCCATCGTGGAGGCGGCCCTTGCGAACGGCTGTGTGCTTTTCCAGCAGCATGGCGTGGTTGCCCATGATGCGATGGACCCGTTTGGCGTTGATGACAGGCTTATCGGCGGCTCGCCTTTCGCGATTGAGGAGCGCGGCGATCCGCCGATAGCCATAGGTTGGCCTTTGATCTACCAGCCTGCGAATGATGGGCAAAAGCTCTGCATCCTCGGCC
>NZ_JBQQAM010000055.1:0-557 GCF_052246815.1 Brucella sp. RRSP16
GGCCGAGGATGCAGAGCTTTTGCCCATCATTCGCAGGCTGGTAGATCAAAGGCCAACCTATGGCTATCGGCGGATCGCCGCGCTCCTCAATCGCGAAAGGCGAGCCGCCGATAAGCCTGTCGTCAACGCAAAACGGGTTCACCGCATCATGGGCAACCACGCCATGTTGCTGGAGAAGCATACGGCCGTTCGCAAGGGCCGTATCCATGACGGCAAGGTCATGGTCATGCGCTCGAACTTGCGCTGGTGCTCGGATGGGCTGGAGTTCACCTGCTGGAACGGCGAGGTCATCCGTCTCGCCTTCATCATCGACGCTTTCGACCGGGAGAGCATCTCATGGACGGCCATCGCCAATGCAGGCATCACCGGCTCAGACGTGCGCGACATGATGCTGGAGGCAGTCGAGAAGCGGTTCGCAGCAACCCGAGCCCCGCACGCAATCGAGCATCTCTCGGACAACGGCTCTGCTTACACCGCGAGGGACACGAGGCTGTTTGCGCAAGCACTCAATCTGACACCCTGCTTCACGCCGGTCGCCAGCCCGCAGTCGAACGGCA
>NZ_JBQQAM010000056.1:0-556 GCF_052246815.1 Brucella sp. RRSP16
AATGGTACGTTCCCACGCGTTACTCACCCGTCTGCCGCTCCCCTTGCGGGGCGCTCGACTTGCATGTGTTAAGCCTGCCGCCAGCGTTCGTTCTGAGCCAGGATCAAACTCTCAAGTTGAAAATTTGATAATTGGCTATTTTGGTCAAACATTCATCTTCAAAGACAAATGCTCAAAACCTTGGTCACGCTCAAATTGACGAGAACATATTTACACACCAGACAATCCGAAGATCATCCAGGTAACATAGTTCTTATCCAAGAAACGTGTCCGCCAAAGTTCTTTCGACAGTTCGATCTCTCGAACCATCCGCAGACAATGCCGCCCACGTTTCTCTTTCTTCTGTATAAAATTGTCAAAGAACAGACGATCTCAAACCGTCGAAAATCTCAATCCGCTCACAAAGCCCGCCGCCAATCACCCAACCCGAAGGTCAAATCCTGTCAGCGCCTCGTCTGCGGTGCCGGGCTTCTAGATCAGTCAAACCAACCTGTCAACCACTTTTTTCGAAGAAAATCACAAACTTAATCGAAGTTCTTTTCTTCTAACATCAACA
>NZ_JBQQAM010000057.1:0-487 GCF_052246815.1 Brucella sp. RRSP16
TATCAGCAGAAAGACCAGCTTCTCGAGATACAATCGGTGACGGCGGTTAAACACATCAATCATAATGCAAGGCTTGAGCAAGCCATTGCGACATCAACTGGATAGTTGATCCGATTACATCTTCTCTTCACGATTTCATACAGAACAGGCAGACTTTCATAAAAGTCCGCAAACTTGTTTCTTTCTTTCGTTGATTGCCAATATCCGTCTCTACACCAACATGCCATTTCAAGGAATAATGGTGGAGCCGGACGGGATCGAACCGACGACCCCCTGCTTGCAAAGCAGGTGCTCTCCCAGCTGAGCTACGGCCCCTTATCATGTAACATGGTGGGCCTGGGAGGACTTGAACCTCCGACCCCACGCTTATCAAGCGTGTGCTCTAACCAACTGAGCTACAAGCCCAGATACCGACGCAAACGCTGCTACGCGATCCAGAAGTCCACCCCCGAAGCAAAGCTTCGCAAGGCCGACCGGCCGTCGGCCC
>NZ_JBQQAM010000058.1:0-471 GCF_052246815.1 Brucella sp. RRSP16
CGAAGGCGCTGTGCTAACCGCAAGGAGGCAGGCGACCACGGTAGGGTCAGCGACTGGGGTGAAGTCGTAACAAGGTAGCCGTAGGGGAACCTGCGGCTGGATCACCTCCTTTCTAAGGAAGATCGAGAACTGGAAAGACGCAGTCTTCGGACTGATGATCCTTCTCCATCTTATTAGAACACAGATCGCAGAGTAGTCGCTCTGACGATCGCCGGTGCTGTCTAACGACGGCGCTTTGCAGGCGTGCCGCCTTCGTTTCTCTTTCTTCATTGTTGATTGCTCACGGGCCGTATCGCAGCTGACGCTGCTGGCCCTGCGCAGGCGCGGCCCACCCTTCGATAAACTCAGGAGGGCCGACGGCCGGTCGGCCTTGCGAAGCTTTGCTTCGGGGGTGGACTTCTGGATCGCGTAGCAGCGTTTGCGTCGGTATCTGGGCTTGTAGCTCAGTTGGTTAGAGCACACGCTTGATAA
>NZ_JBQQAM010000059.1:0-432 GCF_052246815.1 Brucella sp. RRSP16
TTATCAAGCGTGTGCTCTAACCAACTGAGCTACAAGCCCAGATACCGACGCAAACGCTGCTACGCGATCCAGAAGTCCACCCCCGAAGCAAAGCTTCGCAAGGCCGACCGGCCGTCGGCCCCGATGGGCCGCGCCTGCGCAGGGCCAGCAGCGTCAGCTGCGATACGGCCCGTGAGCAATCAACAATGAAGAAAGAGAAACGAAGGCGGCACGCCTGCAAAGCGATCGTCAGAGCGACTACTCTGCGATCTATGTTCTAATAAGCGAGGGAAAGGTCATCTGGATAAATCCAGCGTCTTCCTGTTCCGAAGCTTCCTTAGAAAGGAGGTGATCCAGCCGCAGGTTCCCCTACGGCTACCTTGTTACGACTTCACCCCAGTCGCTGACCCTACCGTGGTCGCCTGCCTCCTTGCGGTTAGCACAGCGCCTTCG
>NZ_JBQQAM010000060.1:0-417 GCF_052246815.1 Brucella sp. RRSP16
TTTTTTGAGTCTGCTTTGGACAAGGCTTCCCGAAGGATTTCGACCTCCATCGTCTTGCGGCCGAGCATGCGCTCCAGCTCGCGGACGCGATCTTCCAGCTTCTTCACTTCCGAATTGCCGACCACCGGCTCGTCAGAATCCACAGCTGCAGCACCTCCCTCGCTCAAGAGCCTGCGCCACCGATAAAGCAGATTGGGCGCGACGCCATGGCGGCGAGCGGTGGACGATACCGTCTCGCCTGGTTCGAAACTCTGCTCAATGATTGTCAGCTTTTGCTCGGTTGTCCACCGCCTGCGGCGAACATCACCCGTCAGCAATTCAACGTGTCGATACTCGTTAGACATAAGCCTATACCCAAGCCTGTGCTTGAGCCTTTCTGCTTATGCCGACTGTCCGGTCGAAATGGGGGGCAGTTCA
>NZ_JBQQAM010000061.1:0-402 GCF_052246815.1 Brucella sp. RRSP16
CCTATCAGAGCCGTGGAAGACCACCACGTTGATAGGCCGGGTGTGGAAGTGCGGCAACGCATGCAGCTTACCGGTACTAATAGCTCGATCGACTTGATCACTCCCATTTACAATATCCATCATTTTGGTTTGAACTTCGTTCAAGCCAAAATCATTCTCCTGTCCTCACGCTGTCGCGGCTAACGCCGCTTCGCTCCGGACGGGGCGCCGGAACACCGGCGGCATGCAGTCGCATGCTTCGTGTTATCAGCACGGAAAGACAAAGCACAAAGGCAAAGGAAAGGCGCAGACCAAACATACTGCCCTATTCCCCTACTGCCTTACTGCCCTGAACCAGCTTCTCATTTGTGTTCTTCGCCGACCTGGTGGTTATGGCGGAGCGGCTGCACCCGATCCCATTCC
>NZ_JBQQAM010000062.1:0-402 GCF_052246815.1 Brucella sp. RRSP16
CTCAACCAGCCGATGACCATGTATTATTTTGTGCTGGCGGTGTTCGTGCTGGGCGTGTTCGTCATCTGGCGCATCATCAACTCGCCCTTCGGCATGATCCTGAAATCGGTGCGCGAAAACGAGAACCGCGCCATCTCGCTGGGCTATTCCGTCAACCGCTACAAGCTTGCAGCCTTCGTCATGTCGGCAGTGCTTGCCGGCCTTGCCGGCGGCCTGAAGGCGCTCGTCTTCCAGTTTGCAACGCTGACCGATGTCGGCTGGCAGATGTCGGGCGAAGTGATCCTGATGACGCTTCTGGGCGGCATTGGCACGCTTATCGGCCCCATCGTCGGCGCCGCCTTCGTCGTCGCCCTCCAGAACTATCTCGCAACATCCGACTTCCCCGTCACGATCGTAACCGGC
>NZ_JBQQAM010000063.1:0-380 GCF_052246815.1 Brucella sp. RRSP16
AGGCGCAGACCAAACATACTGCCCTATTCCCCTACTGCCTTACTGCCCTGAACCAGCTTCTCATTTGTGTTCTTCGCCGACCTGGTGGTTATGGCGGAGCGGCTGCACCCGATCCCATTCCGAACTCGGCCGTGAAACGCTCCAGCGCCAATGGTACTTCATCTTAAGATGCGGGAGAGTAGGTCGCTGCCAGGTCTGCTAAGCACACAAATCAATCCATCTTCTCAAACCCATGCAAAACAGATCAAATCACGCCCAAAGCGCAAAAAAATACCAAAACCGGTCATAATATCGCACCCATAACGCGGGGTGGAGCAGCCCGGTAGCTCGTCAGGCTCATAACCTGAAGGCCGCAGGTTCAAATCCTGCCCCCGCAACCA
>NZ_JBQQAM010000064.1:0-350 GCF_052246815.1 Brucella sp. RRSP16
GGAATGGGATCGGGTGCAGCCGCTCCGCCATAACCACCAGGTCGGCGAAGAACACAAATGAGAAGCTGGTTCAGGGCAGTAAGGCAGTAGGGGAATAGGGCAGTATGTTTGGTCTGCGCCTATCCTTTGCCTTTGTGCTTTGTCTTTCTGTGCAGGCGATGGTTAAGGGCTTTAGGCAACATATTGCCTTATTGCCCTACTGCCATATTGCCTTCATCGAACTTCGTTCGATGGATATTGTAAATGGGAGTGATCAAGTCGATCGAGCTATTAGTACCGGTAAGCTGCATGCGTTGCCGCACTTCCACACCCGGCCTATCAACGTGGTGGTCTTCCACGGCTCTGATAGG
>NZ_JBQQAM010000065.1:0-311 GCF_052246815.1 Brucella sp. RRSP16
GGTATTCGCACCTCCCCGACGCTTATCGCAGCGTATCACGTCCTTCATCGCCTGTGCATGCCAAGGCATCCACCAAATGCCCTTAAGACACTTGATCACTCTCATTGCCAATATCCATCAAAACAGCTTTTAAAGCCGCATTATGCGACGCCGAATGTTGCCATTCGACTGCAAATGCTTGTTTCAACAGTATCAGCAGAAAGACCAGCTTCTCGAGATACAATCGGTGACGGCGGTTAAACACATCAATCATAATGCAAGGCTTGAGCAAGCCATTGCGACATCAACTGGATAGTTGATCCGATTACATC
>NZ_JBQQAM010000066.1:0-293 GCF_052246815.1 Brucella sp. RRSP16
TCAGTCCCAGTGTGGCTGATCATCCTCTCAGACCAGCTATGGATCGTCGCCTTGGTAGGCCTTTACCCCACCAACTAGCTAATCCAACGCGGGCCGATCATTTGCCGATAAATCTTTCCCCTTTCGGGCACATACGGTATTAGCACAAGTTTCCCTGAGTTATTCCGTAGCAAATGGTACGTTCCCACGCGTTACTCACCCGTCTGCCGCTCCCCTTGCGGGGCGCTCGACTTGCATGTGTTAAGCCTGCCGCCAGCGTTCGTTCTGAGCCAGGATCAAACTCTCAAGTTGAA
>NZ_JBQQAM010000067.1:0-284 GCF_052246815.1 Brucella sp. RRSP16
GCCGCAGCGCGCTTGACGTCTGGCTGCGAAAGCGCGGCTGGACTTTCAAAAAAAGACCGCACATGCACTGGAGCAGGACCGTCCTAACCTCCTGAAAGGTCGTCAGGACTGGTTCGACGGCCAACTCGATCTCGATCCGGCGCAGCTCGTCTTCATCGATAAAACCGGACTGAGCACGAATATGTCTCGGCTTCGCGGACGGGCCCCTTGCGGAGATCGATGCCGCTCACCGGTCCCGCACGGCCATTGGAAGACAACGACGTTTACCGGAGCGCTCAGGCTAT
>NZ_JBQQAM010000068.1:0-281 GCF_052246815.1 Brucella sp. RRSP16
TCCGCAAGAGGCAATTCGCAAACGACAATTGTTCACCATTCATGGTCTTTGCGGAACTCGCAGCATAATTGCGCCCGGAGATACGCCTGCCTTTAACCCGCTGAAAATTTGCGACACAACCATAAAAACCCTGAAACTCACCGGCGATTGATGCACCAACGCCGCAGCGCGCTTGACGTCTGGCTGCGAAAGCGCGGCTGGACTTTCAAAAAAAGACCGCACATGCACTGGAGCAGGACCGTCCTAACCTCCTGAAAGGTCGTCAGGACTGGTTCGACGGC
>NZ_JBQQAM010000069.1:0-269 GCF_052246815.1 Brucella sp. RRSP16
GCAATCGAGCATCTCTCGGACAACGGCTCTGCTTACACCGCGAGGGACACGAGGCTGTTTGCGCAAGCACTCAATCTGACACCCTGCTTCACGCCGGTCGCCAGCCCGCAGTCGAACGGCATGTCGGAGGCCTTCGTCAAAACCCTGAAGCGGGATTATATTCGCATCGCAGCACTACCGGACGCAGAAACAGCGCTCCAGTTCATCGACGGATGGATCGAGGACTATAATGAAATCCATCCACATTCCGCGCTCAAGATGGCTTCCCC
>NZ_JBQQAM010000070.1:0-260 GCF_052246815.1 Brucella sp. RRSP16
GGTATTCGCACCTCCCCGACGCTTATCGCAGCGTATCACGTCCTTCATCGCCTGTGCATGCCAAGGCATCCACCAAATGCCCTTAAGACACTTGATCACTCTCATTGCCAATATCCATCAAGCTTGTTCAGCCCGACGTTATCAGCAGAAAGACCAGCTTCTCGAGATACAATCGGTGACGGCGGTTAAACACATCAATCATAATGCAAGGCTTGAGCAAGCCATTGCGACATCAACTGGATAGTTGATCCGATTACATC
>NZ_JBQQAM010000071.1:0-257 GCF_052246815.1 Brucella sp. RRSP16
AAACGGATATCGCGGCCGATCTTGTTGCCGAAGGACGGTTCGCGATGAAGGCCGTCGCAGACACGCTGGGCGTATCCCGTTCCAACCTCAACGAGCGGCTGAAAGGCAGATCGAAGCCGCGCGGCTCCTATCACAAGGCCGAGGATGCAGAGCTTTTGCCCATCATTCGCAGGCTGGTAGATCAAAGGCCAACCTATGGCTATCGGCGGATCGCCGCGCTCCTCAATCGCGAAAGGCGAGCCGCCGATAAGCCTGTC
>NZ_JBQQAM010000072.1:0-246 GCF_052246815.1 Brucella sp. RRSP16
TCAGTCCCAGTGTGGCTGATCATCCTCTCAGACCAGCTATGGATCGTCGCCTTGGTAGGCCTTTACCCCACCAACTAGCTAATCCAACGCGGGCCGATCATTTGCCGATAAATCTTTCCCCCGAAGGGCACATACGGTATTAGCACAAGTTTCCCTGAGTTATTCCGTAGCAAATGGTACGTTCCCACGCGTTACTCACCCGTCTGCCGCTCCCCTTGCGGGGCGCTCGACTTGCATGTGTTAAGC
>NZ_JBQQAM010000073.1:0-240 GCF_052246815.1 Brucella sp. RRSP16
TCGGCAATTCGGAAGTGAAGAAGCTGGAAGATCGCGTCCGCGAGCTGGAGCGCATGCTCGGCCGCAAGACGATGGAGGTCGAAATCCTTCGGGAAGCCTTGTCCAAAGCAGACTCAAAAAAACGGATATCGCGGCCGATCTTGTTGCCGAAGGACGGTTCGCGATGAAGGCCGTCGCAGACACGCTGGGCGTATCCCGTTCCAACCTCAACGAGCGGCTGAAAGGCAGATCGAAGCCGCG
>NZ_JBQQAM010000074.1:0-240 GCF_052246815.1 Brucella sp. RRSP16
TGGTAGGCCTTTACCCCACCAACTAGCTAATCCAACGCGGGCCGATCATTTGCCGATAAATCTTTCCCCCGAAGGGCACATACGGTATTAGCACAAGTTTCCCTGAGTTATTCCGTAGCAATGGTACGTTCCCACGCGTTACTCACCCGTCTGCCGCTCCCCTTGCGGGGCGCTCGACTTGCATGTGTTAAGCCTGCCGCCAGCGTTCGTTCTGAGCCAGGATCAAACTCTCAAGTTGAA